>JAWNZB010000041.1:0-18622 GCA_038447835.1 Candidatus Igneacidithiobacillus chanchocoensis | reverse complement strand
AGTCTGATCATTACCGGGCAGGGCGATGTGCTCGAGCCCGAATACGGCATCATTGCCATTGGTTCTGGCGGACCCTACGCCCTCGCTGCGGCCCGCGCCCTGCTCGAACACAGCGATCTACCCGCGCGCGCCATTGCCGAGCGCGCCCTGGGTATTGCCGGCGACATCTGCATCTACACCAATCAACAACATACGGTGGAAGAATTGGTATGAATATGAGCGCAATGACCCCCCGCGAAATCGTCGAGGAGCTCGACAAATATATCATTGGCCAGACCGCCGCCAAGCGCGCCGTTGCCGTCGCCCTGCGCAACCGCTGGCGCCGCGCCCAGGTGGAAGGGCCGCTGCGCAAGGAAATCACCCCCAAAAATATCCTCATGATCGGCCCAACGGGCGTGGGTAAAACAGAAATCGCCCGGCGGCTGGCGCAACTTGCCAACGCGCCCTTTCTCAAGGTGGAGGCCACCAAGTTCACCGAGGTGGGCTATGTGGGCAAGGATGTAGAATCCATCATTCGTGACTTGGCAGAAATTGCCGTCAACATGCTGCGCGCCGAGCGCCAGGCGGCCAACAGCCAGCGCGCCGAAGAACTGGCGGAGGAGCGTTTGCTCGATATTTTTGTGCCCGGCCCCCGAGACAGCAGTGTGCCGCGCCAAGACGAAGGCACCCGACAAAAATTTCGCAAAATGCTGCGCGAGGGGCGACTCGATGCGCAGGAAATAGAGATCGAATTGGCCGCTCCAAAAACGAGCGTGGAGATCATGACGCCGCCGGGGATGGAGGAGATGAGCGCCCAACTGCGCGATCTCTTCAGCAACATGGCGCCGCAAAAAACCAGCAAGCGGAAGCTGCCCATTGCCGAGGCGCGGCGGCTGTTGACGGAAGAAGAAGCCGCCAAACTGGTCAACGAGGAGGAGGTCCGCAGTCTGGCCCTGGAGCGCCTGCAAAACGACGGCATCGTCTTTCTCGATGAGATCGACAAGGTGACTACCCGCGGCGGCCAGCACAGCGGACCCGACGTGTCGCGGGAGGGGGTACAGCGCGATCTACTGCCCCTGATCGAGGGTGCCAACGTGAGTACCCGCTATGGGGTGGTCAAGACCGACCATATCCTCTTTATTGCCTCCGGGGCCTTCCATCTCAGCAAACCCTCGGATTTGATACCGGAATTGCAGGGGCGCCTGCCTATTCGCGTCGAATTACAGGCGCTGCAGGCCGAGGATCTGGAACGCATCTTGCGCGAGCCCGAAAACGCCCTGATCCGCCAGTATGCGGCTCTGCTCGCCGCCGATGGCGTGCAGTTGGAATTCGCCGACTCCGGCATTCGGCGCGTTGCAGAAATCGCTCAGCAGGTGAATGAGCGCGTCGAAAACATCGGTGCCCGTCGCCTGCATACGGTTATGGAGCGGCTCCTGGAAGAACTCGCCTTTCAGGCACCGGACATCGAGGGCAGCACGGTGCGCATCAACGCTGCCTACGTCGACAGCCGCCTGGGCGATCTTGCCGCCGACGAAGATCTCTCCCGCTATATTCTTTAAGCGCTGGCCTCGCCCTCCGCGGCCAGGCGCAGGGGCTCGAGCTGCCCATTGAGGATGCGCACATCCTGTTGTTGCCGGGCAAGGGGAATGCCAGCGCTGAGTAGGGCCTCCATCACTCCGGCGCGTAGATCGGTTTGCACATTGAAAGCGAGATTGCAGTCTGCAATGTACACGCGCAAGTAAACCACCACTCCGTTGCTGTTCACATCGAGGATGAGGGCAGAGGGCGGAATGATACTGGGGTCATCCTGCATCACATCGGGATGCTGGCGTGCCACTTGCACCATCAGATCCTTGACCCGCTGCAGGTCGGCCTCGTGCTGCACGGTAAAGGGTAACATCAGGCGTAGAACATTGTTGGAATACATCCAATTAGTGACCTGCCCGGAGATAATCTCCGAGTTGGGAACAAAGACCTCGGTGCGGTTGAAGGTAAGGATCAGGGTATAGCGAATGCTGATTTTTTTGACGTAGCCTTCGGTACTGCCCACGGCGATCCAGTCCCCGACCTTGATGGGACGTTCGAAGATGAGGATGATCCCCGAAACAAAATTATTCACCATGGTCTGCAGGCCAAAACCGATCCCCACCGAAAGGGCACTGGCCACCAACGCAAACTTGCCCAGAGGAACGCCGGCAAGGCTCAACCCAATCGCCACGCTGAGAATAATGGCCAAATATTTGCTCAGGGTGACGAGGGAATACCGCGCACCAACGTCAAGAGAAAACAGGCCGAGAAAATGGTCGAGACGTTGGGTAAAAAACTCTACGAAGCGCAACAGCAGTGCTAAGACCACTACCGCCGCAACGATATGCGCCGGGTTGATCTGCACCTTGCTGACGGTAAAGCCTTCCAGAAAATAGTGGCCCAGAGCGCGTAGCCCCTGCTTGGGCATGCCCCACTCCACCGCCAAGGCGAGGATTCCGCCGAGCAGGACACTGGCCTTGACGATGAGCCGCAGCAGATAGATGGTCAGAGAACCCTGCTGCGGGTGATGACGAAAATAGCGAAACTGTGCGAACCAGAGCAGAGCCATAATCACAACAATGGCCGCGCTGATCCCTAGCGGTTGAGTCAACAATCCGTACCTCCCTTACGCAACCCGATGGAAAGGAAGGGAGAGCAGGTTACGGTTTGATGTAGGCAAAACCCTGCTGCTGCGCCTCGGCCAAAGCGAGAACGCCAGCGGGCGCCAGATGGCTCCCTTCCGGACGGCCTGCCGCATCGAGGGCATAGGCCTGCAAACTATTCTGACAAAAGAAAAACTCGACGCCCTGCCGCATCAATTCGACAGCGTCTCGACGCCAAAGGCTTTCGGCCCAGAGGGCAATGGGCGCCGATCCGTTGGCCACAACGCGCAATGCTGTCTGTGGATCGCCGCGCCGCGCGTTACGAAGATTTCCCAGAAGAACCGGCCAGCGCCCTGGATCGTCGATATGAAAGACCAGGGCGGCTGGGCTCATGCCGCAGCAGGGCCCTCGAGAAGAAGGGCGCGCAACTTACCCATGCTGCTCTTCTCCAGTTGGCGAACCCGCTCTGCCGAAACGCCCAACTCATCACCCAAGGCCTGCAGGGTTTTTGGATCCTCGCTCAACCAGCGGTTCTCGATGATGTAGCGATCGCGCTGTGGTAAGGCAGCCAGAGCCTTGCGCAAACCGCGCTCCTGGGAACGGTCCCAGTCCTGCTCGATGAGCTGTTCGACGGAAGAGTGCGCTGGATCCTCGATCTCAAAACTGCGGACATGGCCGTCCTCATCTTCGCTCGACTGATTGATGGAATAATCGTGGCCAGCCATGCGCCCTTCCATCTCCAGGACCTCGTTCTGCGCCACACCCAATTCTTCGGCAATAGCAGCGCTCTCCGCTTGATCCATCCAGCCCGTTTCGGTGCGGCTGGAACGCAGATTAAAGAACAGCTTACGCTGCGCCTTGGTCGTCGCCACTTTGACAATACGCCAGTTACGAAGGATGTATTCGTGCATTTCCGCCTTAACCCAATGCACGGCAAAAGATACCAGACGCACGCCATGATCGGGATCAAAGCGCTTCACCGCTTTCATCAAGCCAATGTTGCCTTCCTGAATCAGATCGGCTTCTGGCAAACCGTAACCGCGGTAGGCCCGCGCAACCCGCACCACAAAGCGTAAATGGCTGAGGACCAGGGCCTTGCCCGCCTCCATGTCATCGTGATCGCGCAGCTGCAGGGCGTAGTTCCGCTCCTCTTCTGCCGTGAGCAAGGGCTGTGCGTTGACGAAACGCAGATAGGCTGCCATCCCGTCAACTGTTGCCAACTCTCGATTTGCGACCGCCAACTCGTTCATCATCCGCCTCCAATATCCCTTTGTAGTATAGACCAAAATCCCGCGCACCGGTTCAGTCCAACCCAACTCGTTGGTAACTTGGGGCGCCGCAGGGAGATTTCAAGAGACGGTATTGTCGAGATGACGCCCAACCGCCAGCAGCGAACCCAACCAACCCAGCGCGGCACTGATGAGGACGAGGAGGAAGCCTTCCAAAGGACTCAGAGCACGCAGGGGAAATTGAGTACCATAAAGACTCGCGAGATGATTGACCGGCCCCTGCAAGACGGCGAAGGCAACGGCCACAATCGCCCAGGCTAAAAAACCGGCAAAGATACCCTGAATTAGCCCTTGGTAGAGGAAAGGACGGCGGATGAAGCTGCGGGTCGCTCCCACCAGGGAGCTGATTTCGATTTCGTCGCGGCGCTGCTCGATGTGCAGACGAATGGTATTGCCCATCACCAAAACGGCGCCCAAGGCAAGAAGAATCGCCAGGATATAGACCGCTCGCGTACCGAGGGCAACGATGGCCTGCAAGCGCGCCACCCATTTCAGGTCAGATTGCGCGCTGCTGACGATTGCCGCGTGGCTCCATTGCTGCAATTGCTGCTCGAGCTGTTCGGGGCTCTGGGCGAGGGGATTGAGTTCGACAATGAGCGAGGCGGGTAGCGGATTTTCACCCAGGGTCTGGATGGCCGCAGTCATGCCCGCGTAGCGCTGAAAGTCGGTCAGCGCCTGCTGTTTGTCTACGTAGCGCACCGCCACCACACCCGGGCTTTGACGCAATTGTGTGCGTAGCTGGGCAATGGCTTGCGGGCTTGCGTCGCTGTGCAAATACAAGGAGATTTGCGCCTGATCGTGCCAACTGGCAAGAAGCTGCTGGATGTTACTGAGGGCAGTGAAGAGGCCAACGGGTAGGGCAAAGACCACGGCCAGGGCAATGATCGTAAGCAGGGTGGCAATCGGCTGCCGCAGGAGAGTGTTGCGCGCGTTGCGCAGGGCCTGGAGACGGATGTGGATGCTCATGCTCTCTCCTGCAGTTGGCCGTGGGCAAGGTGCAAGGTGCGCAGCCGCATACGCTCCACTTGGCCCTGATCGTGGGTGGCAACCAGCACCGTCGTGCCATGGCGATAAAAGTCACGGAACATGTCGAGGATGTCGTTGCTCAATTCCGGATCGAGGTTCCCGGTAGGCTCGTCGGCGAGGAGGATTTCTGGGGTGTGGACGATGGCACGGGCAATGCCTACCCGTTGCTGCTCACCCCCCGAAAGGGTGGCGGGGAATTCGCGCCAGTGTTCACTCAGCCCCACTTTGTCGAGGGCGGCACGCACCCGGTTGTCGAGCTGGCGAGGCGACATACCGGCTACCTGCAGGGTAAGGGCGACATTGTCGTAGACATTGCGATCCATCAGCAGCTTGTGATCCTGAAAGACTACTCCCACGCGGCGCCGGTAGGCGGGAATATGTCGCCGCCGTAGCGTGGCGAGATCGACCCCGGCGACTCGCAGGGTTCCGTGGCTGACCGCCTCCAGGCGGGTAAGCAGTTTGAGCAAGGTACTCTTGCCCGCCCCCGAGGGGCCGGTGAGCAGGACCATCTCACCTTTATCGAGATGCAGGTTCAGCTCGCGCAAGACATGGCGCCGCCCCGGATAGTGCTTGGTAACATTGATAAACTCAATCATGCGGACTCCCGCGCAAACAACGCATCGACAAAGGCCTCGGCGTCAAAGGGACGCAAGTCTTCTACTGCCTCGCCAACGCCAATGAAACGGATCGGCACCGGCAAGGCTTGGGCAATGGCCGCAACCACGCCGCCCTTGGCGGTGCCATCTAGCTTGGTGATACAAATGCCCGTCAGCCCCACGGCGGCATGGAACTGCTGCGCCTGCTGCAGGGCATTTTGCCCAGTGCCGGCATCGAGCACCAACCAAATTTGGTGGGGTGCTTCGGGGTCCTGCTTGCCGAGCACCCGCTTCACCTTTTTGAGCTCTTCCATCAGGTGGTTTTGGGTGTGCAGGCGCCCAGCGGTATCGGCAATGAGCAGGTCGGCAGCACGGGCCCGGGCGGCAGCAAAGGCGTCGTAGAGCACCGAGGCGCTATCGGCGCCGCTGCCCTGCGCAATAACCGGCACCTGCACCCGCGCTCCCCAGCCCTGCAACTGCTCGACGGCGGCGGCACGAAAGGTGTCACCCGCCCCGAGCAGCACCTGAAACCCCGCCGCCTTCCAGCGTGCGGCGAGTTTGCCGATGGTAGTGGTCTTGCCGGCGCCGTTGATCCCCACCATCATCAGTACCTGGGTTTTGCCTTTGACCGGCGCCCAGGCCAAGGCGCGCGGCTGCAGGAGATCGAGCAGGGCCTGGCGGATGGCCTGCTGGAGGGCAGCGGGATCGGTGAGTTCGCGTCTTCGTACCTGCTGCGTAACGGCGTCCAAGATGCTGCGGGTGGCGGGCACGCCGACGTCGGCTTGCAGAAGGATGGCTTCGAGCTCTTCGAGCAGCTCTTCGTCTATTTCCTTCTTGCCCAGAACCAAACGAGCCACACCCTCGCTGAGCTGCTCGCGGGAACGGGCAAGACCGCTCTTCAGCCGCGCCAAAAAGCCTGCTTTGGGCGCTTCTTCTTCGAGTTTTGCTGATTCCCGCGCTTGGTTTTCTTCTGCCGTGCTAGGGCCGACGGCTACGGGCGATTCGGCCAGCTCAGCTGGGGGAAGGGGCTCGGCAGCAGGCGCGGGGCTGGCTTCGGCTTCGACAGGCGCAACGGACGCGGGTGGCGTTTCCTCTTCGGGGACGCTTTTGTTACGCTTAAACCAGCCAAAAACCATGATCCTGGGGCCTGCCTCATTTTTGATGTCAGCGCGCATTATCTCGCGAAGGGCGAAGACGAACAATCTCTTGAAAATGCCATGAGTATCCGCATCATTGCCGGGCGCTGCCGCGGCCGCAGCTTACGCACCCCTCGCGGCGACGCCCTGCGGCCAACCCCTGGGGTGGTACGGGAACGCCTCTTCAATTGGTTGGCAGCAGAGGTTCCTGGGGCTGTGGTTCTCGATCTCTTCGCGGGGAGCGGTGCCCTTGGCCTCGAGGCTTGGTCGCGAGGCGCCGCGCGCGTGGATTTTGTCGAAAAATCGCCACAGCACCGGCAGATACTGGCCGAAAACCTTACCCTTTGCGGTCTCGAGCCGCGCACCCGGCTGATTAGCCATGATGCCCTGCATACCCTATCGACAAGTCTACCCTGCTACGATTTGATCCTTGCCGACCCGCCTTTTGCGCAGGGCTGGCCGCAGCGGCTACTGCCCATATTGCTTGCGCAGCCGGGGCCTTTTCGTCCTGGCGCTTGGCTGTATCTCGAGGCCAGCGCTACCGAGATCTGGTCCGCCGCAGAATTGCCGGTAACCTGGCGGATCTATCGGCAAGGGCATTGCGGCGATAGTCATTATCTTCTTCTGCAGCAGAGGAGCATTGCATGAATTCGAGTCCCTGTCCGCGCCGCATCGTCTACCCAGGTACCTTCGACCCCATCACCCTGGGGCATGAGGACTTGGTGCGGCGGGCGGTGGAGCTCTTCGACGAAGTGGTCGTTGCGGTAGCTGCCGAAACGCCAAAGACCACCATCTTTCCTCTGGCCGATCGCGTTGCCCTCGCGGAATCCTGCCTGGCGGGTATACCCAGGGTGCGGGTGCGGCCTTTCCAGGGCCTGCTCCTCCACCTGCTTGCCGAAGAAGGGGTGCGGGTGATTCTACGCGGCTTGCGCGCGGTCTCCGACTTTGAACACGAGTTCCAGCTCGCTTCTATTCAGCGGCGCATGGACCTGCATGTAGAGACCCTCTTCCTGATGACCTCCGATGCCCACACCTTCCTTTCCTCGAGCCTGGTTCGGGAAATCAGTCGCTTGGGCGGGGATGTGGGCGCCTTTGTGCAGCCGGTGGTGGCCGACGCCTTACGCCAGCGCTTTGCCCCCGCAGAGGGGAAAAGGGTAGAATAGGTCCAATTTCATTTAGGGCGGATCCTCATGTCTTTGCACATCCTCGACACCTGCATCAATTGCGACGTTTGCGAACCCGAGTGTCCCAATGGCGCCATTCACATGGGGTCACAGATCTACGTGATTGAGGCAGGGCTCTGCACCCAGTGCGTCGGCCACTACGACACCCCGCAATGTCAGGAGGTTTGTCCGGTAGACTGCATCGAGCTCGACCCAGCCAATCCCGAGTCACCCGAAGCCCTGCAGGAAAAGTTTTTGCTGCTTACCGGTCAGGTCTGATCGGTGCTGATCCTGCCGCCAATCGCCTCGCGCAGTCGGTCGAAGAGAGACGATACCGACTGTAGCCTCGCCATCAATTCCTGCTCCTGACGCTGCAGACTCTGGGTGCGTTTTTCTAGACTTTGCTGAGAAGCAGCAACATTGCTGAGCAGCTTGAGCTCTCGTCCCATTTTTTCCTGGCAGCTTTGGGTTTCAGCCCGCAACGGAACGAGCGCAAAACTTTGCCAATGTTGTAGCCGTCGCGATCGCTGCAGGCACAATTCGCGGATTTCTTCGGCGGCGTGCGCAAAGCCGGCTCTTACGGCACTTCGCCTTGGGCCGAGTGCCCGCAACAACCCTTTGGGCTGGGGATCGTGGCGCGTAAAAAGATCCTCTAGAGTTTGCAAATCCTGTTGCAACTCGTTGGCGAGGGATGCCATGGGAGGCAGCCCGTGATGTTCTTGCAACTTGCCATAGCCCTCGGCCAGGTCACGCTCGAGCTGCTGGGCTGCGGCTATGGCTTGCTGGAACTGTTCGCGAATCTGCTGCTGCGATGCTTGTAACTGCGCCAGTGCGCCGCGCGCCGAAGCTGCCTCGTTTAGGGTGCGCGACATTTGCTGCAGCATTGGCTCACAGCTTTGGTAAGCGAGTAAAGGGCTGAGCTTTTCGTTGCTCGCATTAACCAGTTCTTGACCAAAGGCGTGTAGGGCTTGACGTTGTCGATCCAGGCGCACCAAATTCTGCTGATGCTGGCGGCGCAGAGACGCTGACTTCTCGGCGCTACGGCCCTGTAGTCGCTGCATCTCGGCAATTTTGCCCGCCAGTTTCTGGAGTTGTTCCTGCGCTCGCGCGCGTTGTGCGGAGAGATGCGTATTCAACCAAAAAAGACACTTTTCTTGCACTGCGCGTTGCCGGGCAGGAATCAATAACTCGGCAATGGCCTGTTCAAGCGTGCCAATGCGCGAGCGCTGCACTCCTTCGTCATCCCCGGATAAGCGAGCCATCCAGGCCTGCTGCGCGCTGATGGGCAGCACCCGCTCCACGGGCACACCCAAGCGCTCTGCAGTGCTGCGTACCTGCGCGGCGGTTTCTGCCTCGATCTCTGCCGGTGATCGCAGCTCATCCCAGAGGGTATCGATTTTGTTGAGGACCACCAGCGGGTTGGCCTCGGGATGGGTCTGCAGGTACTGTTGCCAGAGCGCCAATTCGCTGCGGGTAACGCCAGTATCGATACCCAGCACCAGGAGGACCGCATCAGCCTGGGCCAAGTGCTGGCGAGTCAACTCGGGCTCGGCACCGAGAGCGTTAACCCCCGGGGTATCGACAACGACCAGGTTACTGGCGAAATAGTTACGCGGTAGGTCGACCCGGGCATAGCGCCAGCGTGGGATCAGTATTTTTCCCTCGGCGCAGGCAGGGTACAGACGGAGATCCGGCTCGGCACCCCCCAGGGCGACGCCGTAAAAACCGAGTTCCCTGGCCTCCTGGAGAGGAACACAGCTGGTTTCTGTTACCTGGTCTAACAGTGTTGCCGCCGTGTGGTCGGGGGCAGGATAGAGATGGGTCCAGAGCTCTGCCGGCAATTTGCTGCGTTCGAGTTGTTCCCGACTGGCGCGAGTATGGACGGGGAGCAGATGCAGGGCGAGTTCGTCGCCCTCTCCCGCCCGCAATTCGATGGGACAAAGGGTAGTTTGCCCGGCACTGACCGGTAACAGGCGCCTGCCCAGGGGTGCAAAAAACAGGGCATTGATGAGCTCGCTTTTTCCGCGCGATCCCTCGCCAAAGAGGGTGAGGCGGGGGTGGGTCTGCGCCAGCTCGTGGGCCAGAGATTCCACCTCGAGGATCGTCCCGCTCGGCATCAACCCCTGCTCGCTCGCCTGCCGGGCAAGATCTTCGAGCACGCCAATCACCCGCGTCGTCCATTCGGTAAAGGCTGCCGTAGCCTGCAAAACGGGGGCGGCAGAGAAGGTTTCTGTCATGAAGTGGCCTGTTACCGCTGGCAATTACTGCAAAAAACGGTGGAGCGCCCCGCAATACGGATACCACGCAAAAGTGCGCCGCAGGCATGACAGGGCTCTCCATCCCGACCATACACAGCAAGAGATAGTCGAAAATACCCCTTTTTGCCATCCGGCCTGGTAAAGTCGCGCAGGGTCGTGCCTCCCTCGGCAATCGCCTCCTGCAACACTTCGACTACTGCTCGGGCAAGGCGCTCGTAGCGCGGCAGGGCAATGCGTCCGGCGGCACGACGCGGGTCGATACCGGCCCGAAAGAGGGATTCGTTGGCATAGATATTGCCCACTCCTACTACCTGCTGGGCATCCATGAGAAAGCTCTTGATGGCTTGTTGATGCCTGCGGCTGCGTCGGTACAGATAGCTTCCATCGAAATCCGGCCCCAAGGGCTCCGGGCCGAGGCGAGCGAGCAGCGGGTCCGTCGACCAATCCTCTCCCCAGAGCAAAAGGCCAAAACGGCGCGGGTCATGAAAGCGCAGGCACTGACCATCGTCGAGAAGAATATCGACATGATCATGGGCGCGCGCCGGCGTTTCTGCTGGCAATACCCGCAAATGACCAGACATGCCCAAATGCAACAGGAGCTGACCCTGATCCAGATCTGCGAGCAGGTATTTTCCCCGCCGCCACAGGCGATGAATGGTCTGGCCTTGTAAGCGTGTGGCGAGATCGGGGTTGACCGGACGACGCAAGCGGCCATCGCGCACCAGCACTGCGACGATCTGCCGCCCGAGGAGCTGCTCCTGAATCCCCAGGCGGGTGACCTCTACCTCAGGCAATTCCGGCACTTTCTTCTCTCCACACCCCGCTGCTCATGCGCTCCCGACCGGCAAGGTCGCGCTCGGTAACAACATCCTTCCAGCCGTGGGCGGCAAGCAGGGCACGCACCGAACGCCCCTGCTCGGCGCCGTGTTCCAATCCCAAACGTGCGCCGGGCAGGAGATGTTCGGGTAGGCAAGCAAGGATATCGGCAAAGGCTTCGAGCCCAGTCGGCCCCGCCACCAAGGCCTCGCGCGGCTCGGCGGCAAGCTCTGCCAAGTGCGGATCGTCTGCCGCCAGGTACGGCGGGTTGCTCAACACCAAGGAAAACCTTGCCTCGGGGGGTAGGGCCGCGCACCAATTCCCGGCGCACCAGTGTGCCTGGAGCCCCAAGCGGTCGGCGTTTTCCTGCGCCAAGCGCAAGGCCTCGGCGCTGCGCTCTACCGCCCAGTATTCGCCGTTGGGATGCGCTTGCGCCAGGGCGAGGATGATGGCGCCGGAGCCGGTGCCAAGATCGAGCACCGGTCCATCGGCCGGCAAGTGCTGCAAAGCCCATTGCACCAGGATTTCCGTGTCTGGCCGGGGGATCAGTACCCGCGCATCGACGCGGAGGTCGAGGTCGAAAAAAGGCCAATGCCCCAAACAGTACGGCAGGGGTTCTCCCTGTTCCCGTCGCGTCAGCATCTGCAGCAGACGCATCCGGCCAGAAGCCCCGAGGACGGCGTCGGGATGCGTCCAGAGTTGGGATCGACTGGGGAGCACTTCTTCGAGCAGCCAACGCGCTTCTTGTGCGGGTATGTCGGTGTACGCGGCAAGCCGGTCGGTAAGCCAATGCTGCCAGTGCCGCAGGGAGTCCTCGGCGGCAGGAGTATCAGGCATCGTCACCCAGACTTTCGAGAAGATCGGCTTGGTGCTCGCGCAGCAAGGCCTCGTAGAGCGGATCGAGCTCGCCGGCAAGAATGGCCTCGAGACGATAGAGGGTGAGGTTGATTCGGTGGTCGGTAACCCGTCCCTGGGGAAAATTGTAGGTGCGGATACGCTCGGAGCGGTCGCCGGAGCCAACCAGCAGACGCCGCGCTGCCGCCGTGGCACTGTGCTGTCTTTCCTGCTCCATTTCCATCAGCCGCGCTTGCAGCAGGGCCATCGCCTTGGCGCGATTCTTGTGCTGGGAGCGATCCTCCTGACAGGCAACGACAAGGCCGCTGGGGAGATGAGTGATACGCACCGCCGAGTCGGTCTTGTTGACATGCTGTCCCCCGGCGCCGCTGGCGCGGAAGGTGTCGATGCGCAGATCGCTGCTTTGGATTTGGATGCCTTCGATTTCTTCTACCTCCGGCATCACCGCCACGGTACAGGCAGAGGTATGGATGCGCCCTTGCGCCTCCGTCTCGGGCACCCGCTGCACGCGATGCCCGCCAGACTCGAATTTGAAACGGGAATAGGCACCGCGCCCGGCAATTTCGAGCACTACCTCGCGGTAGCCGCCACGTTCGGAATCCGAGGCCGAAAGCAGGGTGACCGTAAAGCCTTTACTCTCGGCGTAGCGGCTATACATACGTGCCAAATCACCGGCGAAGAGGGCGGCCTCCTCGCCGCCGGTACCGGCGCGGATTTCGAGAAAGACGTTGCGCTCATCCTGGGGATCCTTGGGCAGCAGGCGCAGGCGCAACTGCGCCTCGAGCTCGGCAATCTCGGCCTCTGCCGCGCTCAGTTCTTCACTGGCCAAGGCCCGCAGTTCGGTATCGCCCTCCTCCTGGAGGATGCGCGCCGCCTCGTCCAGCTCTCTTTGCCGCCGCTCTTGGCGGGCCAGGAGTTCACAGAGCGGCTGGATTTCTCCTAGTTCGCGGGATAAGGCTTGGTATTGCTGCGGATCCTGTAGAACCTCGACGCTGGCCAGCCGATGCTCCAATTCCTCGGCACGCAAGCGCAGCTGCTCCAGCTGGCCGGCCAGACGTGGGCTCAGACTCATCCCTCGGCATCACTGAGATGGAAGAGGATATCCAAGGAGGCAACCAGGGCCTCGCTGGTGGCCTCCTGACAGGGCTGCCGGAGGGTGGAGATAGGATCATGCAGCATCTTGTTCATGAGCGCTTTGGAGAAGGCGTCGAGGACCAAGGCAGGGTCCTGGCCCTGCTCAAGGTAATGCTGAAAGCGTTGTAACTCCGTCTGACGGGCGCTTTCAACACGCTCACGTAGGCGGCGAATGGCGGGCACCACTTCGAGGCTGTCGCGCCAAGACTGGAAGCCCAGGACTTCGGTAGCGATGATCTGCTCGGCCTCTTGCGCCGCCTCACGCCGCGCTTGCATACCGGCTTGGGCAATGTCGTTGAGGTCGTCGATGGTATAGAGGTAGCAGTCATCGAGGTCGGCAATCGCCGGGTCGATATCCCGCGGTACCGCAAGATCGAGGAGCAGCAGGCTACCCCGCTCTCGCGGCAGCCCTTGCTGCACCTCTGCCGAGCGCAGGATGATCTGCGGGCTCGCCGTGCAGCTGAGGACGAGATCCACATGGGGTACCAGGGCCGGCGCCTCCTCAAGGGAGTGCGCCTGTCCGCCGAGGCGATCGGCCAGGAGGCGAGCGCGATCGGGACTACGGTTGGCCACAAAAAAACCCTCGAGCTCATGCTCACGCAGGTGGGTGGCTACCAGTTCGATGGTTTCGCCAGCGCCGATCAGGAGCACCCTTTTGCCCTGCAGGGTCCCGAGAAACTGACGTGCCAAGCTGACGGCCGCATAGGCAACGCTTACCGGTGCCGAGCCGATGGCGGTTTCGGTACGCACCTGTTTGGCAACCCGAAACGCCCAGTGCAGCAGGCGGTTGAGGACCGGTCCGGTGCTGTCGACATCGGCGGCGATCTGGTAAGCGCTCTTCACCTGTCCAAGAATTTGCGGCTCGCCAATGATCATTGAATCGAGCCCGCAGACCACGCGAAACAGATGCTGCACCGCCGCTTGATCCTCGAGCGCAAAGGTATTGCCGCGCAGGAGTGCGGCATCGACGCCATGAAATCCCGCGAGCCAGTCGCGCAGACGTGCCTCATGCGGGCCATTCCCACCATGGGTATAGATTTCGGTGCGGTTGCAGGTAGAAAGAATCAGAACTTCTTTGGCGAGATTTTGGGCAAGGATATCCCGGTGCGCCGCGGCCAATTGATCGGGAGCAAAGGCGAATTTTTCGCGCACCTCGATAGGCGCACTGTTGTGACTCAAGCCGTAGCAGAAAATGGTGATTTCGTCCGTGCAAGGAAGGACCCATCCGTCATCGCGCATTTTCCGCAAGGCTTGCTCGGATTGCAAGCCGCGGGCCCCGGCGCTATTGTCTCGACGTCTAATGGTACAAGGATATACATGGGCAAAAAAACATGGTGGCGATGGGCGGGGCTCGCTCTACTGGTTACGGCCACAGCCGCACCGGCGGAACCGCAACTGACGGGAGAAAGCCTCTTTTACCTCCTCAGCGCCCAATTTGCCACCCAAGCCAAAGACGCCAGCGTCGCCATCCCGGCCTGGAAACAAAGCGTCAAGCGGGTTCCCACCGCTAGCGTTCTGGAGGCCGCTACCAAGGCCGCCGCGCAATTTGGTGATCTTCCCCTCGCCCTCAGTTGGGCGCAGCGTTGGCACGAAATCGCTCCCGAGAACAGCGCATCGGCTCGCTTCGAGGCGGGTCTGTTACTGGCCAGCGGCAAAGACCATCAGGCTATCGAACTATTGCAAGCTACTCTGGCGCGCTTTCCTAACGACGAGCGGGTGAGTGGCGAACTGGCGGAACTCCTCGCCCAGCAAGGGCGCCTCGGGGATGCCGAGCGCCTGCTGCAAACCGTCGTGCAGCAGCACCCAGACGCGGCCTCGGCTTATCTCGCCCTGGGCCGGGTTGCCCTGCTGCAAAAACAACCCGTGCAGGCGCAGAGTGCTTTTACCAAGGCGTTGCAGTTGCGGCCCGATTGGGACGAGGCAGCCGTGTTTCAGGCTGAGAGCCTACTCCGACAAGGGAAAGATCTGCAGGCCTTGCAGCAGCTGCAGGGCTTTTGCGCGGCACATCCCGATGCTGTCGATGCTCGACTCTACCTTGCGCAGCTCTACCTGCGCCTGGGCGGCCAAACCCAGGCCTATCGCATCCTGCAGCAAGTGAGCCTGCTGCGTCCCGACCAGGCGGAGATCTGGAATCAGCTCCTGCCCTTGGCCATTGTCGAAAAGGACTGGAAGGGCAGCGAAAACGCCCTGGCACATCTGCGCGAGCTACAACCTCATGCCGCCATTCTGCACCTGTATGCCGGAGAAATTGCCGCCGGGCAAAAGGACTGGAACGCGGCAATCGAAGCCTTTCGCAAGCTCGCCGATACGCCCCTGGCCGACCAGGCACAATTGCAGATCGCCCAAGTGTATTATTCCGAGGGACAGAGGCAGCACGCCCTCGAGGAACTGCAGGCGCTGCAGCGACGGCATCCTCGCGATGTACAAATCCCCCTACTGCAGGCGCAACTCTTGCGAGAACAAAAAAACTACGCAGCCGCCGCAAAAGTCCTCGATCAAGCCCTGGCACAACACCCCAACAATGCCGATCTTTGGTACGCGCGTGGGGAGATCGCCGAAGCTGCTGGCGACTATACCGGCATGGAGAAAGCGATGCGCGTGGTGATTGCCCTACGGCCAACCGACGCCCAGGCATACAATTTTCTTGGCTACAGCCTGCTCGAGCACCAGAAGGATCCGGCCCAAGCAGCACCCTACCTGGAAAAGGCCATACAATACGCACCCGAAGACCCCAGCATCCAGGACAGCATCGGCTGGCTCTATCACCAGCAAGGAAAACAGAAAGAAGCGCTGCACTACTTGGAGAAAGCGCATGCCGGACTCGGCGATGATCCCGAAGTGCTCGCCCACCTGGGCCGCGTGCTCTGGCATCTGGGCCGCCAACAAGAGGCTCGTGCCCTCTGGCAACGCGGACTGCACCTGCATCCCAACAGTCCACAACTGCATGAGGCGTTGATGCACCCATGACCCGCTTCCTCTCGGCCCTGCGCGGCGGGCTCCTGCTTAGCCTTCTCGCCCTGCTCCTTTCGGCCTGCGCCCAGTTACCAGAGCCCCCCGTCGCGCAGCACCTTCTCCTGCCCGCAGCGCAACGCGCCCAAGTTTTAGCCTCGGTACAGCGCTGGACCGCCAGCGGCGTCGCCTCCCTACACAGCCAGCAGGGCGGACAGAGCTTTGGCTTTCGCTGGCAGCAAGAGCCCCAGGCACAGCAACTCCGCATTCTCAGCCCCCTCGGCAATACGGTTGCTGAGCTGCGCGAGTCAAATCAGCAAGCCACCCTTCTCGAGGCCAACGGCCAGCGGCGCTCGGCACCCGACATGGGCTCCCTGCTCTTCCAAGTTCTTGGTGTGGAGTTGCCAGTGCGGGAACTGCCCAGTTGGTTACTCGGAATTCCCCCGGCCAAACAAGTCCTTGCCTATGATTCTGCCGGCCTACCGGCGCTTGCGCAGTGGGGCGACTGGCAACTGCACTATCTACACTACACCGCCGTGGGCGGCCTGCAAATGCCCGCGCTTCTGCAAGCGGATGGCCCTAACGGCCTGCAACTGCGCATTGCCATCAGCGACTGGAGATTGGGACAGTGAGCGAGCCAATTTGGTGCCCCGCCCCGGGTAAGCTCAATTTGATGCTGCGCGTGCTTGGGCGGCGGGAAGACGGCTACCACCTCCTGCAAAGCGTTTTCCAATTTATCGACCTTGCCGATACCTTGCACTTTAGCTCGGCACCGAGCGGGGTCTTCCGCTCCCAAGGCAGTCCCGCGGGGGTTCCGCCCGAGCAAGAACTGACCCTGCGTGCTGCCCGGCTGCTTGCGCAGCACTGTGGTATCCGCGAGGGGGTAGAAATCACCCTGCGTAAGTTGCTTCCTGCCGGCGGCGGGGTGGGTGGCGGCTCTTCCGATGCGGCAACCACCCTGCTGGTGCTCAACCAGCTCTGGCATTGCGGTCTCTCCCGCGCCGAGCTCATTGCCCTCGGCACGACCCTTGGTGCCGACGTGCCATTCTTTCTCTTTGGCGAAAGCGCCTGGGCCGAGGGAATCGGGGAACGCCTGCAAGCTATGCCACCGCTGGCGGAATTGCCGTATCTGTTGGTGCATCCGGGCATCTCCGTTGCTACGGCGGATGTCTTTCGTGATCCCGAATTGACACGCCAGCACCCGCCCAGCACAATATCGGCGTTTTTGGAGGGGGCGCAGGAGAATACCCTGGAGCCCTTGGTCCGACGCCGATATCCCGTCATTGCCGAGTGCATCGACTGGCTTACAGCGCAGGGCCTGCGAAATGCGCGGCTAACGGGCAGTGGTGCTTGTTGCTTCGCCGAGATTCCAGAAGCGGTGGATGCCTCAGCCCTTCTCCACCGGCTCCCTTCGCCTTGGCGAGGATGGTCGGTGCGAGGGCAGAATCATCACCCTCTTCGCGCGCTCCTTCAGAAAATCCCTGCTGGGGCGTAGCCAAGCGGTAAGGCACCGGATTTTGATTCCGGCATTCCCAGGTTCGAATCCTGGCGCCCCAGCCATTTTTATTTTACGGGCAGTGCAGAGGGACTCAATCTTTCATGTCTCACGGTAGCCTGATGGTGTTTAGCGGGAATGCCAACCCCGCTCTGGCGGCACAGATCGTCAAGTTTCTGCAGATTCCCCTCGGTCGCGCCGAGGTTAGCCGCTTCAGCGACGGCGAAGTCTTCGTCGAAATCCTGGAAAACGTGCGGGGGCACGACGTTTTCGTGCTCCAACCCACCTGTGCGCCCACCAATGACCATCTCATGGAACTGCTGACCATGATTGATGCCCTCAAACGCGCCTCGGCCAATCGTATCACTGCGGTCATGCCCTACTTTGGTTACGCTCGCCAGGATCGCAAATCGCGAGCACGCACCGCCATCACTGCCAAGCTCGTTGCGGATCTCGTTACTACTGCGGGCGCCCACCGCGCTCTCACCATGGACCTGCACGCCGACCAGATCCAGGGTTTTTTCGACGTTCCGGTCGACAACATCTACGCATCTCCCATCCTGCTTGGCGATATCTGGCGGCAGAACCCCGAGAACCTCATGGTCGTGTCCCCCGATGTCGGCGGGGTGGTGAGGGCACGCGCCATTGCCAAGCGTCTCGAGGTGGACCTAGCGATCATCGACAAGCGTCGGCCGCGCCCCAACGAGTCGGTGGTCATGAATATCATTGGTGAAGTCGACGGGCGCAGCTGTGTTCTGGTAGACGACATGGTCGATACCGCCAACACCCTCTGCGAGGCCGCCCATGCCCTGAAGAAACGGGGTGCGCTACGGGTGAGCGCCTACTGCACCCACCCAGTGCTTTCGGGACCGGCCATCGAACGCATCAGCGGCTCCGCCCTCGACGAACTCGTGGTTACCGACACCATTCCCCTCAGCCCAGAGGCCCAGGCTTGCGACAAGATTCGTGTGCTCTCGGTGGCCGAGCTCTTTGCCGAAACCATTCGCCGTATTGCCGAGGAAGACTCCGTCAGCTCCCTCTTCATGGACTGAGCTTGCGCTCAGGAGTAAGGCGCTGCCTGTGCCGCCAAGCCATGACGCTGCGGCACCTGCGGCGCGGCAACATGACTGCTGTCTTCCACCTGCAGGGGGTGTGGGTCGGGTCGGTCGGCTCCCTGTTCCAGCCAAGTATGCAGCAAAAAATACGCCGGTATTGCCAAGATCAGAATCACCCACGCCCAGATACCGCTAGCGCCCGCAATATTCGCACTTTCTGTCGTCATGCTTCCTCCTAGAA
>JAWNZB010000040.1:0-18732 GCA_038447835.1 Candidatus Igneacidithiobacillus chanchocoensis | reverse complement strand
ACCCAGGGCGGTGGCGTGCCGTCGTTGATTGCCATCGAGCAGGATGCCTCGGGCAACGCCCACAACCTTGCCCTGTCTTACGCCAAGGCGATTGGCGGCACCCGGGCCGGCGTCATTGCCACCACTTTCCGGGAAGAGACGGAAACCGATCTCTTTGGCGAGCAGGCGGTGCTCTGTGGCGGCACCAGCGCCCTCGTGCAGGCAGGCTTCGAGACCCTGGTGGAGGCGGGATATGCCCCGGAAATGGCCTACTTCGAGTGCTTGCATGAGCTCAAGCTCATTGTCGACCTGATGTACGAGGGTGGTATTGCCAATATGCGCTACTCCATTTCCAACACCGCCGAGTATGGCGATCTCACTCGCGGCCCGCGCGTCGTCAATGAGCAGACCAAAGAGGAGATGCGGCGCATTCTGCGGGAAATCCAGAATGGTGAATTTGCTCGCGAATTCATCCTCGAGAACCAATCTGGCAAGCCGACCATGCAGGCCAAGCGTCGTCTCGCCGCAGAGCATCCCCTCGAGGTAGTGGGGCAGAAGCTGCGTTCGATGATGACCTGGATTGGTCAAAACCGCATTGTCGATCGTTCGCGCAACTGAGCGATTCTGCTTGGTATGGAGCCGCCCCGGTGGTATCGGGGCGGCATTCTTTACTCTGGCGGCTTTCCCAGGCGCCGGCGACTTGCTAGGCTTGCTTCATGCCTGATTATCCCTATGCCATTCTTGCCCGCGAAGGCTGGCCTTTCCTGGCTCTCTTTGCCGTGCTGACGGCACTGAGTGCGTTTTTTGCCCTGTGGTGGTTGGCACTTCCCTTTTTCCTCTTGCTGCTCTTTAGCCTGCAATTTTTTCGCGATCCCCGGCGGCCCTTGCCCGCGGCCTTGCCCGGTGGGGTGCTCTGCCCGGCAGATGGGCGTGTGATTGCGATCGAGGAGATCGATGATCCCTTTTTGCATCGTCCCGCGCTCAAGATCAGTATCTTCATGAATGTCTTTGATGTGCACGTCAATCGCTTGCCCGTGGCAGGGGTGGTGCGCGAGCGCTGGTATCTGCCCGGGCGCTTCTTTAATGCCTCCCTCGACAAGGCCTCGGCAGAGAACGAGCGTAACGCCCTGTGGATGCTTACCGAAGATGGCCAGGACGTAACCGTGGTGCAGGTGGCGGGCTTGGTGGCGCGGCGTATTCTCTGCTACGTACAGCCCGGGGAGAGTTGTCGGCTTGGGCAGCGTTTTGGCTTCATCCGCTTTGGCTCGCGGGTTGACACCTATCTGCCGCTCTCGGCCACGCCCCTGGTACACCTGGGGCAGCGCCTGCGCTCGGGGGCGGAGTGGATGGCGCAGTTGCAGGTCGAAGCGTGAACCAGCAACGCTACCCTCGGCGCGGCGTGTATCTGCTGCCCAACCTCTTTACTACTGCCAGCCTCTTCGCCGGCTTCTATTCTATCGTTGCCGGCATCCACGGCCATTTCCGGGTTGCTGCGGTGGTGATCTTCATCGCCATGATTCTCGATGGCCTCGATGGTCGGGTGGCGCGGATGACCGGCACCCAGAGTGCCTTCGGGGCAGAATACGATTCCTTGGCAGATGTGATTGCCTTTGGTATCGCCCCATCTTTACTAGTGTTTTTGTGGGGGCTGCAGAATTTTGGCAAATTCGGTTGGCTGGGTGCGTTTGTCTTTACCGCCTGTGGCGCGTTACGCCTGGCGCGCTTCAATAGCCAGGCGCACAACACTTCCAAGCGCTATTTTCAGGGGCTCCCCATTCCCACGGCGGCTACGGTTCTGGCAAGTTTGGTGTGGTTTTCCCAAACTGAAAAATTTGCCTGGGTTGGCGAGATCGCGCCCTATCTTGCTCTCGGTTTTGTCTATTTGCTGGGTTTACTCATGGTCAGCAATATCCGCTACCGCAGCTTCAAGGATATTGATCTGCACGGACGGATGCCCTTTGCCTTGGCCATCAGTCTGGTTCTGATTGTGGCAGCGGTTGCCGTACACCCGCCTTTGGTATTGTTCAGTATCTCGGTCGCCTACGTTCTGATTGGTCTGCTCAGCACCCTCTGGCAATTGAGTCAGCGCCGCCGCCGTCGGCGCTAATTCTTTGCGCGTTCAGGGCGAAACACGGATGATCATAAAGGCGAGCATGGCCGTTGCCGAGAAAAGAATGAGGCCGTAGAGGGCGTACAGCCATTTGTGCACATGATATTCGCCGGCGTCAACTTTCTTTACCGTGCGTACGAAGTTGATACCGCCAATGATCAGATTGCTGACGCCAAGCACAATAAAAATAATCCCCATACCGGAAAAGCCATCCCCCGTACTCAGCTTGGTGTGCAACATAACCGATAGCTGTTCAAGAAAAAAATCGAATTTCTCGATGACGAAACCAAAAGCGATGAGACCGATACCCGTGCGCACCCAGGCGAGAAAGGTGCGTTCGGCGGCCATATAAATACGAGGGTCGATGATTTCTTTGGCAGGCACGGTAATTCCTTTAGCAATGTGATGTAGGTCGGCAAAAAACCAGAAGCCGACGACAAAGATGAGGGCAATGGGCGGCCAGATAAGTAAGCGGTGTAACTCTTCAAATAGGTGCGCGAAGTGCTGCTCACCAATGGCCAAAAAAATGACTTGTAAACGATATGCGAGCAGGCCCGTACCGATGGTAAAAAAGAGCAGCTTGAAATAGCCCAAATAAGTGCGCTCGAGGGCCATGTACAGCCGCGGCTCCTGGGCCGTTGGTAAATGCCGGAGAAGGATCATGCGGCGCTGCTAGCCAGGGTGTGGGCAAGACGCCGATACTGCAAGGCTTCGGCCAAGTGTTCCTGCTCAATCGTCTCGCTTTCCGCAAGATCGGCAATACTGCGGGCGACGCGCAGAATGCGATGGTAGGCGCGGGCAGAAAAATGCAGGCGCTCGGCAGCGAGGCGGAGAAACTTGGCGCTGCTCTCGTCGAGGGCACAAAAACGGTCCAAGGCCTCGCCCTCCAGTTGCGCGTTATTGCAGCCTTGGCGCTGCCACTGCCGGGTGGCGGCTGCACCGATACGTGCCCGCCAGTAGGCGCTGTTCTCACCCCGCGGCGCGTTCTGCAGATATTCCGGCGCCAGTACTGGCACCTCGATTTGCAGATCGATACGGTCGAGGAGGGGACCCGAGAGACGGCCGCGGTACTGATTGATCTGCGCCGGCGTGCAGCGACAGGTTTGTAGTGGATTGCCGAGATGACCGCAGGGGCAGGGGTTCATGGCGGCAATCAGTTGAAAGCGCGCAGGAAAGCGGGCGCGCTGCCGCGCCCGCGCAACATGGATCTCTCCGGATTCCAGTGGTTCCCGCAGGACCTCGAGCACCGAGCGCGGAAATTCCGGGAGCTCGTCGAGAAAGAGCACTCCGCGGTGGGCGAGGCTGATTTCTCCCGGACGCGGTTGCGAACCTCCCCCCACCAAGGCGGCAGCGGAAACACTGTGATGCGGGCTTCGATACGGTCGCTGCCGCCAACGCTGCGGGTCAAAAAGCCCATGCAGGCTGTAGATGGAAGCGACTTCGAGGGCTTCCTCATGCCGCAACGGAGGCAGCAGGCCGGGCAGACGGGCAGCAAGCATACTCTTGCCGGTGCCAGGCGGTCCGGAAAAAAGCAGATGATGGCCACCAGCGGCGGCAATGATCAGGGCGCGTTTGGCTTGCTCTTGGCCGCGGACATCTGCCAAATCCGGACCCGGCAAGGGCAGTTCGTCGCTGTGGTTGAGGGGTGCCAAGGCCGGGAGGCTCTCCTCGCCGCGCAAGGCAGCCACCAACTGCGCCAAACTCTCGGCTGGTAGTAGGCGACAGCGCCCGGCCAGTTGTGCCTCGTTGGCGGCCACCATGGGCAGGGCTAGTGCATGGTCAACCTCCGCCGCCGCCAGGGCGCAAGCGAGAACTCCGGGAACTTGCCGCAGGCTGCCATCGAGGGCTAGTTCACCGATACACTCCAGTGTATCGAGGGCAGTGGCCGGTAATTGCCCGCTGGCACTGAGGATACCGAGGGCAATGGGGAGGTCGAAGCGCCCTCCCTCCTTGGGGAGATCCGCGGGCGCGAGATTGACGACAATGCGTCGGGCCGGGAACTCGAAGCCACTATTTTGGATGGCCGCCCGCACCCGGTCGCGGGACTCGCGCACGGCCGCCTCGGGCAGGCCGACGATGGCAAAGGTCGGCAAACCGGGGCCAAGATCGCATTCCACCAACACCTCCGCCGCACGAATGCCGACGGGGGCGCGACTGCGCACCAGAGCTAGGGCCATGTTTTAGCCTTGCGGAGTTTGATCCTTGCCCGCCATCTCCTCGAGGCGCGCCTCCAAGGCCGCCACCCGGGCTGCAAGGCGGGTGTTGAGCTCTTGCTGAATTTCAAATTCCTCACGGGTGACGAGGTCGAGGCGGTCCAGGGCGTTGGCGATCACCGTCTTCAGTTGCTTGTCCAGATCCTCCTTGACCGAGCCAAAACGGGCTACGGCATCACCAACGGCAGCAGCAATATCGTCGACAATACGGTGTTGCATCCTAATCTCCTTTACAGGCCCATGGCTTGACGGATGAAAAAGCGTTTCAGTAGGGGCGTTATGCTGGTGCCCCAAAGTCCCAGATCGCGCAGCCGTGCCAGCAGTGGGCTGCGATTGGAGAAGAGGTGATTAAGGCCGCCGCAGGTGGCGACGGTGAGAAGGTTGTCGGGGCGGCGCTCACGCTGATAGGCGAGCAGCACTTGGCGTTGGCCAAAATCTTGCCGTGCGCGCAGTGCTGCGAGGATCACGCCGCTGAGGCTGACAACGTCGCGAAAACCGAGGTTGACGCCGAGGCCAGCCAAGGGGTGGACGCCATGGGCGCTATCACCAAGGAGCACGACGCGCTCCTGCACGTAACGGTTCACATGCAGGGCAGAAAGCGGATACTTACCGCGCGGGCCGATACCACGCAGAACCCCCAGCTGCGGACCGAAGGCGAGCTGGAGTCGGCGCAGGAATTCGTCGTCGTCGAGGGCAAAGAGCTGCCGCGCCAGAAGCCTACGCGCGCTCCAAACCAGGCTGGCCTGGGGCTGGCCTTGGGCATCGTCGGCAAAAGGGAGAAGGGCGACGGGCCCGGTGGGCAGGAAGCGCTGGTAGGCGATTCCGCCGTGTGGCCGGTCGATCTGCACGGTAGCGACGATGGCCTCCTGCTGTTAGTCCTCGCGCAGGATGCTGCTTTGGATGAGCTGCTGGCGCAGCGACGACTGGCGCCCTTCGGCAATGGCGAGGAGACGGCCGCGGTAGCGGTTTTCTTGGGCGTCTGCTAGCTCGATGGCATCCTGGTCGAGATAGCGCGATTGCCATTGGCAATCGAACAGTAAGGTACCCCCGGCGGCGCCAAAGGCGGTGCGCAGCTCTTGCTCGAGGCGCTGGTTTTCACAGATGTGACCAAGCAAGGGAGCATCCACATCGGCAGCGTCGAGTTGGATGCTGCCGGCGTTTTCGGCATCCCAAACCCGCATTCCCGCCACTGCTGTACCGAGTCTGGCAACGTCGACACCGTGCTCGGCAAGGAAGGCGCCGGCACCGGCATTGATGAGACTGCTGCGTTGCAGAGGGTCGGGGGAGGCGCAAACCCCTTCGCTACGTCTTTCGGCAATGGCAACCCGAAGCCCCGCCCGCTGCAGAGCGAGGCCGAGGGCGGCGCCGACCATGCCCGCGCCGGAAATCAGTACGTCGTAATCTTGCTCAGCACGCATGATGGGCAAGCTCCAGATCCGGAATACGGCTGTTGAAGGGGAGATCAATGCCAGCCAAGCGCGCCGCCAAACGCCGCTTGAGCTTGGGACTGCTCTCCAGGGCTTGTAGGGCAAGATCCCGTCCCAAACGCCAGGGCAGGGGGGGCAGGGCAAAGAGGCGATTCATGCCTTCGGTAAAGGCGATGGTCTCCAAGCGGTCCTGACGACGGATGCGTTGGAAGTCCTGCAGCAGTGCTGCCGCGCCCGGATCGCTCGCTTGCCCTGCCGCTTCGCGCAAGAGTGCTGCCAAGGTGACGGCATCGCGCAGACCGAGGTTGTAGCCCTGACCGGCCAAGGGATGTAGGGTTTGTGCGGCATTGCCGAGAGGCACAACGCGATTGCTGGGCGCCGCAGTGAATTGCTGAAAGTGCAGGGGGTAGAGGCCGCGTCCTTCTACCTCGCGCAATGGCGCGAGCCCAGGCGGGAGCTGGGCGTTGAGCTGGCGCAAGAATTCGCCGTCGGAAGCCGTCAACAGCTGGCTCGCAGCACTGGGCAGCAGGCTCCAAACGAGGGAGAAGCGGCCGTCGGCACGAGGTAGGAAGGCAAGCGGTCCACTTCCGAGGAAGTGTTCGTAAGCGACTCCGGCACTGCTGCCGGGATTCCCTACCCGTGCCGTGCAGGCGTAACGGTTGTGGTCCCAACCGCGGCGCTGCAAGGCGAGCATGCGCTGCAGTCGGCCGTGGCCGCCGTCTGCCAAAATGAGCAGCCTGGCCTTGATCTGGCGGTCCTCTCCCCAGTCCAGTCGTACGCGGTCGGGATACCAGGTAAAGCTTTCCACCGGCCCCCAGGGCAGGCGGCGAAACTGTTCCGACTCCGGTGGTAGACGGCTTTGCAAACTCTGGCGTAGGGCATCCAGGGCAACGACTTCCCCTAAAACCCCCTCGGGGGCCGCCAACAACTCGTGAGAGAGCCGTACCCGCGCCGAACCGCGAGCTTGGGAGATCTGCACTTGGCGAATGGGCCCGCGGGCATCTGCCGGTATACAGACATCGAAAGCATGCAGCAGGCGCAGGGAGGCAAGGGCGAGAGCGACGGTGCGTTCCTCCTCGCCGGAACTCTTTTCCCGTCCGGGCGGGGTGCTATCGACGACGCAAACCCGTAGCGGCGTCGCGGCCAGAGCCAAAACCAGACTATGGGCAATGGGGCCGTCACCGAGAAGAAGCAAATCGCAATCCATAGGTCATACTCTAGGGGTTCCGGGTCGGGGCAGCAAGCCAATGAAGGTGTTTTGCCGCTGATCTTCTTGGGGCCGGGCGCGCGTCATGGCACACTGTGCCCATTCGTTGCGGTTACCAGAGCTAAACAAAATGCAGAAATCTCCCTCCCCTAGCAGTTTTCCCTTGCGTATCGGTGCGGTAGAGCGTGATCTCCCGCTGTTTGCGGTGCGTCCCGATCTCGCCATTGCCGTGCTCAACATTCTTGGCGATACGGAGCTTTGTGAGGCCGCCGCCGATGCCCTGGCCAAATCCCTGGCGGGCTACGATTTCGTGGCCCTGGTGACGGCCGAGGCGAAGAGCATTCCCCTGGCCTACGCCCTTTCGTTACGGGTGCGCAAACCCTATGTCGTGCTGCGCAAAAACTACAAATCGTACATGGGGGAGGCGTTGCGAGCCGCGACCCTTTCCATTACCACCGGTAAGGAGCAGACCCTCTACCTCGACGCCAAAGATCGGCACTTGCTGCAAGGTCGACAGGTGGTTCTCGTGGATGACGTCATCAGTACCGGTTCGACCCTGGAGGCAATGCGCAGCCTGATGCAAGAAGCGCAGGCAGGGATTGCTGCGGTGGCGGCGATTTGCACCGAGGGCACGCCGCCAAGCTTGGCCGAACCGCTCCTCTCCCTGGCGCATCTGCCCCTCTTTCCGCTGGGGCAAGCATGAGTACGGCAACGGTCGTACACGTACTAACACCGCGGCAGCGCTGCGATCTTGAGCTCTTGCTCAACGGTGCCTTCGCGCCCCTTGATGGCTTTATGGATGAGGTGACCTGGGATACGGTGCTCACAGGCATGCGCCTTCCCGATGGGCGCCTGTGGCCGATCCCTATTACCCTCGAGCTGGGGCAGGCAGTGCCGGTGGGGTCGGAATTGCGACTCAATCGCGAAGATGGCACCCCCTTGGCGCGGATGCAGGTGACTGCCTGCTATCGGCCCGATCGCCGCCGCGAGGCGCTGCTGGTGTATGGCAGCGAAGACCCAAGGCATCCCGGGGTGGCGCAGATTCTTGCCCAGCCCGAGTGGAATGTAGCGGGACCGCTGCAGCCTTGGGACGAGAGGGTACTGCGGCGGGCGGCGGCAGTGGAGTTTCCGCCCGAATATCGTTATCCGGCGGAGCTGCAAGCCCTGGGAGCCGGTCGCCCCTTGCTCGCCTTTCAGACCCGCAATCCTCTGCACCACGCGCATATTGCCATTACCCAGGCGGCGCTGGCGGAACTTGGGGCCGATGCCCGTCTGCTTCTGCATCCCGCCATTGGGCCGACCAAGCCCGGCGATGTGGATGCTGCCTCGCGTATGCGCGCCTACCGGGCCGTCCTCCCGCAGTACCGGCCCGGACAGGTGATTCTTTCGCCGCTGCCGCTGGCGATGCGCATGGCAGGGCCGCGGGAGGCGCTCTGGCACGCCCTCATTCGCCGCAATCATGGCGCCACGCACTTCGTTGTCGGCCGTGCCCATGCCGATCCTGGCCACCCGGAGCGCGCTAGTTGGTACCCGCCCTTCGCGGCCCAGGAACTGCTCACTGAACACGCTGGCGAGTTGGGAATCCAGCCGGTATTGCTGCCAGAATATGCCTACTCTTCGAAGCGCCGTGCCTATGTGCCACGGGCCGAGGCCAATGGCGAGCGGCTGGCGGAACTCTCGGGTACGGAACTGCGCCGTCGCTTGGCGGCCAATGAGGAGATTCCAGAGTGGTTTTCGCCGCCGGAGGTGATCCATATTCTCCGTCAGGCCTACCGAGGTGCCGATCGCCGCGGTTTGGTGCTGTGGTTTACGGGCCTATCGGCGAGCGGTAAGAGCACCCTGGCCGGGATGCTGGCGCGACGGCTAGAGAGTCACGATGCCCGCGCCGTGACCATGCTCGACGGCGATGTCGTGCGCCGTTTTCTATCCAAGGGCCTGGGATTCAGTCGCGAAGACCGCGATGAAAACATTCGGCGCATCGGCTTTGTGGCAAGCTTGGTCGCGCGCCACGGCGGTATTGCCTTGGTTGCCGCCATCTCTCCCTATCGCAGCGCGCGCGCCGAGGCAAGGCGCTTGGTGGAGGACGCCGGTGGGCTGTTCATCGAGGTTCATGTGGCCACGCCTTTGGCGGTCTGCGCCCAACGCGATCCGAAAGGGCTCTACGCTCAGGCCCTGTCTGGGCAGCTTGCGCATTTTACCGGGGTTAGCGATCCTTACGAGGAGCCAGAACACCCGGAATTGCGTTTGGACACGAGCCTGGTTTCGGACAGCGAGGCCCTCGCCACCGTCTGGCGCTATTTAACGGAAGCGGGCGTTTTGCGTGCGGAGCCCTAACGCGTGGATACCCTGCACTTGCTGGCGGCGACGCGCTGCCTGCAACAAGACTTTGTTGGACGGCGCTTGCAGGGGGTTGTGGTTGAGCAGGGTGTGGCCCGGCTGCATTTTGGGCGTCATTATCTAGTTGTTGCCTATCGCCATCCGTCCCTGGGCTTGTTTTGGGAAGAGGCCCCAAAATCGGTACCAAAGCCAACGGGACCCGCCGCCGTTCTGGGGCAAAAGCTCGCAGGCTGCCGCCTCGAATCTCTGGAGATGCCGGTTGCCGATCGCATCCTGCGCCTGGGCTTTGTGCAAGAGGACTGGATTCGCGCCGAGCGTAGCTGGACCCTGATGGCCGAGTGCTTTGGTTGCAAGGGCGCCCTCGTGCTGCTCGACGGCGAGGAGCGTATCCATTGGGCCTCGCGCTGGGATGATCTGGAAGTCGCCGATGCGCGTATTTTGCCGCACGCCCACTATCGTCCGCCCGCCAAGGCGCGGAACTGGGTAAGCCAGAGCGATGTGGCCGAGCTCCTGCATCCGCGTCGGTGCGCAGCACTTACCCCGGAACTGCGCCTGGCGGTGCAAACTCTGCTCGCATCCGCGGGCTGCCCCGACTTCTTCGCCAATACCCCAGGCGACTTCTATCCCTTGGCACTGGTCCCAGAAGCAAAACCGATGGCCACCCGCCTGGCTTTGACGTGGTCGACGACCACACCTGCGCCGCCCCGCGAGGATCGTCGTGCCGTGTCGCAGCTTCGGCAGCGACTGCAGCGGCGTCGAGAAGCTCTGCAAGCCGATCTGCAACGCTGGCTGGCAACCGCGGGGGAAGGGCAGCGCCAAGCCGAGGCCCTGTTTGCCGTCCCCGATCGGCTTGCTACCGGCGAGCCGCTAACTTTGCCGGAGTATCGGGCCGATGGGGTTGGGAAAATCCGTGTCGAGG
Source organism: Candidatus Igneacidithiobacillus chanchocoensis (assembly GCA_038447835.1). Taxonomy (GTDB): domain Bacteria; phylum Pseudomonadota; class Gammaproteobacteria; order Acidithiobacillales; family Acidithiobacillaceae; genus Igneacidithiobacillus; species Igneacidithiobacillus chanchocoensis. The sequence goes on along the minus strand of JAWNZB010000040.1, from coordinate 8,540 downwards.
TGCCTGCGGGTAAACGCCTCCATACCTATGCCGAGGAGCTCATGCGTCGGGCGCAACGCAGCAAACGGGCCCAGCAGCGCATTGCCGAGGAGTTACGCGCCGTCGATGCCCAGGAGCAGGCGCTGCTCGCCGGCAGCATTCCGGTGCTTGCCAAGCCGCCTGCGGCAACGACGAGGAAGGTTGCGCACCAACCAGCCATTGGGCAACGGGAAATCGAGGGTTTTCTGGTGCTCTGGGGTAAGAATTCCCGCGCCAATGAGCAGCTCAGCTTTCGCATGGGCAAACCGCAGGATATCTGGCTGCATGTGCAGGATGTGCAAGGCAGCCACGTACTCATACGCCGGGATAGTGCGCAGACGCCCGTGCCTGCCGCAGTCTTGCAGGCAGCGGCGGAAATCGCTCTCCAGGAAAGCCAATCCCAGGCCTTGTCGGCCGAGGTGGACTGGACCGAACTGCGCAACGTGAGCCGGCATCCTCAGGGCGGGCCGGGGCGCGTCGTCTACCGCCGTTTTCAGACCTTGCGCGTGCGCCGCCCGGGCAGCGGGCACTCTTAAAAGTGACGTGCAATCGAGCAATGCACGGCTTTGGTGCGCTTGGATCAGGTCACGTTCACTTTGAGGAGATCAGGCCGGCGTGCGCCTGCCGGAGGTTTCTCAGTTCCCGACACGATAGCATCTATCCTGTTTACGATGGACGATGATCGAGCAATGAGTTATACTTATGTGTAACTTTTCCGCCGAGGATTTTGCCATGCATACAACCAGTTTACGCAAGGTAGGTGGTTCGGTCATGCTGGCCGTACCTCCGGCTTTCCTAGCCCAACTAAGCCTGCAAGTCGGCGCAACGGTTGGGCTTGCGGTTGATCATGGCCGCTTGGTAATCGATCCCAATCCGCGTCCGCACTACACGATGGCCGAGTTATTGGCCGCATCAGATTATTCGCAGCCGCAATCCCCCGAAGAGCGTGAATGGGTCGACGCCCCCGCTGTTGGTGGTGAGTTGCTGTGAAACGGGGCGATATTTACCTCGTCTCGCTGGACCCTACTTCCGGACATGAGCAGAATGGTAGTCGTCCCGTTCTGATTGTATCACCAGCGGAGTTCAATGAAGCCACCAAGCTACCGGTGATTCTGCCAATCACCAACGGCGGCGACTTTGCCCGCCGCCTTGGATTTGCCGTGGCAGTGTCCGGAATCAAAACTTCTGGTGTTGTGCGCTGCGACCAACCACGGGTGATCGACTTGGTTGCGCGTCAGGCCCGCAAGGTGGACGAATTGCCGGCGCCAATTATGGACGAAGTGTTAGCAAAGGTTATTACGCTTTTTCAGTGAGTATTTCAGCGCTGGCTACTACCCGTGCTTGAAAATGAACTGCTCCTGCTTACTCTAACCTGTCGAAACCCGTATACAGATATCTCCATATATTGGCGGTGGGTCAGGGATTCGAACCCTGGAAGAGGTTGCCCCCTTGCTAGTTTTCAAGACTAGTGCCTTCAACCGCTCGGCCAACCCACCGTACAGGCGCAGTGTACGAAAAATCCCGACGGCAGGGAACGCATCGGAGCATGCAGCAACACTCGGCTACGCTTCGGTACTTGCTCAGTCCTCCCCCTGATCGCTGGAACCCGTCGCGGCGCTGGCCGAGGCAGAGGCTGCCGCCGAGGCGGCCACAGAAGTCGTCGGGGTGCTGCTTGCCGCGGAGTGCCGTGCACTCGCCGCAGACGATACTGGGCTGGTAAGCTCAGGACTCGTGGCAGAGGACTTTGTCGAAGCGGTACTGCTCACCGCGCCGGTAACGGCAGGGGCGTGATGCACTGGGGTAGATTTTGTTGTGGAGGCTGGTGCGCTTTCCACGCTAGGCTTCTTGGCTGGCAGGGCTGCCGGCGCCGGCGGCTCCCGATAGCCAAGCTTGGTCAGTTCTGCCATTACCGCTTGCATCAGTGCTTGCGCGCCATCCCAGGTCAAATGCACTTGATCGGCCACGAAGTAATTGTAGTGATCCTTGCTGATGTCGTCCCAGTGCACCAGATGCACATTCGGATATTCGGCCTTGGCTTTCAGGTACATTTGCTTTACCTCTGGCATCCAGGGCCGCGGTACGTTGGGAATGATCAAAATGATCTGGCGATTGCCAACGGCAGCAATAAAATGCTGCAGATCCGACCACTCCACATAGCCATTGCTGCCCAATTCCACCACGACATATTTTGCGTCCTGGCTATCAGGATTGGACAGTAATTGTTGGAGCGCCGGAATGGCCCGGAAAAAGGAGCGGCCGACTTTGCCGTCGAGGATGCCATTGGGGGTAAGATGAATCACATAGCCAGACCAGCCGAGCAAAATGGAGTCGCTGATATAGAGAACCTGCTTTTGCGGGTATGCGCTATTGCTGCGGAACTCCTGACCGTTATACAGGTATCCTGGACCAGGATTGGGGCGCCACTGATTCCAGGCGATATCCGCCGAGGCGGTAGGTGCGCTAGCCGCGCTTGCTGCCTTGCCGTGTGCAGGTAAGTGCTGTTGCAGTTTTTTCAGCTTCTTTTGCAAGTAGTCTTGATAGAGCTGTTGATGCTGCAGTTGCTCTTGCAGAGATACCGATTTTGCATGCATTGCCATGGCTTGATACCAACCGCCGGCAGCAATGGCGAGGAGTAAGATGGCACTCAAGTACGGGATGCCACCGTCATCATGACGCCCGGCTTTGCCAAAGAATTGCCGCACCGGCACTTCAATGGTGCGGTAGCTGAGCAAGGAAAGTAGCAGAATCAACAACACCGCCAAAACGATGGCAATGAGCGCCGGACTGTGGGGATAAAAATAATGCAAAAACGCAATGACCGGCACATTCCACAAGTACAGCGAATACGACATCTCACCCAGTATGCCAACGATCCACCAGCGCGAGGCAGTGAGTAGGCGCGCGCTCGGTGCCGTTACCAACAGTAAAAAGGTGACCAAAAGGGTAGCGAGGGAAAAAATCACATAGTCGCGATAGGGAGAAAAAATCATCAGCCCGAGCAGGCCCAGGACCAACAGTAAGACAACAAAATCATAAAATACGCTTTTCTTGCGTTCGCCAGGGGTGCCCAAAAAGAGCATGGTCAGAACCCCGGCAATGTATGAAAAAGCATGCCAAGGGAGCACATAGGCGGCATTTTCTTGCCCCTTGCTCAACAGCCAGGCGGTCATTGCCGTGGTAGCAAAAAAGAGAAGTACCAAAACCGCGGCGTAGAGCCAGCGTGGTCGCAGTAGGCGTTGTAGTATAAAGTGAGCAATGTAGACCTGCACCAGTAAAGAAATAAACCACATGCCAATGAAAGGATGCGGCTGTGCGTAGATCTGAAAGTAGGGAATATGGTGGAGTATGAGATAAAAATTATAGAAAAAACCGGAGGCGTAGAGTGCCGGTGTCCAGCTATCGAGGCCCTGGAAATAGGCAAAAACGGCAACGATCCAGGTAATCACCAACATCGGCGCCATGATGCGCAGCAGTCGACGACTGAAGAAATTCCACGTCGCCGTACCTAAACTTATCCCGTACAATTTTTGCAGGGAAAGCTCGATGAAATAGCCCGACAGAAAAAGAAAGACATCGACGCCAAGATACCCGCCCGAAAACCAGCTCGAGTCGTAGGTAATGGTATCGTGCACATGAAAGGCTATGACCCCCAAAATAGCCAAGAAGCGGAGGTAATCGAGATAAAGCAAAGGAGTGACTCCAAAAAAGCAAGAAAATGATGGTGAAGCGAAATTCTTTAGGAATTATGTGCAGCCAGGGCCTGGGCAATGGCCTGTACCATCACCTGGATACCCTGCCAATTGGGATGTACGCGATCCGTCCAGTAATAACTCGGGTGATTGGCAGAGAGCAGATCCCAACGCACAAGGTGTACATTGGGGTGCTCTGCGGCCGTCTGAATGTACAGTTGCTGCACCTCGTGCTCCCAGGAGCGTGGCATTTCCGGAACGACCAGATAAATCTGACGATTGCCGGCCATCTGCAAAAATTCTTGCATGTCTTGGGGCGAGACCTCGCCATTGGTGCCGAGTTCGACGACTACATCGCGCACACCACTGGTGGTATGGCACTGCTGCAAAGTCTGCCAAATGGGTAGGATGGCGGAAAACTGGCGCCCCACCCGTCCATCGATGAAGGCATTGGGGAAGACCTTGGCAAAATAGCCGGACCAGCCGGTGATGATGCTATCGCCAATCATGATCACGCCAATGGGCTCGATGCGCGGAAAGCGCACCACGGAATTGGCGTCGAGCACGTAGCCCGGCTCCGGTGCCTGGGAAAAGTCCTTACGCGCATCGATGATCGCCATGCGGTCGAGATACCGTTTTGGCGCATCCGTCGCTGGTGTCGTTTCCGGTTTGGGGCAGAGGGTAGACTGCAACGCTGCCACGGGAGGAACCGCGGGGGTTGGACGCGGCGGCAAGCGTTGGGCGCAGGAAGTGAGGGTCAGCAACGTCGCGACCAAAGCAATGCGCAGTAGCAGGCGAAGATTCACGGGCGCATCCATTGGTAGAATCCATTCATCGACAAGAGCCAAACCCCCTCAGTACAGAAAGCCCGGATTATAGCCATGCTTTTGCCAAGATTGAATCATGGCAAGTACTTATACTGTCGATTCTTTTGTTGAAGATGCAGATTTTGTAGTCGCGGAGGCGCTTTTGCTGGGGGCGAGATACACCCACGCCGCCAGAAAGAGAAAGGCGATCATATAGATGTTAGTGGTACCGAGAACGTCGCCCTTATTGGCAGTGCTGCCTGGCAGGTAGGGCGCGCCCCAGCCCTCGGCGGTGGTCCAAACGCCAAAGCTGTAGGCAAAGCCCACGGGGATGATCCAGCGCAGTCCGACCCCAATGAGTAGAAACAAGGCAATGATGCTCTCCATTACCGCCGCAAAGACCCCGAAAACAAACGGTCCCACCGCGCTGATCACGGTAATGAAAAAGGTGATGTAGGCGGCAATCCAAGAGGGTTCGCCGGGTAGGGCCTGCTGCAGGTAGCTGAGGGCATTGTGGAGAAAGAAGGGTTGCCACTTCCAAAAGGCATCGAAGGCCCAGAGCAGACCAAAGAGAATGCGCGCCGTATGCATGGCGGCTGGCGCTACCGGGCGGAAAGGGACGCCGGCGAGGCTCCAGTGGTTCCAGGCGCGGCTGGCAATGACAAAGGCAAAGACCAGGGCGTAGATGATGGCCGTGCCGGGGTCGGTGGCGCCCTGGGTATAAGGGCCGCCAAAGCCGCCCACGGTGCTCCACAGCCAGAGATTGTAGAAGACGCCGACATAGGCGAGAAAAGGCAAACCGAGGCCGGTGATCAGGCTCACCGCGAGAAAGGCATCCAAGACAATGGTAACCCAGGCAACGAGCTGCGGGCCGATAGCACCGACCAGGCTAGCCATCCAATGACCGTAGGCGATGATCCAGGCGGGCTGGCCGCTCACCCAATCGGCGTTGAAGGTGGATAAAAAGTGGGCCCGATAGACGGGATCGAGCTGTAGGGCGGTATTGATCAGCCAGATGCAGCCGAAAAGGATGCGCACGGCGGCAAAGCCGTGACCTTGATGGAGGTTTTGCGTGGATGTTGTCATTTACGAACTCCTGTGCAGGAACTTACGTAGGGGAGCACCCCGTTGCAGGGTGACATAGATGCCCGGCATGACCAAGAGCACCAAGGGAATCTCGGCCAACAGGCCGGAAATGATGGCGATTGCCAGCGGCGCCTGCATTTCGGCACCGGCGCCGAGACCGAGGGCCAGGGGTAGGAGGGCGAGGATGGCGATGATTGCCGTCATCAAGACCGGGCGTAGGCGGACGATACCGGCGCGCAGCAGCTCCTCGGGCTCGTTGCCGCGCAGTTCGGCAAAGTAGAAGATAGCGGTTTCGGTGACGATGCCAACGATCATGGTCATGCCGATCATGGCGGTAAGATTGCGCTCGGTACCGGTGAGCCAGAGCCCGATGAAGACCGCGCCGAGGGCAAGCAAAGCGGTGCTAAGAATACTGAGGACGATGGCAAAATCCTCATACAGGAATAGCAAAAGCGCCGTTACCAGCAGGATGGCAGCGAGCAAAACCAAAGCGAGATCGTGCATGGCTTGCTGCTGCTCCCGATACAGGCCGCCATATTGCAGGTACACCCCTTGCGGCAAGGACTGATTGGCCAGGCGTTGCTGAATCTGCTGCAATACGGTGCCCATGGCATAGCCGTTGTCGATTCGGGCGGTAACGGCCACCATAGGTTGTAGGTTTTCCGCGTGCAGCTCGGCTTGCCCTGCCTCGATGTTGATACTTGCTACCTGATTGAGGAAAAAATAGTGGCCATCGGGGGCGATCAGGGGTAGGCGGCGCAACTGCCAGATGCGTTGCGAAAGATCTGGCGACGCCTGCACGCGAACGCCGATCATCTCCTCGCCGCGGGGGATGCTGGTCACCACCTGCCCTTCGAGCAGGGTGCGCAACTGCTGGGTGATTTGCCCCGGCGTCATACCGGCAATGGCCTGGGCGCGCAGCGGGTCGATGCGGATATCGATGGCATCACCGGCAATGGTGATGCCGTCAAAGGCCTCGCTCACCCCGGGCACACCCTGGATTGTGGCGGTGACCCGCCGCGCCACTTGCGCGAGAACCGCCTGTCGACTCCCAAAGATCTTGATCTCGATGGGCTGCGGAACGGCGGTCAGATCGCCGATCAAATCCTCCATGAGTTGCCCCGTTTCGACGCGCAGACCCGGCACTTGCTCGTGAATTTGCTGGCGTAGGGCATCCATCACTTGCCAGATATTGCGTTGGCGATCTTGTTTGAGGCGGATGAAGAAGTCGCCGGTATTGGCCTCGGTGATGCCGCCGCCCAGCTGCAGGCCGGTACGGCGAGAATAGGCGGCGACTTCGGGGGTGTGGGCGAGAATGTCCTGCACTTGCTCGAGCAGGCGATCGGTTTCCGCGAGAGAGGTGCCGGGTGGCGTGCGGTAGTCGAGAACGAAGCCGCCTTCGTCCATGGGAGGCAGGAAACCGCTACCGACCTGGCTGTAAGACCAAGCGGCAAGAGCCAGGAGGAGGGCGACGGCGGCCAAGAGCCAGCGTGGCCTCGCCAGCACCTTGCTCAGAACGCGGCGGTAGCCTTCGCTCAACCAACGCTGCAAGGAGCCCTCGCTTTCAGCCGCCAGGGCATCTTTTTGGCGAAGCAACAGTTGCGCCAGCACCGGCACCGCCAGAAAGGCGACCAGATAGGAAATGAGCAGGGCAGCGGCAATGGCAATGGCCAGAGCCTGGAAAAATGCCCCGGTCACTCCAGAGAGGAAGGCGAGGGGGAGAAAAATGACCAAAGTGGCCGCCGAGGAGCCCGCCAGGGGCACGGTCATTTCCTCGGCAAGGTGCAGAATCGACCATTCTTCCTGTTCTTCGACAATGCGGCGCATCAGGTGCTCGAGCATCACCACCACATCGTCCACCACCAGCCCTACCGCCGCGGCCATGCCGCCCAAGGTCATGATATTGAAGCTCTGGTGCAGCACGTACAGGACGAGGGCGCTGGCTACCAGCACGCTGGGCAGGGCGATGGCAACGATCAGCGTCAGGCGCAGATTGCGCAAAAAGGCAAAGAGCACCAAGGCGGCGAGGAGGGCGCCAATTAGGATGGCATCGCGCACGCTCCCGGCGGCGGCGGTGATGAGTTGGCTCTGGTCATACCAAGTGCTGATCCGTACCCCTGCCGGCACACTGGCTGCATTCTCCCGCAGCAAGCGGCGTAGGGCGGCGTCGATGGCCACGGTATTGCCGCCGGGCTGCTGCAGAATGTTGAGAAGGACGGCGTTGTGGCCGTTGGCAGTTACCGTCGTCCATTGCGGGCGAGTACTCTGGTGGATTTCGGCCACGCGGGCCAGGTCGACGATGCCGTCGGGACCGGTTTTGAGGATGGTCTGGCCAATTTCCTGGGCAGTTGCCAAGCGACTGCTGCTCAGGATCTGATAGAGGCGATAGTGCCGCTCGCTGCGGCCGACTGCCTCGATGCTATTGGCCCCCGCCAGGGCTTTTTCGACATCGCTAAAGTTCAGGCCATAGTGCTGCAGACGCCAGGGGTCGACGCGCACCGCGAACTCCTCCTGCGCGCCGCCTTGCACCGTTACCTGTGCAACACCGGGAATGCTGAGCAAACGCGGTCGCAAGTCGTAGTAGGCATAGCGGCGCAGGGCGACAGGGTCGAGGGTAGACGAAGTCAGTGCCAGTCCCAAAATGGGGTCGACGGTCGGGTCCATGCGCCGGGCGCGAAAACGGGTGCCATTCGGCAGCTTGGGGAGTTCCTGATTGACGGCGGCCTCGACCTGCAGCAAGGCGGTGCGCATGTCGCTGCCCCAGGCAAACTGCAGGGAGATATCGGCGGCACCGCGCGCCGTCGTCGAGCGGATTTGGCGCACCCCCGGCACCCCGCGTAGGGCCTGCTCCAAGGGGCGGGTAAGGGCGACCTGGGTTTGCGCAATGGGCATATTGCCAGCATCCACCGAGACCTCCACCCGCGGGAAAGAGACCTCCGGG
>JAWNZB010000039.1:0-19147 GCA_038447835.1 Candidatus Igneacidithiobacillus chanchocoensis | reverse complement strand
AGCGATGGATGCTCCCACCCCGGTGAACGAACGGTCGGGGCTCGGCCTGCATTCCGGGGCATGGAAACTGGCTGGTCAGACGAAGGATATTCCCATGGGTCCTACGCAAATATTCGATGGGAGACAGCTAAGCAACCCATTCTAGATTTTATTGATGACCCATAATGAGGCCCCAAAAGAGAGCATGTGCATCTATTTGGTGCTTATCCGGTATGGAATTGTTACGGCGATCTGCCGCGCAAAAACCCCGTAACTCCTTATTTCTTTAATCACTATCAGCGGGTGCAATGGCCGCCAACCTGTATGGCATAAATCCTGCTCTCTCCGAGTCAAGCACCTTTCAATGAAGAATGGTGATGTGGAACGAAGGCGTTCCTAGTCGATTGCGGCTGGGAGCGCCTTTTTTGTTTTCTTGACTGCTCGAGGACTAGGTCATGCACTCCTTACTTTCCCAACTGCGCGCCGGAAATTGGCGTGCCTTGCTCGCCAGTTTCCTGTATTTCGATACAGGTTTTACCGTTTGGCTGTTATACGGTCCCCTTGCGCCGTACATGCTGCACAGCCTCCACCTCTCCCCCATGCAACAGGGGTACTTGGTGGCGATTCCTGTATTGTCGGCAGCGATCCTGCGTATCGGCTTTGGCAATTTATACCAGGCTGTTGATGGTCGCTGGTTGGCGTTGATTGGTGTCGCTCTGTCGGCGATTCCCCCCTTGGTACTATCTCTATACCCAGGAACCCTAAGCTATGAGAGCCTCATCTTTCTGGGGATCCTTTTGGGCGTTGGCGGCGCGAGCTTTGCGGTTGCTTTGCCCATGGCGGGCAGCAATTATCCTCCAAAGGTCCAGGGCACAGTCTTGGGCATTGCTGCGGCAGGCAACATTGGTGCCGTCCTCGATGGATTTCTTTTTCCGCCCTTGGCCAGCCATTTTGGCTGGGCCCACGCGACGGCGGCAGTACTCCCTCTACTCGCGCTGGCAGGACTGACGCTCTGGTTCTGGGGTAAAGACTGTGCGCCGAAGACGGGAAAAGTGGCTCCCGCGGCTTGGGGATGGGGTCTAACCCTCGCTGGTTTGGCATTTCTCGCCGTGGCCACCCCCCTCGGCTGGCTAGGCCTACAGGGTAAGGCTGCCCTACTGATGCTGCCTGTCTATGGGGTACTGCTGTCCCTATTTTTTCTCCCACGCCGATATTTTCCCGTGCTACGCGAACGCGACACCTGGGCGTTAATTTTGGTCTATGCCATTACCTTTGGCGGCTTTGTTGGCATGTCTGCCTTTGTCAGCCTGCTCCTGGTTACTCTCTACCATCTTCCCAAAGTCGATGCCGGCATGTTGATGGGCCTCTTTGCCTTCACCGGTGCCATTTTGCGCCCACTTGGTGGGATCATCGCCGATCGCATATCCGGTGCCGTTGCCTTGCGCTTTTTTCTGGCAGGGATCTGTGTGATCGACACGAGTTTTTCTCTTTGGACCCCAATCCTGCCCGTAAGTATTGCTCTCTTTTTACTTCTTTACGCAGCCTTTGGGTTGGGTAACGGCGCGACCTTTCAACTCGTACCGCTGCGCTGGCCAGAAAAAACCGGCTTGATGACTGGCATTATCGGTGCAGCTGGCGGTATCGGTGGTTTCTATCTACCGGTAATCCTGGGCATTGCCAAGGAACAAACGGGTAACTATCACTGGGGTTTTGGAATCTTCGCCGTGCTGAGTGCAGCGGCCCTGTCGCTGGTCGTTGCATTACGCCATCACTGGCTTCCCTGGTCGAAAGCCACTTCTTCCCAGGGCCACGCTTTGCAGCAGCAACCTTTGCAAGCCTCGGTGATTACGGACTAAGCAACCCATCACTGCAGTCCTCCCCAGCGGCGTTCGCGCCGCTCAACTTCTCTTGTACCTGGAGCATACGATGATCTCTCTTTCTCTTCGTCGCACTCTCGTCTGTATGGCCCTCTTTTCTATGGCGTCGTTGTCGCAAGAAAATGCCTGGGCCGATTCGCTCGCCAGTGCCATCAGCGGTGGAAAGGTCAGCCTGGATTTCCGGCCGCGCTATGAGTTCATGTCCCAAGCCGGCAAGAGCGATGCCAATGCGTTTACGGTACAAACCTTGTTGGGTTTGGCAAGCAAGCCCATTGCTGGCTTGAGCGCCAACCTGCAATTCATTGATGTTGCCGGCATCATCAACGATTACAATAGCTTGAAGAATGGAAAAACCGGCTACGCGGTGATTCCCGACCCGGAGGAAGCAAACATCAATCAAGCCTACCTCCAATACCAGGGTTTAGGGGGAATACGGATTCGTGCAGGGCGTCAGGAGATCAATCTCGATGACCAACGCTTTGTCGGCGCAGTCGGCTTCCGTCAAACTCCCCAGTCCTTTGATGCCGTTTCCCTACAAGCAGACCCCAACCACTCCCTCGGCGCTTATGCGGCATATATCTGGCGAATCAAAAATATCCTCAACGAAAACGTGCCCAGCAAGACCTTTCTGGGGGAGATCCACTGGCAACCCTCTGCCCTCTTTCGTGCCCAAGCGTTTGGCTATTGGTACGGAAACCAGGCAAAAAGCGCCATTCCGGGGGCGGCTGCCTGTTTCTTGTCGGGCAATGTCCAGGTCTGCAATAGCCAGACCCTCGGCCTTCGCTTTCAAGGTGCGATTCCCGTCGCGCCGACGGTGCAGGTTCCGTATGACTTCAGCTATGCCAAACAGCTCCCCTATGATGCGGGCAGCTCCCTGATTAACGCTCAGTACTACCATCTTAGCAGCGGGCTGCGCTGGGCCGGACTAGGAGCCATCGCTAATTACATGGTGATGGGCAGCAATCGCAGTGGTACCTATGGCTTCCAAACGCCACTGGCGACCAAGCATGCCTTTAATGGCTGGGCCGAGGTGTTTCTCACCACTCCCCCACAGGGCCTACGCAGCCTTTATTTCACGCTTGAGGGAAAACTGCTTGGCACGGCCTTGCAAGCAACCTATTACGATTTTCGCAGCGCCTACCAGAATGAAAACTACGGGCACGAGATCGATCTGTCGGCCATCCACCGCTTTTCGGCGCACTGGAGTGCGGGTGTGCAATACGCAGATTATCGCCGTAGTCACTATGGGGTGAACACGGAAGGTGCTTGGGTCTTTGTGACCGCGGCATTCTGATTTCTCACCATAATGGTGCAGGTTGCACCGTACTTCGCACCATGACATAGCAGGCCAAGATCAGCAAATTCCGGAACCCCTTGTTTATAAATAACCAACAATTGGCACACTCTTTGCTGTAGTAGACCTTGAGGCAATCCCTTCGATTGTCGGTGTGTGAAACGGCAAAGGCGTCGTCAGCATTTATGGCTGGCTACGCCTTTTTTCTTTGGAGAATCGGCAAATGGGCAAAAACGCAGCAAAAGCGCGCTTGGTGGTAATTGGCAATGGCATGGCAGGGATCCGAACCGTCGAAGAGCTGCTGAAGATGGCGCCGGACCTCTATGCGATTACTGTCTTTGGCGATGAACCGCATCCGAATTACAACCGCATTTTGCTTACCCCAGTGCTTGCCGGCGAGATGCGCCTCGAAGAGACCATCCTCAATGATCATGATTGGTATGCGGAACATGGCATCACCCTGCATACCGGTAGTCCGGTAGTCCAGATCGATCGGGTGCGGCGGCGGGTAATCACGGCTAGCGGTGAAAACGTTCCCTACGATCGCATTCTCATCGCAACCGGGGCGGCCGCCGCTCTGGCACCCATCCCTGGCAACGATCTCCCGGGCGTATACAGCTATCGCGATATGCGCGATGTGGAGGCGCTGACCCGAGTCAGTGCAGAGGGCGGAGAGGCAGTCATCATCGGTGCTGGCCATCTCGGTCTGGAGGTCGCCCATGGCCTGAATGCCCGCGGCATGCGGGTAACCGTAGTGCATCGTCGTGCCTGGCCCTTGGACAAGCAGTTGGATGCGCGGGGCGGCGCTATGCTGCAACAGGCAATGGAGGCGCGCGGCATTCGTTTTCTCATGGAACGTGAAAGCGCCGCCGTGTTCGGGAAAGAACACGTCGAAGGTTTGCAATTTCAGGACGGCAGCAGTATCCCGGCGCGGATTGTGGTAATGACCGTAGGCATTCGTCCACGTATCGCGCTTGCCCAAGCTGCTGGTCTGGCTTGCGAACAGGGAATCTTGGTGAACGACACCTTGCAGACCTACGACCCGCGTATCTATGCCGTCGGCGAATGTGTTCAACATCGCGGTATGACCTATGGGCTCGTAGCGCCACTCTTTGAACAGGCCAAGGTGGCGGCCAATCATTTGGCCGAGTATGGGCGAATGCGTTACGAGGGTTCGATCACCAGCACCAAGCTCAAGGTGACGGGCATAGAGCTGTTTTCCGCGGGAGATTTCTTGGGAGGCAACGACACCGAAGAACTCACGTTGCTCGATGCACACCAAGGCATCTACAAAAAAGTCGTTCTCCAAGACAACAAGATCAAGGGGATTCTACTGTACGGAGACACCAGCATTGGCCCCTGGCTCTTCGAACAGTTACGCGATGAGCAGGATATATCCTCTCGTCGCGATCATCTGCTTTTTGGCGAGACGCACCTGGGAGATGCCGGTCATGCCGGATCCAGTCAGGCGGCTCGCTTGTCAGATACAGCCGAAATCTGTGGTTGCAACGGGGTGAGCAAAGGACAAATTGTGCATGCGATTCGCGAGGGACTCTTTACCCTTGAGGAGGTGCGCAAATGCACCAAGGCGAGTGCTTCCTGTGGTTCTTGCACCGGCCTCGTCGAACAGCTGCTCGTCAGCACCCTCGGTGGTGTGTATGACGGCAGCGCCCGGAAAAAAGCCCTGTGCGGTTGCACCGATTACAGCCATCAAGAAGTGCGCGACGCGATACACAAGCAAAAATTGCTCTCCGTACGAGAGACCTTTCGCAGCCTTGGTTGGCGGAACCCCGGCGGCTGTGCCACCTGCCGGCCAGCAGTCAACTATTACGTACGCACGGCCTGGCCCGCCGAGGGTTTGGACGATCCCTCCGCGCGCTTCATCAATGAACGTGCCCATGCGAACATCCAAAAGGATGGCACCTATTCGGTCATCCCACGCATCTACGGGGGTGTGACCACGCCGGCAGAACTGAAGCGCATTGCTGAGGTCGCAGAGCGCCATGCGGTACCCATGGTCAAGTTCACTGGTGGTCAACGTCTCGATCTGCTCGGAATTCCCAAGGAAAAGTTGCCGCAGATCTGGGCAGAGCTGGACATGCCCTCCGGGCATGCCTATGGCAAGGCGCTGCGCACGGTGAAATCTTGTGTTGGTAAAGAGTTCTGTCGCTTCGGCGTGCAGGATAGCACCCAGCTTGCCATCGACTTGGAAAAAAATCTGGAACGCATGTGGGCACCCCACAAGGTCAAGCTTGCCGCTTCGGGCTGCCCGCGCAACTGCGCGGAAAGCACCATCAAAGACGTTGGCGTGATTGGCGTCGATTCCGGTTGGGAGATTTATGTGGGTGGCAACGGCGGTATGAAGGTACGGGCTGCCGACCTCCTGACCAAGGTAAAAACAGAAGCCGAGGTCATCGAGATCAGCAAGGCCTTCCTGCAGATGTACCGCGAAGATGCACAGTACCTGGAGCGCACGGCACCATGGGTGGAGCGCGTCGGAATGGAGCGCATCAAGGCGGAGGTCATCGACAAGCTCGAGCGGCGAAAGGAGTTGGCGGAGCGCTTGGACTTTGCCCTGGCACAGGAAAAAGACCCATGGACCGAAGCCGTTTCCGGCCGTCTAGACATTCACGCCGCACCGCTGCGCCGGGTTTCCGCCCGAGGGGGATGAAGATATGCAATGGTTTCCTCTGGGAAAGGTGAGCGAAGTGCCGTCGGGCGGGGGGCGATATGTAGAGACGCCTGTTGGGCAAATCGCCGTGTTGTGCAATGAAGAGGGGGTGCTGTTTGCTGTGCATAACCGCTGTCCCCATCGCGGCGGCCCGCTATCGGAAGGATTCGTATCGGGGAAGACGGTGTTTTGCCCTCTGCACAACTGGCAAATCGATCTCGAGAGCGGCGAAGCGCTACCTCCAGACCAAGGCTGTGTAAAAACCTTCCCACTAAAGACAGAAAATGACGAGATCTGGCTGGGCTTGCCGGAGACCGTCTCGTGAACATGCCGGCGACCATCCAGCTTAGTAAATCGGTCTGTCCCTACTGCGGCACCGGCTGCGGGGTGCTCATCGAGCATGATGGCAGTAAAATCCTGGGGGTCCGGGGTGATCCCGAGCACCCTGCCAACTTTGGGCAGCTTTGCAGCAAAGGCACGACCTTGGCACAGACGGTACATGGTCCCGGTCGTGCCACTATGCCGCTGCAAAGAGGGGATGGCGAGCATTGGCAGGAGCACAACTGGGAACAGGCTCTATCGGATATCGCCAGTTCCTGGGCCGAAATCTACCGAGATAGCGGTCCGCAGGCGCTAGCTTTCTACGTCTCCGGGCAACTGCCCACCGAGGACTATTACGTCGCCAACAAGTTGGCCAAAGGCTTTTTGGGCACCAACCATATCGATACCAATTCCCGTCTTTGCATGGCCTCCGCGGTTACCGGCTACAAGCGCAGTTTGGGCATGGACTCGGTCCCGTGTAGCTATGAAGATTTGGAGTCGACTGACTGTTTGTTCATCGTCGGGGCAAATGTCGCCTACGCCCATCCCATTCTTTTTCGTCGCATCGAAGCCCACAAGACGCGACGGCCAGAACTGCGTATCATCGTCGTCGACCCCCGGCGCACCGCAACGGCCAGCATTGCCGATCTTTTTCTACCCATCCTCCCCGGTACCGACGTTGCTCTCTTCCATGGAATTTTGCATCTGTTGATCTGGAATGACTGGGTGGACGAGGGCTTCATCCGCGAGCATACCCAGGGCTGGCAGGAACTCAAACAACGGGTGCAAGAGTACACGCCACAACGGGTTGCAGAGATTTGCAATATCTCGGAAGCCGATCTGCGGCAGGCGGCCGAGCTCTTCGGCACCGCGCCCAGCGTCCTTTCCCTCTGGTGCCAGGGCTTGAATCAGTCGGCCCACGGCACCGACAACAATGTCGCGCTGATCAATCTGCATCTGGCCACCGGTCAGATTGGTCGTCCCGGAGCTGGCCCTTTCAGCCTCACCGGTCAACCCAACGCCATGGGCGGCCGCGAAACGGGAGGCATGCCTGCTCTGCTTCCCGGGCACCGGGAAGTGGCAAACGCCGAGCACCGTGCTGTCATCGCCGAACTCTGGGGTGTGGATGCGTTACACCCAGAACCCGGGCTTACCGCGGTGCCCATGTTTCAAGCCCTCGAACGGGAAGACTTGGCAGCAATCTGGATTACCTGCACCAATCCGGTGCTTTCCCTGCCCGACCGGCAACAAGTGGAACAGGCGTTACGCAATGCAAAGCATGTCGTACTGCAGGAAAGCTACCTCCATGGTGAGACTATGCCCTTTGCTCATTGGGTACTGCCGGCGGCCAGTTGGGGGGAACGCGAGGCGCTGGTCACCAATTCCGAGCGACGCATCTCCCACCTCCAGGCGGCCGTTCCTGCCCCTGGCGCCGCACGCCCAGACTGGCAAATCTTTTGCGACTTTGCTCATGCCCTCGGATTGGCCCTCGATCGTTTAGCGGTGCCTCTACCTGACCAACGCGATTGCTCTTGGCAGGAACGAGCGGCACGGATGTTCGCCTTTCCGGATAGCGCGAGCATCTTTGCCGAATATCGGCGCTGCACCCAGGGGCGGGATCTCGATATCAGCGGCCTGGATCTGACGATCTTAGATACCCAAGGGCCACAGCAATGGCCATTTCCTGTAGGCGCTAAAAGCGGAAAAAAGAGACTCTATGCCGACGGTGTTTTCCCCACCCCTAGTGGACGTGCGCAGTTTCATTCCCCAGAGCATTTGGGGGTGGTTGAGGAAATCGATGCGCGCTACCCGCTACGCTTGACGACCGGGCGCCTGCGCGATCAATGGCACAGCATGGCGCGTACCGGCCGCGTCCCCAGCCTATTTGCCAGCGCCGAAGAGGCCTATCTACACATACATCCGCAGGACGCCCAGCGGTTTACCGTAAGCGAGGGGATGTTAACAGTGGTAGAAAGTCGTCGCGGCACGAACATCTACCGTCTTCGACTAGACGATACCGTTCAAATCGGCCTTCTTTTCGCACCGATGCACTTTGGCATCCGCAATGTACCAGCGGCACTCTGCAACAACCTCACCTTGCCGGCAATTGATCCCTATTCTGGTGAGCCGGAATTCAAACATGCGGCCGTTCGCATCCGCAAAGCAGAGTTGCCTTGGGAAGCAGCGGTCCTGTTGGAGGATGACGAGGGTAATCAATCGTCCCTGCTCCGAGAACTAGCGCAAGGCTTCCCCTACGCGAGCATTACGCCCCTCGTTTCCCCGCGCGGCCCGGCCATTCTCTTGCGCGTGGCTGCAGAACAGGCGCCAGAACAGACTTTGGCGGAACGGTGGGATACAGCACTTGCCCTGACGGGGCCAGAAACTCTGCTCTATGAGGATCCGCGCAATGGAGTCAGTAAACGGTTACGCATTCACGACGGCCGCCTGGTGGCCATACGCCTATGGGGTACCTTGGAGACCCTGGACTGGCTACGCCAGCTCCTCTTGGATGGCGTCGAAATTGAGTCCTATCGACTCGCCCTCCTGGCACCACGAGTGCCAGCAAATCTCGGTGCCTGGCAGCGTTCGCGCGGCATCTGTGCCTGTAAAGGCGTCGATGAAAGGACTATCCAGCAAGCGATCATCAATGGCGCCAATACGCTGGATGCGGTAATGCGAGCCTGTGGCGCCGGTACCGAGTGCGGATCTTGCAAGCCAGAAATCCAGCAACTATTGCAGAGCAGTTTTGCGGAGGCCTCATGAGTACCTGGAAATCCTACTTGAGCCGCGTTGCCCGTGGTCGCGATCACGCCGAGGATCTGCGCCGAGAAGAGGCAGAGGCGCTTTTTACCGCCTGGCTCGAGGGTGCACTGCCGGAACTGGTTGCCGGCGCTTTTTGGGTGGCGTATCGCATCAAAGGCGAGAGCTTCGAAGAATTGCAAGGCTTTCACGATGCGCTGCGCGGCCACTTGAGGCTTCTATCGAGACCCGGTCGCTTGCTTCCTGTGGTCTTCGCCAGCTACAACGGCACCAGACGGCGCGCCAACCTCCTGCCGCTGCTCGCACTAACCCTGACCCGCTGCGGCGTTCCCGTTGTCGTTCACGGACCCGACCTGCATGCTGTTCCAACACCCTCTTCGCCGGATCCAATGACAGAAACTACGGTATATAGCGCGCAAATCTTCGAGCAGTTGGGCTTGGCCTCGGCAAGCAATCTCGCCGAAGCCGATACCCTGCTGCATCTACAAGGGTTTGCCTATCTCCCCTTGTCTGCCTGGCTCCCCGGCTTGCAGCGCATTTTCGCGCTACGCGAGAGCTTAGGTATCCGCTCCAGCGCGCATACCCTGCTCAAGATTTTGCACCCCTTTGCCCTGCACGAGGCCGTTGTCTGTGCGGCGGTAACCCACCCGCCCTATCTCCAGCGTTTGCAAGAATTCTTCTCGTTAACGGGAATATCGGCTCTGTGCTTTCGCGCAACCGAGGGAGAACCCTTTGCCAACCCGCAACGTCGTCCCGATCTCTTCGCTTGCCAGCAAGGAAGTGCAAAATTGCTGATTGCCAAAGACGAGGCGCCTGCCTCGCAATTGACGGATCTACCGGAGAATACCGTTAGCGCGACGAGTACGTTCACACTTGGGGTGCTGACGGGCCAATACCCTCTCCCCCGGCCACTTGCCGAGCAAGCTGCAGCTCTCTTGCTGATGAGCGGGCGTTGTAACGATCTCGCCAGCGCCCGTGGTCTTCTGCGCCACACATTCTCGCGCATTGCTGCCTGAAGGATCCTTTCTCATGACCGTATCTTTTTCCCCTCCCTTGGTCTCCCTAGTGGGCGCTGGCCCCGGCGATCCCGATCTCTTGACGCTGCGCGCAGCACGGCGCCTGGGGGCGGCAGACTGTATTTTTTATGACGCGTTGGCCAACCCCGAGATTTTGTCTCTCGCACCGAAAAGTTGCCAGTGCGTCGACGTAGGCAAACGGGGCGGGCAAACTTCGACTCCGCAGTTGCTCATTCATGAACAGATGATTCGCGCTGCAGAACAGGGCCAGCGCGTGGTTCGCTTGAAGGGCGGAGACCCCTTTCTCTTCGGCCGAGGCAGTGAGGAGTGCCTCGCTCTGCGGGCCGCCGGCATCGATTATGAGATCGTCCCCGGCATTACCAGCGGTATGGGCGCAGCGGCATATGCTGGTATCCCGCTCACCCACCGACAACTCAGTCGCTCGGTACTCTTTTGTACTGGGCAACAGGCGCGCAACTCCGTCACCATCGATTGGACCCGCTATGCCCACGCTGCGGATACCTTGGTTATCTATATGGGTATCGCGCAGGTGGCCGCCATTTCTAAGGGGCTAATCGCAGGCGGACTTCCCTCGACGACACCCGCTGCCGCCATTCAATGGGCGACCTTGGAACAACGACAGTTACGCGGTACGGTAGGCGAACTCCCCGAAGCGATTCAGCGCGCTGGCATTGCTAGCCCGGCGGTGCTCATCATCGGAGCAGTCGTGGAATTGGGAGATTTGTTGGCCTGGCTGCCCGAAACATCGGTCCCCGCGCCGAGCTACCGAGCGAGTTACCAATGACCGAATCAGTGCAACTGCTTCTCGCCCATGGCTCTCGCGATCCGGATTGGCGCCAGCCATTCGAGTGGATCGCAGCAGACCTACGGGCAGCGCACCCGGGGCGTTCCATCGTACTATGCTACTTGGAGATGTGGCCCCCTAGTCTCCCGGAAGCGATCCGCACTGCCTACGCTCGGGGCGCGCGACATTTTCAGGTCACTCCCCTCTTTTGGAGCCGGGGACGTCATCTACGTGATGACGTCCCGAAGATCGTGCAGGAGTTATTGAGTGAACTACCCGATTGTGGGATTGTCATCGATCCACCCGTTGGTGAATCTGGTATCGTTCGTGCCGCCGTTCTACGTCTCCTCGCCTGACTTACATGTATCGAATCGTTCTCATCGATGACGATGCAGCGCGCGCCACGATTCTGCGCGACGCGCTGCGCGCAGAGGGGCACATCGTCCCCGTCGTATTGTCGTGGAAGGCTCTGTCATGGCAGCGGGTGGAGGAATGCCAGCCGGAAGTTATCATTGCCGATGCGAGTTCTCCCGAACGCGACATCCTCGAGCACATTGTGTTTTTGAGCGAAACCTTGGAACTGCCTGTGGTCGTTCTTGGCGCACCCGAGGATGAAGAGACTATGCGGCGCGCTATCCGTGCAGGAGTCGCCGCTTACGTGGCCCATGGCATTGCCGCGCGAGACATTGCCCCGATTCTGAAAGTGGCGGCATTTCGCTACGCAGAATATCGTCAATTGCGTCAGGAACTAGCCACCACGCGAATTGCATTGAACGAGCGCAAAATCATTGAACAAGCCAAGGGCATACTCATGCGGAATTTTCAGGTGGACGAAGCAGAGGCATACAATCGACTGCGACGATTGGCGATGAACCAAGGAAAAAAACTCATCGAGGTCGCACTGATGATCACCCAGATGGAAAATCTTTGAACAGGCAGAATCTTCTATAAACATGCATCACGCGGTCGGTCCAGGTGACTTCGCCAGATGTTGCAGCGAAGTAATTAAAATTTAATCTATTGCGTAAAACACCATCATCACAGTTACCACAGCTGCACCGAGTACTGTTAGCAGGTTCATGTTCTTCTCTAGTACGGCCTGTCAAAAATCTACCACCAAAATTAGACCGAGAATAACGAGGATGAGCGGACTCAATCGCTCGCCGTTACGATCCAGCCAAGTCCAGCGCCAGCACAAGCCCAACCAGGTAGCGAGCCAGACCAGAAGCATGATGAGTATTGGTGTCGCCAGAGAGTAGGTAAGCAGCACCGGCAACAACACCCCGTCCGGAGAGGCGGCAACGCCAGCGACCATCAAGGTCAACCAAGAGCTCCCTGGTGACGCATGCCCCGTATGTTCATGCCCATGGTGCTCGTGAGGGTGAGCGGTGCCACGAAGTATCTGCCAAAGCAAGAGTCCTGCGCCGGTTATGAGCAGTTTCGACGACTGCCGATGATTCACGAACAAAGCGAGGGGCGCCGTTGCTATCCCCCGGTGGGTAGAAGCGAGACATGGGCAGCCGATCAAACCCGCTAATGGACTGGAAATGCTCTGGCCCATAAAAGCGCACGGGCTGTTCAGCGAAAGCAATCTTCTTGTACCCCAGGGCCAAACGCACCCGCTGGCAAAATGGGCAGAAGTCGAAATGCATCAGGGTCAGCATGGCAATACTCCAGAACGTGGGCAAGCGGGAGGGAAACCTATTGACATACACATGCGCTATCATCAATATGTGTAAAAATACATGTGTAAATTCGCTCATGTCAAGGAGATACCTGTGTTAGAAGCGTCCTGCCCCGCTCGATTACTGAGCCCGATTTTCAAGGTCTTGGCCGAACCTAACCGGCTCGCCATCCTCTGCGCGTTGGGGACAGAGTGCCGACCGGTGACCGATATCATCCATGCCACCAAGCTCCCCCAGACCAATGTCTCCTTCCATTTGCGCATTCTACGCGAGGCCGGGCTGGTGCGTGCCGAGCGGCGTGGGAGCTTCGTGTACTACTGCCTTCCCGACCCGGAATTGCTGGCGATTCTGCAGTCGTTTCAGGCTTGGGCAGGGGCCCATACCCCAATGCTCACCTTAGTGGAGGGCGATGGCAACGACAATATTTCCCCAACAAAGCGGAGGACAAGGTCATGTGGATGAACGGGGGGTGGGGCTGGATGCCCTCGGGATGGATCTTTCCGCTGATTTTTCTGGTGCTGATGGTGGTTTTTATGGTTTTCCTGATGCGCGGCGGCATGGACGGCCGCCCGATGTGCGGCGCTTCACACAAAACGCTCGGATCGACAGAAACACCGCGGGAAACCCTGGACCGGCGTTACGCCCAAGGCGAGATCACTCGCGAAGAATACCAGCAGATGCGTAACGACTTGGAAAGCTAAGGGGTAATTATGAATACGAAGGAACCAGCAGCATTTTTCCCGGCCACGCTCATGCCCGATCCCGATTGGTGGCAGGCGTTGTGGCCGGATCCCGGGCAGGTAGTGCGCGATTTGGGTGTGCGGCCCGGAATGACGGTGCTGGATCTCTGCTGTGGCGACGGCTACTTCACCGCCGCTCTGGCAGCGAAGGTAGCGGGTGCTCCGGTTTTTGCCATCGATTTAGATGCGCAGATGCTCGACGCTGCCCAGTCCGCTTGCGTGGCGTTCGAAAACTGCTGCTTTCTGCAGGGCGACGCCATGGAGGTTCAGCATTTGCTCCCCGAGCCGGTGGACTTCTGCCTCATGGCGAATACCTTTCATGGGGTTCCCGAGCCAACCGCATTGGCCGTAGAGATCGTTCGCGTCCTCCAGCCTGGGGGGCTCTTTGCCATCGTCAACTGGCACGCCCGTGCGCGGGAAGAAACAACAGTACTAGGACAGGCGCGCGGGCCGCGCACGGAGCTACGCATGACGCCGGAGCAGGTGCGCACCGTTGTCGAACCTTCCGGTCTGCAACTGGATCGCATAGTCGAACTCCCTCCCTATCATTACGGTGCCCTTTTTCGGCTTCCTGGATAACGGAATCTGCCGGACACTGACCACTGAAAAAACATTTTTGTGACAAGACCAGAACTTTTCCGGACGCAGCTGGCGGTATACTCTGCAGGCTAGCTAGCAAGCTCATCGAACGATGAGGAGGTACGCACATGCTCGAGGGACCGCTAATGGCAGAAGACGGCGCTGCGCCTCGTCTTGTTCCCTGCGCTCTGCGCGCCTGGGAGGCGTCCGAAGCAGAACTTCGGCGTTTCCTGCGCCGTCAATTGCAGGGCATGGCTGACCCTGGCGACTGCGACGATCTGCTCCACGACCTATTCCTCCGTTTACTCCGTCAGGGCGGGAGCTTCTGTCAGGTGGACAATGCCCGTGCCTGGCTCTTTCAGGTGGCGCGCAATCTGGTTATTGATTACCAGCGACGGCTGCGGCCGGAAGACGAACTCCCCGAGGAGCTGCGCGAAGATGCGCTGGAAGCAGCTCCCGTCGACGATCTGGCGCGCTGCCTGCCTGCAGCCCTGGCGCAGCTGTCCGAGGAGGATCGCGACATCCTGCTGCGTTGCGATCTGGAAGGCATGCCCCAAGCCGAGTTCGCGGCACAGCGGGGCCTTACCTTGCCCGGAGCCAAGTCCCGCATTCAACGCGCCCGCCAGCGCCTGCGCCAGGCCCTGCTACAGCATTGCGGCGTGCGTTTTGATCCAGACACCGGGCGGGTCTGTTGCCACATTCCCGGTAA
Source organism: Candidatus Igneacidithiobacillus chanchocoensis (assembly GCA_038447835.1). GTDB lineage: Bacteria > Pseudomonadota > Gammaproteobacteria > Acidithiobacillales > Acidithiobacillaceae > Igneacidithiobacillus > Igneacidithiobacillus chanchocoensis. Next base: position 4,711 of record JAWNZB010000039.1, on the reverse strand, counting down.
TCCCTGACTAATCCCTGCAGACTTAGGCGCAACTTCTCTCCCCCCAATCTCTGCGGAGCCATGCTCGATGCCTGCATCTTTTGTGAGCGTCATACGTCTTAGGCTAGCAACAGATTTTGCGAGGAGTAGACGATGAACAGAAGAGGCTTTTTGTTGACGAGTGCCAGCGCGGGAGCTGCCGCCTTGTTGTCTCCGGTGCTGAGCCACGGCGCCACAGTGGAATCGGCGGATGCGAGTTACGCCGCCTTTCCCCAAAGCTATGTGGTGGAATTTCGGGTCACGCCGCCACAACAGCAGGCCGTACTGCAAGCGGTAGCCGCGCTAAGCAAAGAACTGCAGGGACGGACGGGTTATCTGGGTGCCACCCTCAAGCAGATGCAGGGAGAGTCGACCATGGTCAAAAACTACCCTCCGGTCTTCAAGGGAGTCTTGGCGGCGGCGAGTGCCGAATCAGCCGCAGAGGGGCGTTTACCATATGCCAATGTGCTGTTTCTGCGCTTTGCCAACGCGGCAGAACTACCCCGCGCCGAGCTGGATGCCTGGGTGCAGAATCGTCTCGCCCCGCATGTACAGTTCACGCCACCAGGCGCGGCGAAGCCGTTGGAATTCACACCACTTACCGGGGTCTATGCAACGGTCATCGCCGGCGATCGTCACGAGATTCACGACTCACCCGCTGCCATCGGGCACTTTCTCGGTCAGCAGGACGATATGCCACAACGGAAATTCGTCACCGTCATCAACCATGTGATGGTTCCCGATACGCTGCATGCCGAGCTCGAGGCCAAAGTCGGGCCACTTTTGAAGGTCGCCCAAAACACCTTTGAACCTAAGGACGACCCCAATGGAGTAGGCCAACCCGGTGGCCGCGATAATCGCGATTATCGCAAGGCCGTGAGCACCGAGATTCTGGTCAATACCCAGCCCTACGGGTCGCTGCGCAACTACCTGATGCATGGTGTCTGGGAGTCGGTCTGGGATCACGAAAATTCCCATCTCGACCCGCGCTTTCAGCATGCCTTCATGGCGGTGGCGCCGTATGTGGTTTCGGGTCCGGTGGAGCCTTTCTACCACACCCTGTTTTTGGAAAACCGCGCGTAACTAACTCATCTGAAAGGAGAGCACCAATGTCCGATACCTCCCGTCTCAGTCCCGAGCAGATCTTTGCCGGTATGCGGCAAGCCATGGGCCATGTACCCAGTGCCATCGAAAAGTCGGTGAGTGCCGACGCCGAGCTGATCCACGAGCATATGCGCTCCCGCGCCTTTGCCATGCCCACCGAGGGGGCGCTGGACGATGAAACGCGAACCCTGGTTTACCTCGCGGCAGCCCTGGCCGCCTCGAGTCAAGCCTGCATCCAGGCCATGGCTAAAAAAGCTGCGCATCAGAAGATCCCCGCCGCCAATGTGATGGAAACCGTGCGCATCGTCCGCTATGCCATGGCGACCAAGGTCGTTGGCGATGCCGAACCGGTCTTCGCCGCGTTCGGTACCGAAGGCTGAGAGCTTGCTCCTGGGGGTGGGACCGCTCTCGCGGTCCCGGTCCTGGGACTACGACAGAAGGATTCGGTGTATGAGTGGGTTGGGCCCATTGGGACAAAAAGCTCGGCAGGCAGCAGCGGCACGCATGCGCCTCATCCCGGTATTGCCCTTTGGCATCCCTCTAGTCTTGCTCCCTCTGCTGCCCCTGGCGTTGTGGAAGGCCGATGACCCCCAAGGTTTTTTAGCACACCGTGAGGATCTGCTGTTTGGGCTCTTAATCTTCATTGTCGCGGTGCGCTTCTTGTTGTTGGACCTCATGTTGTTCTATGTCTCGCGGGCTCGCCGCTCCCTACATCTGGATCTCTTACAGATCGTTTTTTTGTATCTGGAAGTTACCGTGGTGACGCTACTGTACTTTGCGCTGCTCTATGACCTGTATGGGGTTTTTCATCTATTTCAGTACAGCGGCCCAAATGCCGCGCAACAGGCTCTGGCCCTGAACGGCCATAATCTGCTGCTCTCCTTGTATGTTTCGACCGAATTTTTTACCACCTTGGGCAACGGTGATTGGATACCGCGCACCCTCAATGCCATGTTGGCGGCGGGGATTGAGGCCCTACTCGGCTTTGTGCAGGGCGGGGTGTTCTTTGCCGTCTTGATCTACGCCCACCAAGATCGAACGGGAAAGTGAGATGACAACCCTTCGCGCCGCCCACGGCAAATCTCCTGCTATACTTCGGACGTCTGTATCCAATGTGACAAAGAGCCTTGTGCCACCGGGGACCACTATGCCAAAACGACCGCACGCCGCATTCCTTGCTGCAGTGCTCTTGCTGAGCGCCGCCGGGGCGCGGGCCGAAGACTTACTCTCGGCCTACCACCAAGCCTACCGCACGGACCCGGCCTTGGCCGAGGCGCGGGCGCAGTTGCAGGCCACCCTGCAGGACAAGCCGGCGGCGCGGGCAGCGCTATTGCCACACCTAGGGCTTGCAGCGAGTGTGGGGTACAACACCGGTAGCTTTGCCGGCTTTGCCGGGCTCAATATCAACAAAGCCTATCCGTCCGACAGCTACAGCGTGACCCTGACCCAGTCGGTCTTCAACGGGCAGAGCTACACCGTCCTGCGCGAGGCCGACAGCCACATTCAGGCGCAAACGGCGGCGCTGCTCTACAGCGAACAGCAACTGGCCCTACGGGTAGCCACGGCATACTTTCAGGTGCTCGAGGCCCAGGCCCAGGAACGAGTAGCCGAGAAACAGCGACAGTTACTGGAGAGCATCTATAAACAAACCGAAGCCACCCTCAAGATCGGCACCGGTGACATCATTGCCGTGCGCGAGGCGCAGGCCCGCCTCGATGCGGCCCAGTCGGACCTGATCCGCGCCCAGAATACGGTGGCAGTGGCCCAGCGTGGGCTCGAGCGTCTTACCCATGCTCCAGTGGGGCAACTAGCGGATCTGCGCAGTTTTACGCCGGAAGGCCCACATCCTGACAACATGGAAGCCTGGGTCCGGGCAGCCCTGCAGGACCAGCCTCTCCTCCGCGAAGCCCAAGCGCAGTTACAAACTGCCCAGGAGGAAGTCCAGTACCAGCAGCGGGCGCGCTGGCCAAAGCTGGACCTGCAGGGCATTGCCCAGCACATTCACGGCAATCCCTTTCCGGGATTCAACGAGAACCAGGCCGGGGTGAGCCTGAACCTTTCCATGCCCTTGTACGAGGGAGGCAGTATTTCCAGCGGCGTCCAAAAGGCCCAAGCCCTGGACGTGGCCCAGGTCGACCATGTGGGCAGCGTGCGTGATGAGGTACAGCTAGACACCCAGACCGCCTTTCTGAACCTGCAAGACAGTGTTTCCCAGCTCGAGGCGGCCAAAGCAACGGTGGAATCGGCCAAAGTTTCGCTGACCGGCACCCGTAAAGGCTATGAGGTGGGAACGCGCTCCATCATCGACCTGCTGCAGACCGCTACGGACTACATTCGCGCCGAACAGGACTACAACGTCGCCCTCTATCATCAGATTCTGGCCCGAGTCCAGCTCAAAGCGGCTGCCGGGCAGCTGAATCTGCAGGACCTCCAGGCCGTGAACGGTCTGCTGCAAACGAATTGAAGACACCATCAGAAAGGAAGCTTGTCATGGCCAGCAAAAAGAAACGCGTCATCCTGCTGCTCCTGGTTTTACTGATTGGCGCTGGGTTGGCCTACTGGTGGACCCACCGCCCGACCGCCAATCCCCATACCTTGACCATCTACGGCAACATCGATATCCGCGAGGTGCAGTCGGCCTTCAATGACAGCGGGCGGGTGCAGAAGCTGCTGGTGCAGGAAGGCGATCGCGTTACTCGGGGACAGTTGCTGGCGGAGCTGGATCCAACGCGCTTTCAGGATGCCGTAGACCGAGACCAAGCGACGGTAGCCGCCGAGGAGCAGGTTTTGGCGCGCCTCTTGGCGGGTTCTCGCCCGGAGGAGGTTGCCGCCGCGCGGGCCCAGGTGGCAGCGGCCCAGGCGGCTCTCCAGAACGCCGAGATCACTTGGCAACGGCAAGAGGCCCTGGCTGCCCAGCAGTACGTTCCCAAACAGAGCGCCGACAATGCCGCCGCCGCCCTGAAGACCGCACGGGCCAACCTCGACCATAGCCAACAGGGCCTCCTTCTCGCCATCAAAGGACCGCGCAAGGAAGACATTGCCGCCGCCCGCGCGCAGTTACAGGCCGAGCGCGCCGCCTTGGCCCTGGCCAAGCGGGAATTGCAAGATACCAAGCTCTATGCCCCGGAAGATGGCGTGGTGCAGGACCGCATCGTCGAGCCCGGCGACATGGTGTCGCCGGCCACCCCAGTCTTTACCCTGGCCCTCGACAACCCGGTCTGGGTACGCGCCTACCTGCCGGAGACCGCTCTTGGTAAGGTGCGGCTGGGGATGCGCGCGCAGATCGAGAGCGACTCCTTCCCCGGCAAACAGTTTGCGGGTTGGGTGGGTTTCATTTCGCCGACGGCCGAGTTTACCCCCAAGACGGTACAAACCACCGAACTCCGCACGGAGCTGGTCTACCGAGTGCGGGTCTATGCCTGCAACCCCGAGCACAAGCTGCGCTTAGGCATGCCGGTGACGGTGCAGATTCCCCTGCAGAACAACCAGCCCCAGCCCCTCTCCGAGCATCCCTGTGGCCACTGAGACGCCTTCCACCAGCCCCTTGCGCTTCACGGGGGTGCGCAAACGCTTCCAGCGCAGCAAGGAT
>JAWNZB010000038.1:0-19225 GCA_038447835.1 Candidatus Igneacidithiobacillus chanchocoensis | reverse complement strand
TTCCCTACGCCGGTCTGAACCGGATCAGGTTCCAAGGGTACTTCTCAGCCCCAGTCGGGACGCCCCTAGCGTTCACAGAAGGCCCCAGAATAGTATCGTCGGGCCAAATAAAGCAAGAGCGGTACTGCATCAGCGCCAATGTGCAAGACATTGGCAGAGCCTGTAGTAAGCAGCTACCATGCACCTCATGGCACTCAACATTCACGAACCTCTGCGCCTACGTAGCCGGCGGGAATTTTTTTGGCACCAGCTGCGCTATGTTGGCGCGGGTACTGGCTTTTTGCTGTTTTCTCTGTCCATCGGCATTCTCGGCTATCACTTTCTGGCGGGCATCGACTGGATCGACAGCCTGCTCAACGCCAGCATGATCCTGAGCGGTATGGGACCGGTTTCCAGTTTACACGGAACCGTCGCCAAACTATTTGCGAGCGTCTATGCCCTTTATTCGGGAGTGGTGTATCTTGCGGTTTCGGCGGTGTTGCTCTACCCCTTGGTGCAACGACTCCTGAAAATCCTGCACTTGCAGGCGCTGAACACCGCCGCAAGCAAGCAAGCTCGTAGTCAGCTCAAGCAAGAAGACTGAGCGCAGCCGCCTTAGCGGGCGGACACACTACCCCTCCCAAAGCAAGCCGTCGTAGGCCGGCGCGATTCCTTGCGGTAGGCTCGCCTGCAGCTGATAGAAATCAAGGTCATGGGTCATGTGCGTGAGCAGGGTCTGCTTTGCTCCGATGCGGGCAGCAATAGTAAGCGCCTCCTGCAAGTTCACATGGGTAGGATGTTCTTCCTCGCGCAGGCAATCGAGAATCAGCAAATCGAGGTCGTGCAAAAGGGCGTAACTTGCCTCGGGAATGGTCTTGAGATCGGTAAGATACGCTGCGGCTCCAAAACGGTAGCCATAGATAGGCAAATTGCCGTGCAGGACCGGAATCGGCAAAATCTCCAGCGACCCTAACCGCTGCGCGGCGGTAATGGTGGTCATCGACAGTGAGGGCTTGGCCCAGCCCGGATCGGGCGGCAAGAAACAATAGCGAAAACGCGCCTCGAGCTCCGCTGCGGTGCGCTCGTCGGCAAAGCAGGGAATCACTCGCTTACTGAGAAAATTGAGGGCGCGCAGGTCGTCGATGCCGTTGATGTGGTCGGCATGAAAGTGGGTGTAGAAGACGGCATCGACTTTTCGCACCCCTGCGCGCAGCAATTGCATGCGTAAATCCGGGCCGGTGTCGATCAGGATACCGGTGTCTTCGTTCTCGACAAAAATACTGGCGCGGCTGCGCTGGTTGTGCGCATCGCCACTACTGCAGACGGGGCAGTCACAGCCGATGACCGGGGTCCCGGCACTCGACCCTGTCCCTAGGAAATGGATACGCAAGGGTCCTCCGTGGGCCGAAAGAGTCGTTTGAAATTCTCCAGGGTGGCTTGCGCCAAGAGGTCCAAATCCGTGCGACGCAGGATTGCCAAGAAAGCCGCCACATGGGCGACGAAGGCGGGCTCATTGCGCTTGCCACGCATGGGCACCGGCGCGAGAAAGGGGGCATCGGTTTCGATCAGGAGGCGGCCAAGGGGGATCGTCTTTGCCACTTCTTGCAAATCGCGCGCATTCTTGAAGGTCACGATACCAGAAAAGGAGATGTAAAAGCCCAAGTCGAGGGCGGCCCGGGCAAATTCCGCATTTTCGGTAAAACAATGGATGACGCCACCGCAGTCTTGTGCCCCCTCACTACGCAACAGGGCCAAGGTGTCGGCGGCCGCCTCGCGGGTATGGATGATCAAGGGCTTGTGGGTGGCGCGGGCCGCCGCAATGTGCAAGGCCAGGCGTTCTTGCTGCCAACTCTTGTTGCCCTCCAGGCGGTAATAGTCGAGCCCGGTTTCTCCTACCGCCAGAATCTTTTCGTGCGCGAGGGCCGCCAAGAGATCTTCGTAGCTGGGCGTTTCGTCCTCGGCTTCGTTGGGATGCACCCCTGCCGCCCCCCAAATATGCGGCTCCGACGCTGCGAGGGAACGCACCCGCTCCCAATCTGGCTGGCGCACTGCGGCAATCAGCAGGGACTGCACTCCTGCCTGCCGTGCCCGCTCCAATACCGCAGAGCGATCCTCGGCAAAGTCGCTAAAATCGAGATGACAGTGGGAGTCGACGAGACAGGCTTGCATGGATTCTCCTTTCTGACCAATTCTACCCCGAATTCCTGGTCGGCGTCGCCCGTTGGCGCCGCGCCTCAAAGAGGGCAATCCCTGCTGCCACCGAAACATTGAGACTCTCGATGCGCCCCGCCATGGGAATATGCAGCAAAAAATCGCAGTGTTCGCGCAGCAATCGACGAATACCCTTTTCTTCGCTGCCAAGCAGCAAAACCAGACGACCGCGCAGATCGGCCTCGTAGAGGCTCTGCTGCCCCTCTCCTGCCAATCCAGCCACCCAAAAATTCTGCTCCTGCAACTGCGCGAGGCTGCGCGCAAGATTAGTCAAAAAAAATACCGGCACCCGCGATGCCGCTCCCGCCGCGGCCTTGCGCACCGTTGCCGTAATCCCGCAGGCATTGTCTTTGGGAAGCAAGACCGCATCTACGCCTGCCGCCTCGGCGCTACGCAAACAGGCGCCAAGATTATGCGGGTCGGTGACGCCGTCGAGCATGAGCAAAAAAGCATCTGCCGGCAGTTGCTGCACAAAGGCCGACCAGTCTCGGGGCGGACGCGGCAGGGCAAGGGCAAGGACCCCCTGGTGCTGCTCGCTACGGCAGCGGCGTGCCAGCAACTGGGCAGACTCTGTCGCTACAGAAATCTTCCGGGTGCTGGCAACATCGCGAATTCCCCGTAGGCGACTATCCTCGGCCCGTTCCTGGGCAATCCACAGGCGCTCCACCTCCCCCGCCTCCAGGGCTGCCTCGACCGCGTGGATGCCGTAAATCCATTCTTCCGCCACTGCTGTACCTCCGAAAAAAACGGCGGCCAGAGAGGCCGCCGGATACGGACAAGACTTTGGGCCTGCTTTAGAACATGTTGAAGATGTCGTCGACGATGTTATCGGCCACGGCAAAACCCGCCCCCAAGCCCAGACCCGTCATCACGTTGCCCATGAAACCACTACCCATACCCTGGGCTGGTGCATTCCACGGCCGCTGCGCCATGGCCGGATTCATTCCTGGCTGCCCGGCAGCCTGCTGCATCTGCATTTCCAATTGCTGGATGCGTTGCCCCATCTGCTGCAACAAAAAATTGATATTCTGCTGCTGACTCTGCAGATTCATGGCCATATTACGGAGATCCAGGATCAATTCCCGCGCTGCGGTAGAATCTGGGACCGCCGTCTGCAACTTCTGCGCTACCTGCTGCAAGCCCTGAATATTGCTCTGGGTTGCCTGAGAAATCTGATTATATTGCTGATCAAAAACTTGATAATCCATTCCACACCTCCTCACAGTCACAATTTAGATCGCGCTTCGGTGCCGGCAGTTCCTCGTTCCAACAGCACCCGACGCTCCCACGCCAACCAAATGCCTCGCGCCATCAGTACCAAGATAGGGCCGATGATCAAACCAATCAAGCCAAAGGCTGCAGCCCCGCCAAGAATGCTGAAAAACACCAGAAAAAAGGGCGCCTGACTCTGCGAACCAGTCAGAAGAGGACGAATTACCAAATCTGCCAGGGTAATGACAAAAAATCCCCATCCGAGCACCACTAGGCCTGCTAACCAGTGGCCGCTAAAAACCAGCCAAAGGGTTGCAGCACCCACCACCACCGTTGCGCCAAAGGGTATGGGCGAGAAGAGCGCCGTAACGACCGTCCACAGCGGCCAGGCACTAAGTCCTGCTATGCCGTAGGCGATGCCGATAAGCAAACCTTCAATGACGCCGACACCAATCAAACCGATGAGAACCGAGCGCGTTGCATCACGTGCTGCCAGCAGGAAGCGATCACCACGCTCCGCCCCCCACAGTTGGCCGGCGCCGAGGCGCAACACCTCAGCAAGACGTTTTCCATGCAAACTAATGGCAAATACGGTGAGGGCAGCGAAAAATGTGTGGAGAACAAAAATCCAGAGCTGCCCAAGGGAACTGGTGATCACCGCGGCATGGTCGCTAAAAAAATGTGATAGATGGGCGCCATTCAGGAGTCGTAGATGTTCCACTGACCACTTACCGAGATAGGGAATTTTCTGCAACTCCCGGGGCACTCCCAACAGGGGTGCGCCGCTCTGCCAACGCGCAATTACCCGCAACAACTCGGGCAGGATCGATTCGACAACCAACACTGCAGGGATGATGATAATCGCCATCCATGCCAGGGCGTGTAGTATCGACGCCAACCAACGCGGCAGATGCAGCCAGCGCTGTAGGCGTAGCTGCCAGGGCCAACCAACGGTGGCAAGAACAGCGCCCATAAGCAAGGGTCCGGCGTAAGGACTGAGGGCATAGAGGGCGCCGAGGTAAATCAGCACCAACACCACGGTGCCCCAGGCAGCCAAACGCGGATCTTCCCGCAGTGGAGTCATGAAGGGTAGCTCAGTGTAATGGAAAATCTGCGTACCCGAGGCGCTCCCAAACCGGCTGCACACCTTCGGGAAGGGGAAAGATCTGGCCAATCTCGGCATGACCGATTTCCGGCCCGTGGAAATCCGAACCGAGAGAGGCAGCGAGATCAAGTTGTTGGGCCAATCTGCCGAGGTGCTCGCGATCGGCTGCTCCTTGGGAACCGGAGCTGACCTCGATGGCGCCGCCACCGGCAGCGCGGAACTCTTCGCAGAGGGCGCGCAAGCGCGAACCGCTCAATTTGTAGCGTCCAGGATGGGCCACCACCGCAATACCCCCAGACTGCCGAATCCAGGCTACCGCCTCGGACATGGGAATCCAATCGCTGGGCACGTAAGCCACTTGCCCGCGACCCAGCCAGCGCTGAAAGGCCTCGGCATTGTCATGACAGTGGCCGGAATCCTTCAACCAGCGGGCGAAATGGGTACGTCCAACCATACGGCTGCCGGCCAACTGGCGAGCGCCCTCCTCTGCACCCGGCATACCCGCTCCGGCCAATAAACGGCTGATTTCGGCAGCGCGCCAGTCACGAAATTCCATAATGCGCTCAAGGCCCTGCTGCAGCTCGCGATTATGAATATCGACTCCCAATCCCACGATGTGAATACCGATACCGTTCCACTCGCTCGACACCTCGACACCAGGGATGAGACCAATACCCCAGCGCTCAGCCTCCCGCTTCGCCTCGGCAATGCCGGCGGTATTGTCGTGGTCGGTAAGTGCCATCAGCCGCACCCCACGCTGGGCAACGCGCGCCACCAGTTCCTCCACAGACAAACTCCCATCGGAGTGCAGAGAGTGCATATGGAGGTCTACAGGAGACCGCGGGGACAAAGACGACATTGGGAACTCCAAGCGACTGCTTCAACCAGCTTTTATGATACCATCGCAGCCTAGACATAGCACTTCCAAGGAGTTCCCCTTGCCTTCCCTCGCCGACATTGCCAGCGCCAAAGCCCGTTTCGAGCAGCAAGTTCAGCCCTTATTGGCGCGTTTTGCCGAGAGTAAGATTGCCACCGGCGAACAGGTTACACCGCCGCAACTGGTCGACGCCCTACGCCAGCTCTTTGTTGTACTCGAGAAAGACACTGCCGACTGGGATCCAAGCCTCCCGGAAGATGAGGCAGAGCGGATTGGCGATCTCAGCATTGGCCTGCTCATGGATCTCGCCACCTGGGCGGAACGACTGGGAGAGCGTAAGACCAAGGCTGCCCTGGAAGTAATCAGCGTGAGTGTTGCTGCTTGGCTGGTACAGGAGCAGCAACCCATCCACACCCTCGATCCCATCGTCAATGGCCTCGCCATCCTGGCCAACGCCGAGGCAGATCCCACCGCACTCGCTACACTGGCGCGCCTCATGGGCGCCGTGGTTGCCGCTGCCGAAGCGGACTACGCTGCCGATTTAGAAAGCAATGATCCGCAACGTCCCTGGCGCATTCTACTCTTCAACTGGGGGATAACGGCCACCCGTGCCCATGCGCCGGAACTGATGCGTCAGGCCTTTGCCGCCTTGCAAAAATTCCTCCCTGCCGATGCCCAGCTATTTTTCCAGGAAGGACGTCAGCAGGTGCTGCAAGGCGAGTTTCCGGAAGAGGTGCGCAAGGTAATGCTCGAGGCGGCTGCAGGCAGCGCGCATAGTCTCCACTAGGGTTTGCGGAAACCATAGCGTCTACAGGAGAGTATTGATTCATGCGCCAGTACTGGTTTCCTCTTGTCGCCCTCGCCTTCTTTCTTTGGCTTCTCTACCTGCTTGGCCCCATCCTCTCTCCCTTTGTGATTGCCGGGGTACTCGCCTACCTGGGCAACCCCCTAGTAACTCGCCTGCAGCGCTGGCGCATACCGCGTGGCCTTGGGACCACCCTTGTCTTTCTTATAGTCCTCATCCTCCTCGCGGCGATAGTCGTTGCACTTTTACCCATGGTGCGCGCCCAAACCATAATCGCCATCAACTACCTGGGGCAGTACGCACAACTCCTGCAAACGCAATGGATTCCGCAGATTTCCCAACGCCTTGGGGTGCCCCTCGACAGCCATAGCTTGAGCCTGCTTGCCAGCAAAAATGCGAGCAAACTTGCGCACTGGGCCAGCAGTAGCCTACAAGTTGCCCTTATCTCCGGCTCGGGGATCTTATCGGTACTGATGAACTTTGTACTGATCCCGGTCATCGGCTTCTATCTATTACGCGACTGGCCCCGACTGCTCTACCGCATCGATGAACTGGTTCCTCGCGCTTACGCGGCGTTGATCCGTCAGCTCGCCATTGATTCTGACCGCATGCTCATGGCCTTTTTACACGGCCAACTGCTCGACATGCTGGCCCTTGGCGCTACCTATTCCATTGGTCTCAGCCTCGTTGGTTTGAAGACCGCGCTTCTCATCGGCCTGCTTTCGGGTCTACTCAGCTTTGTGCCCTACCTGGGCTTTGCCAGCGGCATCCTGCTCGCCAGTCTGGCCATGTACATCCAGGGTGGTCCCTTTCTTTCCATACTGGAGGTCTGGGGCGTGTACGGAGTGGGGCAGATTCTCGAGAGCACCGTCTTCATCCCCATGCTGGTGGGAGATCGCATCGGGCTACATCCGGTGTTGGTGATCTTTGCGGTTTTGGCCGGCGGGCAACTCTTCGGTTTTGTGGGTCTACTCATTGCGCTGCCCATTACTGCCATCCTCATCGCCCTGCTCCGCCACGCCCACCGCTGGTACTTGGGCAGCCCTTCGTATACCGGCGCGTCCACGCTGGAGGAATGATTCTCGAATGGAAACTGTACCCTATCTGATCGTCGGTGCCGGCATTACCGGCTTAAGCCTTGCCTATGCACTGCAGGCAGCAGGCAAGGAATTTCGTCTACTCGAAGCTGGCCCAGGCGTAGGCGGCAATATTCAGACGGAGACCGAGGCAGGATTCACCTACGATCTGGGCCCCAATACTTTGCTGGTGCGGGATCCTCGCGTTACCGCGCTGCTAGAGGATCTCGCCTTGCCGGAGCAGCTTGCCAACCCCCTGGCCCGTCGGCGCTTTGTGGTCAATCGTCGGCACGAGTTAGTCGCCTTGGGCCCCAAGACGCTGCTTGGCGGCAGGCTCCTCTCTGCGCGCGCGCGTCTGCGCCTGCTCACAGAGCCTTTTCGTCCGCGCGCCACCGGCGACGAGAGCATCGCCGCCTTTGTACGTCGGCGTCTTGGGCCAGAGGTGCTCGATTGGATGGTCGATCCCTTCGTTTCTGGTGTCTACGCTGGCGACCCCGAACGCCTCTCCCTTGCCGCCAGCCTGCCGCGTTTGGCGCAGATGGAAAAGGAGCACGGCTCGCTGCTTGGTGCTGCCTTGCGCGGACGCCGTCGTAAGGGCAGCAAAAGTCGATTGCTCTCCTTTGCTGGCGGCATGCAGAGCCTGCCCCAAGGAATCGCCGTGCGGCTCGGCGAAAAGCTCCTCTGCGATAGCCCTGTTACCGCGATGCATCCCACAGGGACGACTTGGCAGGTAGAAAGCGCAAATGGCGACTGGGAGACCGAGCACCTAATTCTTTGTCTACCAACCCAAGAGATCGCCCGGCTACTCCCCCCGCAGGCAGCAACGCTGCGCGATCAACTCGCTGCCATCGAGTATCCAGAGCTTGCTACCGTCGCCTTGGGCTTCGGCCGCGAGCAGATTCAGCATCCCTTGGATGGCTTCGGCGTCTTGATTCCTCGAAAACTCCGTATAGCCACCCTGGGCGCCCTATTTTCCTCGACGCTTTTTCCCGATCGCGCACCAACCGATCACGTCTTGCTCACCGCTTTTCTTGGTGGTGCCCAGGGAAAGCTGCCCTCTGCGAAAACGGAGGATATTGTCGCGCGCGTGGTGGAGGACCTGCGACCTTTGCTAGGTATTGGCGGCGAGCCCCGGTTCCAGCGCGTGCGTCTGTGGCCGCGCGCCATTCCGCAATATCAGTTGGGTCATTTAGCGCGCGTAGAGGCTATCGACACTGCTCTGCAGAGTTGGCCGGGGCTCTCCCTCCTTGGCAATTGGCGTGGTGGTGTGGCACTGGGAGATTGCATCGGCAACGGACTGGACTTCGGCCGCAGTCTCTAGTGGTCTTCAGTCTGCCGGTTTTTCAGTAGAAGCTAGTGTGCCGGGCACACTATCGCCAACATGATGGTATTGGAAAGCTAATCGACGACTTTCCCCAACTTGGTCCTTATAGCTTTCCACCTTACCAATAATATCTACAGGGGTGCCGGGCTGAATCAGCTCAGCAATATCCTGGGCGTCATGATTCGACAAGGCAACGCAACCCGCCGTCCACTTGCCAGGAAACACCTTGGCATCGCGACTATAGGAAAAGTTTGGACCCATGCCATGGATCCCGATGTATCCCCCCAAGGGGGTATTTTGCGGCGGCGTTTGCCCGTTATCGATTGCCGAAACAATGGCTTGATACTGTGCATGGCTGATGATCCCTTCCCGCAGGCCCCACTCTGCATCCTGGCGATTCGGATACGTCAGCAACATAAAGGGACCGTACTGGGTGCCCCAGCGCACATAGCCAATGTGATAATGGCCAAGCGGAGTTTTGTCGTCGCCGCGAATACGCCGCGGGGCAGAACCGCCAAAACCGATGGCAACCGGATAACTGGCAAGGAGTTGTGAACCGCGGTAGAGGAACAACTTACGCTGATCGGCATTGATAACGATGTGTAGGGTGGCCGTTTGCGGTGCCGCAGATTGCGTCGGTGCGATAGGAGCCGGACTAGAGGTGGGCGGAGGCGGAATCTGCGCAGCATAGTACGCAACAGAATGCACCTGGCTGGGCGGCAACTGGCTTGCGCATCCTCCCAACAAGCCCACCCCCAGCAAAACCAGCAACCCAGACTGCCAATGCCGCATCTGCTTCCCCGATCTCCAAAATTTTTCGCATAATACCCGAGAACATTGACTGATGTCCATGATTTCAAGAGTATTTCAGCCGATGCTGGCGTAAGCGCTCGCGGCCCCCAGCCAGCGTCGAATGAGCACCTCTACGGCCGCAGGATTTTCGCGCTCCAGGGTCTCGGCGGGGCGCGGGAGCAGAGCCAACAACGCTTCGTCGCGCAAGAAATCGGCAATGCGCAACTGGCGCTCACCACTTTGCCGAACGCCCAAAAACTCGCCCGGACCGCGCATCTCCAGGTCTTTGCGCGCAATCACAAAGCCATCCTGAGAGGCGCGCATGATCCGCAGCCGCTCGCGCGCTTTGGCGGAAAGCGGGGCCCGGTACAGCAAAATACACATGCTCGCCGCCGTGCCACGCCCTACCCGCCCGCGCAGCTGATGCAACTGGGCAAGCCCCAAGCGCTCTGCATGTTCGATAACCATAACCGAGGCATTGGGCACATCCACCCCCACCTCGATCACCGTCGTCGCCACCAAAATCCGCAACGCCCCAGCGCGAAATGCCTCCATGATCTGGGATTTTTCTTCGCTGCGCTGGCGACCATGGAGCAAGCCGATGGCCACCTCCGGCAGCGTCTGCTGGAGCTCGGCGTAGCTCGCCTCGGCTGCCTGCAGCTCGAGCACTTCCGACTCCTCGATCAAAGGGCAAACCCAATAGACTTGCCTACCTTCGGCGAGGAGACGATGTAGGCGCTGGATGAGCTCCTCACGGCGACTGTCGGCCAAGACCAGGGTTTCAATGGGTTGCCGGCCGGGCGGCAGGGCATCAATGCTGGAAAGATCAAGGTCGGCATGTAGGGTCATGGCGAGGGTGCGCGGAATCGGCGTTGCCGTCATCACCAGAAGATGCGGCAGCGTGCCTTTCGCGAGCAGACGTCGACGCTGATCAACACCAAAGCGGTGTTGCTCGTCGATGATCACCAAACCGAGCCGGAAAAAGGTGACTTCGTCCTGAAACAAGGCTTGGGTGCCGCAGAGTACCTGTATGTCGTTTGTTTGCAACGCCGCCAGGGTTTCCCGCCGTTGTCGTGCGCCTTGGCTGCCGAGCAGTAAGCCCACCGACAAGCCCAAGGGCGCAAACCACGTCGACAGACGGTCCTGCAATTGCGCCGCGAGGATTTCGGTGGGGGCCATGATCGCTACCTGCATACCCGCGGCCACAGCATGCAGGAGAATGGCGGCGGCAACCAAGGTTTTACCGGAGCCGACGTCTCCTTGCAGCAAACGGCGCATGGGTTGGCTGCGCGCCAAATCAGCCACCGCTTCGGCAATCACTCGCTCCTGGGCGGCGGTCGGCGCAAAGGGCAACAGTGTGCGGAGCTGTTCCCAGAGCCTCGGGTCCGGCGTGGTCGCCGCAAGGTTTTGCTGCGCGGCGCGGGCACGCTCGCGGCGCAAGGCTAGGTGATGGGCCAAGAGCTCATCGAGGGCGAGGCGTTGCCATTCTCGATCTTGGGGCGTTGGCATCGCTTCTGCCGCTTGGTGCAGGTGGCGAATGCTCGACGCCAAGCTGGGCCAGCCGCGGAGAAGATCTTGCAGCGGATCTGGCAACTCTGGCAAAAGTGTCAAGGCCAAAGCAATGAAACGCCGCCACTGCTGTTGATGCAGGCCCTCGGTACTCGCATAAAAAGGCGTCAGGTGCGTGGGTAAGTGAAAGTCTGCGCGATCCGCCAACTGCCATTCCGGGTGCACCATCTCCAGCCCGTGCAGACCGGAGCGTAATTCTCCAAAACACCAAAGGCGACGGCCGGCGTGCCACTGCTGGCGTTGGCTGGGCGCAAGGTGAAAGAAACGCAGGGTGAGATGTGCCGCGCTGGCATCTCTGAGCTGTAACAACCACTGCTCGCGCCGGCCCTGCTGCCGCTGCAAGGCGATAATCTCGCCCAGGACCGCCGCCTCCATGCCCGGCCGCAAGGAGGCGATGGGAAACAGTTGGCGACGATCCTGAAAACGGATTGGGAGATAGAACAGCAAATCCTCGATCTTTTCCAGACCGAGACCTTGCATCCGCTGCGCGAGAGCCGGCCCTACTCCCGGCAGACAGGTGAGCGGATCAGCGAGATGGTAGCTGGGTTTTGCTCCCGCCATAGGTCTCAGCGGCTGATGTCGGCACCGCGGCGAGCTTCCCAGTCGGCGAGCAAAGACTGCAAATCGATATGATGCATGGCGGCCACACCGGCCAAGGTTTCCCGATCGGCAATAAAACATTCGTTACAGCGAATGCCCCGCTCCTCGAGTAGCGTTCGCAGCTCCGGGTAGCGCTCCAGCAGGGCACGCATGGGTAATTGCCAATCAGTAGGCAGCATTGCTCGCGCCCTGCATGGCAACGATGCCATCGATCTCAACCGCCGCCCCGCGCGGCAACGCTGCCACCTGCAGGGCCGCCCGCGCGGGGTACGGCGGTGTGAAGAAAGCCTCCATAGCCGCATTGACTGCCGCAAAGTTGCTGAGATCAGCCAGATATACCTGCAATTTGACCGCATGGCGCAAATCCGTGCCGGCAGCCACACAAACAGCCTGCAAATTATCCAATACCTGTTGTAGATGCACGGAAAAATCGCCTTCGACCAGATTGCCGGTACGCGGGTCGATGGGAATCTGACCAGATAGATAAAGCAGATCGCCATGAATCATGGCTTGGCTGTAGGCGCCAATAGCCTGGGGAGCGGCGGGGCTGTACACGGATTTGGGCATCGAGCTTCTCCTGAAGGTCATCCTTTGACGCGCTGTACCCGCGATACCGAAGGCAGGGAGCGCAGACTGCGCACCACCTGCGCCAGGTGATCGCGATCACGCACGCTGATGGTAAAGGTAATGCCGGTATAAAGGCCATCCTGAGGTTCGATATCGACATGGTCGATATTGGCGTCGGCCTGGGCGATGTGCGTTGCCACCCGCGCCAAGACACCTCGACCACTCTCGGCAACGACCCGAACCAGCACCGGAAACTCGGCATGCACCGCCGGATCCCACTGCACGTCGACCCAACGATCGCGGCGTTTGCGCCACTCTCGGATGTTGTGACAATCGTGGGTATGCACCACGATGCCCTTGCCTGCGGTTATGAAACCGAGGATGGGATCGCCAGGAATGGGGCGACAACAACGCGCCAGGGTAACCGGCATCCCCTCGGTGCCACGGATGAGTAGCGGTTGGTTGTGCTCTCCCTCCCGCCCCTGGCGGCCGGGCAATAGAGAACTCACTGCCTGCCCCAAACGCCGTGCCGTTTGCGCAAGGCGCCCGCGTTCCTCCTCGGGTACCAGTTTTTGCGCCACCACCAACGGGATCACCTGTCCAACGCCAATCGCAATCAACAATGCGCTGCGACCCTCCACCTGGAAAGTCGCGCAGACCCGTCGTACCTGGTCCTCGTCGAGGGCGTCGATGGAGGTTCCCAGACTACGCAAGGCCTTGTCGAGGAGATTGTGCCCTAGCTGCTCGGCATCACCCCGTTGAATCGTCTTCAGGTAGGAGCGGATGTTCGCCCGCGCTTTGGCGGTCGCAACGACCTCTAGCCAGCCCGCTTGGGGATGGGCGGATTCGGCGGTAACGATCTCTACCTTGTCGCCGTTGTCGAGAATGCTGCGCAGGGGGACATAGATCTCGTTGATCTTGGCGGCCACCGCCCGATTGCCGATATCACTGTGCACGGCATAGGCAAAGTCGATGGCCGTAGCGCCCCGTGGCAGCCCCAAAATCTTCCCCTTGGGAGTAAATACATAGACCTCGTCGGGAAAAAGGTCCATCTTGAGACTCTCGAGAAACTCCTGGGAATCACCGCCCTGCCCCTGCAATTCCAGCAGACGCTGGATCCAGGCACGCGCCTGGGCCTCGGCATGGGCTTTCTGCATACCGCTCTTGTAAAGCCAGTGCGCGGCCACCCCCGCCTCCGCTACCCGATGCATATCCTCGGTACGAATCTGCACTTCTACGGGATGCCCAAAAGGGCCAAGTAGAATGGTATGAAGAGATTGGTAGCCATTCGATTTGGGGATGGCAATGTAATCCTTGAAACGACCGGGAATGGGTCGGAACAAGCTATGGACGATGCCGAGGACGCGATAACAGGTATCGACATCGTCGACGATGATGCGGAAGGCATGCAGATCGTGGATGGCAGAAAAAGGCAGCCCTTTCTTCTGCATCTTGCGGTAGATGCTATAGACATGCTTTTCCCGCCCACTTACTTGGGCGTGGATGGCCTCCTGCCGTAGCCGTTCGGCAATGAGTTGACCGATTTTCTGCACCGCCTCTTTGCGATTGCCGCGCGCTGCCTTGATCGCCTGATTGAGGGCATGCCAGCGCTTGGGGTAGAGATGGGAGAATGCCAATTCCTCCAGCTCTATCCGAATAGCGTGAATGCCCAAGCGCTGGGCTATAGGAGCATAGATCTCCAGGGTTTCGCGGGAGATTCGACGCCGTTTCTCCGGCGCCATAACCCCCATGGTACGCATATTGTGGAGCCGATCGGCGAGTTTGATGAGCACTACCCGGATGTCTCGCGACATGGCGAGAAACATTTTGCGGAAGTTTTCTGCCTGTGCTTCTTCTCGGGTCTCGAAGCGCACTTGGCCGAGTTTACTGACGCCATCGACCATTTCGGTAACTTCGGCGCCAAAACGCTCGGTCAATTCTTCTTTGCTAACATTGCAATCTTCAATAACGTCGTGCAACAAAGCCGCCTGGACCGTTGCCACATCCAACTGCAGTTCGGCCAGAATACAAGCGACAGCTACGGGATGATGAATGTAGGGCTCACCACTGCGACGCTTTTGCTCTTGATGCGCAGTCGCTGCAAGTTCGTAGGCATCGCGAACGCGCTGCACGTCCTCCGGCGTTAAATAGCGTTGCAACAGAAGACGGAGCGGCGCGCAGGGATCTTCCAGAGCCGGCACAACCGGCAACAGATGCAAGGTCTCGACGTTATCCGCCAGCAGCACGGAATCTGGCACTTCGCTGCATTCAGTCGCCGCCGACATCCTCAATACCTACCGGCTCGCGTCGCGACGCCCCCGGAAAACTGGCGAGCAAGGGCGGCGTCGGCTCATCGAGAATGGCGCGAGAAACCCTACCATCGGCAATTTCCCGCAAGGCAACCACGGTGTTCTTATCGCGACCAGTAGGCACAAAAGGTTGCGCACCACTTGCCAATTGACGGGCACGGCGGGCCGCCACCAGGGTCAACTCAAAACGATTGCCTATCTGTGATAGACAGTCCTCAACAGTAATACGGGCCATAACAGCAATTCCTCTCTACACAATCAAGCCAATAAGTCATGCAACCGCCCATGCTCGGCGTGCTGCTGCCGGTTTCGCCGCAAATGCTCGGCGCGAACGATGCAGCGCAAGTCTTCCAGGGCGCGCTGAAAATCTTCATTTACGACGAGATAGTCGAATTCGTCGTAATGTAGCAGTTCTTCCCGCGCTGCCGCCAGTCGTTTGGCAATCACTTCGTCACTGTCCTGACCACGTCCGCGCAGGCGCTCGGATAGGGTGGCAAGGGACGGCGGCAGAATAAAGACGCTCACCACATGCTCGGGCAAACGTTCGCGCACCAGGCGCGCGCCCTGCCAATCGATTTCCAAGAGACAGTCGGTACCAGCAAACAGTTGTTTTTTGACCCAGGATTCTCCGGTGCCATAGTGATTGCCGTGCACCAGCGCGTGCTCGAGGAACTCCCCTCGCTCTGCCATCGCCGCAAACTGTTCGGCGGAGATAAAGTGGTAATCTCGCCCGTCTTCCTCTCCAGGACGCGGAGAGCGAGTGGTGTAGGACACCGACGTGCGAACATTCGGCGACTGCTCCACCAACGCCTTGGAAAGACTAGTTTTGCCCGCGCCGCTGGGCGCCGAAATGATCCACAAAATACCGCTGTAATGCGCGTGCTTGGCCATGACTATTCCACGTTTTGAATTTGTTCCCGTATTTGTTCGATGAGCACCTTGAGCTCGATCGCCGCCTGACTCACCTGCTGATCACCCGCTTTGGAGCCCAGGGTGTTGGCCTCGCGATTGCACTCCTGCACCAAAAAATCGAGCCGACGACCCACCGGCTCGTCCCGCTCTAGCGTCTGGCGGAATTCTTGCAGATGGGTAGCCAAACGTTCCATTTCTTCTGCCACATCTTGCCGGTGCAGATAAAACACCAGTTCCTGCTCCCAGCGCGCCGGCTCCACCTGCTGCCGCAATTCGCCAAGACGCCGATCCAGACGCTCGCGCAGGCGCGTCTCGATGAGCGGCAACTGCCCTTGCAGCATTGTTAAAATCTCCCCCATGCTGTTCAGCTTGTGGCGGAGAATCGACGCCAGCGCCTCGCCTTCGCGGGCGCGAGTCGCCTGCAATTCGGCCAGTGCCGCGTCGAGTAAGGCGAGGAGCTGCTCAGTCGAAAGATCCACTGCCTGCGCCTGCAATACTCCGGGCCAGCGCAGCAAATCCAGGGCAGAGGGCAAAGGTAGCGGCGCGCCCCAGAGCTCGGCAGCCTGACCTGCGGCATGGCGCAAGCCTTGGAGGAGACCGGAATCGACCTGCAGATTGGGCTCCCCACGCGATTCTTGGCGCAGCCAAATCTCCACCCGACCCCGCTTGATTACCTGCCCAACCCGTTGCCGAATCTCTCCCTCGAGACCCAGACGCGTCTCGGGCAAATGCAGCACCGTCTCCAAGTATCGGTGATTGACGGCGCGAATCTCCCAAACATGGCTATCGCCCTTCTCGCCGCCCACGACACGGGCATACCCCGTCATGCTGCGTAACATGCATACCCCACTTCCCGGAAAGCCAGGAGTCTAGCACGCAGCCGATCCCAGGACACGCTACCACCAGGGATATCCCCACCCCCAACGCGGTCCCCAGGGCCCAATATAGCCCGGCCAACCCCAACCCCAGCCGCCATTGAGGACGACGGTATTCATGCGCGGCTCCGGTTCCGGCAAAGGCCACAGGTACACACGGCTTGCACTGATACGAGGGTAGGGATAGCCGTACCCACCTACTTTCTTTTTAACGACGCCGGTTATCGTTCCCACAAAGGTCATCTCGCGACCAGCGGCGTAGAGGGTGGGGTCGTAGAAGCCCGGCGCACAAGCGATAAACCGGCCTGCATCGGCAGATTGACGACCCAACCGCGGGCGACCGTCACGGTCCAGGGGGAAACCCAGCATGGTGAAGCAGGTTTGATCCGCCTCGGGCTCCGTCTGGATGAGTTCTCCACCCCAGCGCACCAGCTTGCCATTTTCGGCACCGGTCTGTGCCTGGTGTGGGGTAATTGGGGGGAAATCTCCCGGGATGGGCGACATCGTCGCGCAGGCACTCAGAGCCAAGGGGAGCACAGTCAACGAAAGCAGCTGCCAAACTCGCATAAGATCCCTCGCCACAAAAAATCAACAAGCGCACAGTGTAACAGAACGACTGGTCCGCCACCGTCAAAAAAAATGTCACAGTGCATGTATAATTTTGAAATAATTTTGAAACAATTCTGAAACAGACACTAGCTTACCATCGATCACGTTACTAGCCCCCACAATTCGTCGGTCTGCCAATCTGAGTTAGGCGATTGATACGGAGCAAATGATGAAAGTACGTTCTCCCCAGAGCCTCGACATCCTGGTCACGCCAGCATGGTTGGTGGGCATTACCCCTTCCCGATATGACACCACCAGCATTGTCATAAAACTGTCACAAAATATTCATCAAAGTGAAACAATTTCCTGGTAGCCTCTGCCAATCATTACGGATCGATCTATGTCATCAATCTCGGTGCCGCAAGTCTCATCACCCTTGATATGGAGCGTATCATGAAAGTAAGCAAGCCCTTGAGTCTTTCCGTCTCGGCAGCCCTACTGTTTTTGACCCAGACTGCCGCCCATGCCGATACCCAGTCCCTAGGGACCGTAACCGGTACCGCCAGTAACGGTTCTACCGGTTTTTTTGGCGCCACACCCAAGGTTAACGTCGGTCACACTCCCACTTCCGACATCCAGCAAGTGCAGAAGTTCGACAAGACCGCCACCAACCAGGAAACCACCATAACCAAGGGTCAGTTCGACATGCTCTCGCCGACCGACTCCTATACGCAAGCCCTCAACAACCTGCCCAATGCCATGGTAGTCAGCAGTGGCGACAGCATGGATGGCGACGATGTGTATATCAATGGCTTCAGCAAGTCGTTGATCAATTTCACTCTCGACGGGATTCCCCTCAACGACAACGACAGCTACACCTACTACACCAACGAATTTATCCCCTCGGTGCTCGTGGCCAATGCCAAGTACTATCCTGGCGCAGAATCTGCCGCTTTGCCGGGCTTGGCTGCATTCGGCGGCGCTTTTGCCACCAATAGTCTGCAGCCTTCACCGTTCCCTATGGTACGCCCGATTGTTGGCGGCGGATCATTCGGAAAATACAATTATGGCGGCCTGATCAATACCGGGTTATTCGCCAAAGATCTTGCTCCTACTTCGGCCTGGTTGTACGTCAATAAGATTCAACGCGATGGATATTTTCAGAATAACGGCGCGATACAGACCCAGTTTCTCTTCAAGTCTGTAACCCACGTTGGTCCTGGCGATCTCACCTTGTTTTTCAGCCAGAATAACCAGCGCTTCAACTACTACAACGGCGCCACTGCAGCACAAATTGCCCAGTTTGGCCAAGATTACAATAGCTATACCAGCAATCTGTACAACCCCAACGGCACCATCAATACCAATTATACGGGCTTCAACTATAACAACTACCTCAACTGGTTGGGTTATGCGAAATACGAGGGCCACGTCGGAAAGGTGCACTTCTCCGATCAGCTGTATTATTACTATGGCGACGGTTTCGGCGCTGGTGCTACGACATACAACACCACGTTATTGACCCCTGCTGGTACCGTTATTTCTGCCAACCCGCGTAACTATGGCGGCGCTTTACTCCGGCAAAGCATCAACCTGACTCATCGCTGGGGGAACATTGCCCGTCTGCTTTTTCCGCTCGGGCCAGTGGATACCGAAGTCGGGTTTTGGTTCAATCATAATAATACCTTACATGCAGCAAACTATTACAGCCTAACCAATACTTATGTAGGTGCAAATTTCTACGAGCCCGTGGTTACCGATACTTATGAGCCATATTTGGTATTTAATTATAAGCCGATAGATGCCCTACGCTTGACTGCTGGCGTTAAGTATCTGTACGCCGAGCGCAGCTTTGTTGACGACGTTGCCCTCGCCCGGAAGCTGCCGGGACAATTCAACATCAACTTTTCCTCGATACTACCCTCGGTGGGCGCCAACCTCCGCGTTCTTCCCAACTGGCACGCCTATTTCAACTACACCGAAAACAGCAATCCACCGGGGTATAATCAGTTTTACACCGGGACCTATAATCCCAATTTAAAGCCTCAGAGTGCCCAAACGTATACCTTTGGCACCAATTGGGAGGTCGGACCGTGGACATCCCAACTCCAGGCCTTCCGAGTGGATTTTTCTAACTACATCCTGAGCACTACCGTGCAGGTAGGGTCCTTCAATCAAACGGTGCTCGCCAACGCCGGCAAAGCCATCAACCAGGGTATCTCTTGGCAGAATAACGTCGTGCTCAACGATATGTTTAGCGCCTATGCCAACTTCGGTATCCTCGATGCGCGTTTGACGTCGTCCAATCAACCCTTTCCTTATGCGCCGCATCATACGGAGTCGGTGGGCTTCATTGGCCGCTATCATGGCTTTCGTGGCACCATCTCCTTCAATGAAATGGGTAACTCGTACTACAATTTGGGCGGCAAATTCTTACCCTTGGGTAGCCGTTTCTACAGCAAC
>JAWNZB010000142.1:0-3586 GCA_038447835.1 Candidatus Igneacidithiobacillus chanchocoensis | reverse complement strand
GATTCGAAACTCGGCAATACGGCACTGGCTTCCTGTGGAAGCAACACCAGCAACACATGGGCATCAAGACGCGAGAGCGGTATGGCTAGATCAAAGCAGTTGGCGAGGATCCCGTTTCCATCCCAGGCCCGCAGCGGTACCGGTACGGAGGGTGCATAATAGGTGAGCTCCGCCATCAGTGAGCGGTTGGCTACCGCGATGGCGTCAAAGCGGCGGGAGTGGGCGGCAGCCGTAACATCGTGGCCCAATTGCCCCCATCCCACTTCGCGCTTGAAAGCATTGGCCTGCCCCAGAGCGCTGGCGGTGCCCGGGCAGATGAGGATCAGCCACAGCAATAACATCGCCGCCGTGTCGACTATAAAGGAACCCAGTATTGCCCATGGCACCTCAATCAGCTCCATAACGGCCAGAGGGGTTGCTGACACATATGCAGGAGCCGCCCAATTGGCATTGGCGACAGAGATGAAGCTTTGTAAAAGCATGGCAAGGAGGGGCGGTAGCGCGACCGCCGCCAGCACCAGCTTTTCCTCAGAGCGCTCATCCGATGCCGCCAAGCGCCAGAGTGCGATCAAAAAGCCTGCCATCAGCAGCGGGCCAAATACGCCAAATTGCCCAATTGTGAAAAACAGCACATTTTTCACGCTATAAGTGGCAGAGCTCCAGTCGGCATCGGCAGCGGTATGTCCGTATGTCAAAAAGTTGTGGCGCCAGTTCCAATAAATATTGGGTGAGAGGAGCAGCACTGCAATTGCTGCGATCAGGAGGCCGCGCCGACTGAAGACGCACTTTCGAACTTTGGTCGACACCGTCGAAGCCAGAAGCAACCCGACAAAAAAGAAGAGCATGGCATATTTGGCGAGGAGCCCTACCCCAATCGCCACGCCGCAAATGACCGTCCAGCGCCATCCGCGCTCATCCAGAGCTCTCAGTAGTGCATAAACTGCCACAGCCCAGCAGAACAGGAGTGGGACGTCAGTAGTCATCAGGCCGGATGAATAGGCGACACCCGGAATGGTCGCGTAGGCTAACGCGCTCCACACGGCGAGGAGCCGTCCCTCAACGCGTTCCGCAATGGCGTAAATCAGAAGCGCTGTACCGGCATGGAATAACGGCGAAGCAAGACGGATTGCCCAGTCCGATCGACCAAAGATGTGGGTGAATAGCCAGATGCACCAGCCAATCAGAGGCGGCTTTGAGAAATAACCTAGCGCCGGATGCAGGGACCACCACCAGTATTGCGCCTCGTCAGGATAGAGCTGCAAAGGCGTCACGGTGAGGAGCCATACGCGGATGCCCGTAATAATGCCAATGGCAATGATAGCAATCCACCCAGCGCGCTCCTCAGGCATGCGCACAAGAAGCTTCATCCTAAAACCCGATAAACGGTAATGATTTCCTTTCGGCCATGTGAATAATTTATACCCTTGACGACGCCTTCAACCCGAACGTGAACATGACTGTCGGCGATCTGGGCAAGAAATGCCGCCCGCTGGTACTGATCAACAAGGACTAGCCCACCCTTGTGAGCGGCGATGCGGGCCGCGCGCGCGCCGGTATCGATCCGCGTGTCGGTGCCAAGAAGAAAAATCACGCTCGGTTCATCATAGCCGCTGACAATGATCGGCGGATCCCCTGGACGACGATCCTTGTCAACGATCTTGGCCAAGCGCGGCGATAACCAGATACGCTGCAACCTTGGTGCGGCGCCCCACATCAAGCTCGGGTAAAGAATCAGTGCCGCCAACACAGCACTCAAAAGCGCCATGCCGCGCCGCTCTTGCCACACCTGATATGACGCGAAGACGCTAACCCCAATTCCAGCTGCACTCAGCCCCAGCAACCAGATTGGTGCACCTTCCCCGTAGCGCATGGGAGCATAGCTGATCGCCATTGCCAGGATGATCGCGCCGACAGCGAACTGAATTGCCGCCGCCTTTCGAAGTCCGCCTTCCCACCTTCCGCGCGGACCAATATCTGCCAGCCAAAGTCCAGACAGCGCTGCGAGAGCGGGATATACTGGAAGGATATAATGAGGAAGTTTGGTTGGAACCAGCGCAAACATTAGCCAGTTTGCCACCGTCCACGACAAAACGAAGCGCAGAGCAGGTTTGTCACGCAAAGCAAACGCGCGGCTTAATCCAGGTAAGACGCCAATAGTTGCAGGCCAAAGCGTGATGGTGCTGAGAAGAATATAATAGCCCGGCGGAGCACCGTGCCCCTCCTGCCCGTTGGCGAGCTTGGCGGCGAAATCATGCCCCAGTGCCCGTACGAAGAACTGGCCATGACTTACGATCCCAATCGCTATAAGCCATGGTGCGATCAACGCCAGCACCAAAGCGGCACCCAATCCAGGCCTTATCTGCTTTAACCACCCCCAGTTACGGTCCCACAGTGAGACACCAAGCGCGCTCAGTGCTAATACCCCAACGATTACAGGGCCCTTTATCAGAATACCGGCGGCTACGGCCGTCCAGCCAAGCAGGATCAGTGGCAGGGTAAGAGCGGGCGCCTTGGCACGGGCGCTCAGATAGACCCTCAACAGTATGCCCTGGGCGGCGACCGTGCAGGCCAGCAACACCGCGTCAGTCTTTGCTATATGGGCTTCAGCGCTAACACCAAGCGACAGACCCAATAGCAGCGCGGCGCCAAGGGCAGCTTTGGGAGGCGCAAGCGCCCGAAAGCACCAGAAAGTCAGAATAACTGCGGCCATCGCCCCGAGTAAGGATGGCAGCCGGTAGGTCCAAATTGCGGTGTAAGGAGGGCGCCCGAGGACCTTGGTGGCAGCAGCCTGCAGCCAGTAGATCCCTGCGGGCTTCTTATAACGCGGTTCCTGGCCAAAACGGATGTTGACCCAGTCTCCACTTTCCACCATCTGCTTGGATGCCTGGGCAAAGCGCGCTTCATCACGGTCAAGGACCGGAAGGCTAACGAAACCAGGAAGCCAAGCCAGCAGGCAGATGATGACCAGAACGCTGTAGGGACGGCTGGCGAGCCGATCCCACAGGCCTTCGCTCTGAGGTTCCACCCGAACCCTATCGCCCAACAAGTCAAGCCCCTCTATAATGATGTCCCACCTCAAGCTTGAAGACCGGGACGGAATGGTCCTAGCTAAGTGTTTAGCACACCCCTGTCGTGCGCGCGGCAAGCTCCAGTCATGGCCCTATCATGCCGAAGGATATTTGGTCTATTGCCGGAGGCACAACGGGGGGTATAAGGCCGAGGCAACCAGGCCTTGCTGCAGTATCTCTCGGTATCGGACTGACTGAGCAGGAGAATCGTAAAGAGACGGACAAAGTCATCCATGACAATGACGCTCAGCATCGTTGTACCCGTCAAAGACGAGGCCCCAAATGTAGGGGTGCTGGCCCGAGAAATCACAGCGGCGCTTGTCAACGAACCCCATTATGAAATCATCTTTGTGGATGATGGCTCAACCGACGGGACGTCACTAGCCCTAAGTCAACTAAAGTCGGAAATCCCGCACTTGCGAATTATCCGTCACGCCCGGAACGCAGGACAGAGCCGCGCCCTGCGAACAGGCGTCAACGCGGCCCGCGGCGAGTTCATCGCAACCCTGGACGGCGAT
>JAWNZB010000037.1:0-19462 GCA_038447835.1 Candidatus Igneacidithiobacillus chanchocoensis | reverse complement strand
CCAAGGAAATCCTTGGGTTTCCGAACTCCAGCAGAAGTAATGGCGCAACAAGTCAGAGAGTTACATGCGGGTGTTGCACTTCAAACTTGAAACCGCCAGCCATATACTCCCATCGTTCCCAAATGAACCAAGTGGGTATACTCCTCCAGACCATTTTCGACAATGGCGCAGAGGACGTTATGGGTGGCATTGAGATTGTTATCGACCGTGAAACGTTTGTGCCAGGAAGACTTCATGGAATAGGGTGCCGATCGTTGCTCGGCAAAATGGACAATGGCATCCGGGCGCCACTGCCCGATCAGGTTCTTGAGTTCAGCATAATCACGGGCGATGTCCAGCGTGCTGAGACCGAGATCGTGTCCGCTGACGTCGCGCCAGGCTTCGATGCGCTCCGAAAGCGGGCGGATCGGCGTCAGCGACTGCACCCCCAGTTCCTCGTCCTGGCGACGGCGCACAAAATTATCGACAATATGTAGCTCGTGGCCCCGGGCTGAGAGGTGCAGGGTCGTTGGCCAACCACAAAAACCATCACCACCCAATACCAGAATTCGTTTTTGCATCATGAGTCGTTCCTATCATTGCTTGTGGAAGAGTAGGCGAGAGTCGGGCGTCATGGCAATGCTCAGCGGATTGTCAGGGAATATGACAAGATTATTACAAATAGGAGCCTTGTCCGGCCGATATGCCACGTTCATAAAAGTGTCATAATAATATGCTACGCTTCGAGTTTCGTCAGAACACGCAGGTGCATTCATGGATGCGGTCAACGCTCTCGATCGGCAGGCGGTCACGCGGAAACATCGGCGCATATTGTGGGCCTCAGGTTTGGGCATTTTTCTCGATGGCTATGACCTCAGCATCATGGCGATCGCCCTCATTCTGCTCAAGGAGCAATGGCATCTGACGCCATCCGAATTAGGGGGGCTGGGTACAGCGGCGCTGGTGGGCGCGCTGGTGGGAGGATTATTCGGTGGACCGATTGCCGATCGCTGGGGGCGTAAAACGATCTACCTGATCGATATCGCTGCATTTTTCTTCGCGGCATTGCTCTCCGGCTTTGCCTGGGATGCCACCTCACTGATCGTTTTGCGTTTTTTCCTGGGGCTCGGGGTGGGAGCAGACTACCCCCTGAGCTCCACCTACATGGCCGAATTCCTCCCCAAAAAATCACGTGGTGCGGCAATGACCTGGATTTTCGGGCTGTGGATGGGAGGGGCGCTGGTATCAAGTATCGTTGGGCTCCTTCTTCTGCACACCGGTCCCGACGCCTGGCGATGGATGCTGGTTTCCGGCGCAGTACCGGCGGTGCTGGTGCTGTGGCTCCGGCGTAATTTGCCGGAGTCACCGCGTTGGTTCATCCGTCGTGGCCGCCTGCAGGAGGCCAGCGAGGTCGTCACCTGGCTCGCGCCGCAGCTCAGTGAATCCGAGCGGCACGCCGCGTTACAAGAGCTGGCCGCCAGCATGGATGGGGCAAAGCAACACAATTGGTTCGATCTGTTCGGCAAAACCTATCTTCGCCGCACCCTCTATGCCGCCATCCCCTGGTTTCTGATGGACGTGATGGGATACGCCATGGCCATCTTCCTGCCTATCATGCTGTTGCATCTGGGGCTACACACGCAGGAGCAGGCGGTGATCGGGAATGCGCTTTTCACGGCAAGCTTTGTCTTCGGCTGGGTACCTCTGGCCCTGCTCATTGACCGGATCGGTCGGCGCAAGACGCAGATCTGGGGTTTTCTTGGGGACGCCGTCGGTCTGGCACTGGTTGGTGCCTTCGCCCTAACGGGGCAACCGCCCTTCGCCATCGTCGCCGTGGGCCTGATCCTTTTTCAGGTCGCCAACAGTTTCGGGCCCGGCAACACTACCTGGATCATTCCTACCGAGCTCTATCCGACCGAGCTACGCGCCAGCGGTCATGGTTTCAGTACGGCATTCAGTCGGGTCGGCGCTGCCACCAGTGTCTTTTTGTTGCCCATTCTCCAGGCACATTTTGGCATCGGTGGCTTGCTGCTCATCCTGGCTTCCGCGGGCCTGTTGGGCGCAGTGCTGACGCAGATCCTGGGGGTAGAGATGGCGGGCGAGACCTTACCGGAGACGGGTGGCAAGCCGGATCCCGAGGTGATTGCCCGGGAAGCGGCCTGATTACGTCCCCTGCACCGGAACCAGGTGGCGGAGAAAATCCGCCGTACATTTGTCCCAGCTATACTGCAGGGCGGCGTTGCGACAGTCGTCGCGGCGCAGGTCCAGCGCAAGAATGGCTGCCTCCCGCAGGTCATCACGCAGAAAGCCGTTGATCCCATCGACAATACTCGCTTGCGGACCTGTGACCGGATAAGCCGCCACGGGCACGCCGCAGGCATTCGCCTCGCGTATCACGAGACCGAGGGTGTCGGTACGGCTGGGAAAGACCATGACATCGGCAGCTGCCACATGGCGGCTCAGCTCCTCGCCGTGCTGCATGCCATGCCAATGCACATCCGGGTATTGTTCACGCAACTCCGCAGCCTGCGGTCCGTCGCCAATGATGTGCTTGCTGCCCGGCAGTTCGAGGCGAAGAAAATCTTCCACATTCTTTTCGATGGCCACCCGACCAAAATACACGAAGGCTGGACGCTTTCCCGGAAGCAAGGCGGCCGGATCCTGATCTGGCCAGGGACGAAAGAGATCGCTATCGACGCCGCGGCTCCACTGCACCAGATTGCGGAAACCCCAGCCCCGCAACTCGTCGGCCAAAGCGACATTGGACACCATGGTGTGTGCGGCGCCGTTATGGAACCTGCGCAGGAAAGCATAGCTCCAGGCGAGGGGTACGGGGGATCTGGCGGCTAGATATTCCGCAAAGCGGGTATGGAAGGACGTGGTGAACTGCCATTGGTGGCCTGCGCACCATAGCCGTGCGGCAAGGCCGAGAGGCCCTTCGGTAGCGATGTGTATCGCATCTGGGCGGTATTCCTGGAAAGTCTGTCGGACCAGGGCGAAAGGCTGGGTAGCAAGAGGGATTTCTGGATAGCTGGGACAGGGTATGGTGGCACCCGCACCGCTATGAAGCACCCGCACTTCGTACCCGAGCCTTTGCAGTTCCTGTACCGTCGCCTGTAAGGCGCGGACGACTCCATTCACCTGGGGGGACCAGGCATCGGTAACCAAGGCGATTTTCATTCTGTCTCCAGATCCGGCCAACGAACCAGCCGTAGGGTGCCGTCAAAGTCCTCGACCAAGGCGGTGCAGCTCTCCACCCAGTCGCCATCGTTGTAGTATTCAATGCCGTTCATCTGCTTGATTTCGGCGTGATGGATATGGCCGCAGACCACACCGTCATAACCGCCCCGGCGGCATTCCCGGGCGACGAATTCCTCGTACTGGCTGATGAACTGGACGGCACGCTTGATACGATGTTTGATAAAGGCGCTCAAGGACCAATGACTGCGGATCCCCAGCAGTCGGTTGAGGCGCTGATGCCATCGGTTTAGAGTCAGCAACAGGCTGTAG
The DNA here is from genome assembly GCA_038447835.1 of Candidatus Igneacidithiobacillus chanchocoensis. Lineage (GTDB taxonomy): Bacteria > Pseudomonadota > Gammaproteobacteria > Acidithiobacillales > Acidithiobacillaceae > Igneacidithiobacillus > Igneacidithiobacillus chanchocoensis. Next base: position 15,973 of record JAWNZB010000037.1, on the reverse strand, counting down.
CCGCGGTCGCCCAGATGCGTGAGCCAGCGGGCATAGTGCATGCTGAGGTCGAATTGGTCGCCGTGGGTGATCCACAAGCGCCGTCCGTTGGCGGTTTGGTGGACACAATGCGGAACAATCCGGATTTCTCCCACAGCGAGTCGGTGCTCGTCGCCCTCCAGAAAGGAGTCCAGCAGACCCAGAACGGGATCGTGATTGCCCTGTACGTAGGTGACCTGCACCCCTGCCCGGGCCTGACGCAGCACCTTCTGAATGACGGTGCTGTGGGCAACGGGCCAGTACCAGCGCCGTTTCAGGGCCCAGAAATCAATGATGTCGCCCACCAGATAGAGGTACTCGGCTTCGTAGTGGCGAAGAAAATCCAGTAATGCCTCGGCCTGACAGCCCTTGCTACCCAGGTGGATGTCGGAAACAAAGATGGCCCGGCAGTTGCCGCGCCAGGTTTTGGGGAGTAAGGCTTGCTGCAATTCGGTCATGCAGGATGTTTTGGCCGAGGATCTCGGCGAATTATAGCCAGGTCGTGAAAGTTTTGTCTCGCATTTTCGCGATATCGTCCGTAGTCAGCATACTGTCACAAAAGTGTCATAAAAGATTCATAAAAACGTCACATAAAAACGTTACACTACTGCGTCAGAAAGCCTCATTTGTACGCAAAAACGCACAGGGGATCACCATGATCTATGCCCTCATCGCTGAAAGCATGCATCACGCCATACACCTGCGTGATCTCTTGACCCTGCTTGCCGCCACCCGCTGGGAGGAGATCGATCCACTGTACCATGCACGCGTGATGCTGCATGGCGATGGACCCTTCACCGATTCTCTGGAGAAGCGGTTGCGTAGCCAGCGGGCCGTGCCCAGGCAGGTACAGAATGTTGCGGCGCTCGGTACACAGTTGCGGCAGTGGTCGCCGCAGCTGCTGATTTTCGCTGACTGGGGCAGCCAGCTAGCTGCCACCTTGCAGGAGAGTCAGGAACAACTTCTCCATTGTGGCACAGCGGTTATGGCGCTCGGTCCTGAGGGCGACGAGGAGGCGATGATCGCCCTCGACGCCGGTGTCAATGTCTACGTGGGAACGCCTGCCAGCGAGGCCCTAGTGCTGGCCCAAGCGACTGCGCTGCTGCGGCATGGACACGCTTGGGAACAAATGGCGATCGATATTCCGGGGATCCTGCGTGTCGATCCGGAAAGTCGTCGCGTATATATCTTTGACAAGGAATTGCACCTGACCAAACGGCTGTTCCACTTGTTTCACTACATGGCGCAGCAGTCGGAACGTGCCTTTTCGCCGACGGAGATCGCGCAGCACCTGACGATGAGCAAGAGGCAGGTGCAACAGAACACCGTGGCGGCGCAGATTCACCGTCTACGCAAACGGATGGAGGAGGTCGATGCCTCCAGCTGGTTGCAGACCGTGCACGGATTTGGTTATCGCCTAAGCATTCCGCGGGCGAAATAAGGGCTTTCAAGTGTCATATTTTTGTCATCTAGGCTTCATCATAGTGTCACATGATTCTGATACGTTGAGGCCTTCGCAAAACAGGAGAGTATTTTCGTGAACATCGCTTACCTCGTACATCTGGCCAACTATTCCGATGGCATCCTATATTTCCTGATGGCTCTGTTACTGATCGAACTGGCCGTCATGGTCGACCGCTTCTGGTACCTGCGCCGCACCTTGGCGCGCGGTGACGCTATCGTTCACGAACTGGCCGGTCATGGTCGACTGGACCGTGCCGTACTCGACCGTCTCGCCGAACAGGCTGGCGGTCTGCCGGAAGCGAGCCTGTTGCGCATGGCGGCCAGCCATGCCGGCCAGGTCAAGGGCGATGCCCTGGCCAATCGTCTGGAAGAAGCGGTGATCGTGCTCGCTCCCCAACTTGATCGCCGTCTCTGGTTGCTCGATACCATCATCACCTTGGCACCGCTGCTCGGTCTCTTTGGTACGATTATCGGCATGTTCCACGCTTTCCATGTGCTGGCAGCGCCAGGTCATGCACCCACGGAAGTTACCGCGGGCGTCGCCGATGCCCTGGTGGCCACGGCCTCTGGTCTTTTTATTGCCATTCTGGGCCTGCTCACCTTCAATGCCTTCAACAATCAGGTACGCATGATCTTGTTGCAGCTCGATTCGGTGAAGACCATGCTGCTCAATCGCATGGATGGACAGCCCATGCTGCATCCCGATGCCGATCCCAGTGAATCTTCAGTGCAGCCAGTAGCCATGGCGAGGGCCGGCTGATGGAGCGGCGTTATTTCGAACGCAAGAAGGGGCGCGTCGAGATCATCCCGATGATTGACATCATGCTGTTTCTGCTGGTGTTCTTTATCATGATCACGATCCAGATGATTCCGGACCAGGGCCTCAATCTGCAGCTGCCGCAGTCGAGCGAGGCGAAGCAGTTGCCGCGCCCTCACATGACCATCAACATTCAAGAGGATGGTACGGTAGTGGTCAAAAATCAGCACTATGATCTGGCGGGGCTCGAGAATCTTATCCGCGGGGACGGCGATCCGGGCAAGACTGTGATTACCATTGCCGCGGACAAGGCCGTGGCCTACCAGAAGTTCATCAACGTCATGGATACCTGCCAGAAGGCGGGCGCCAGCGATATCGGCCTGGCGGCCAAGGCGAGCTGAGATGAGCGCTGTACTGTCTCCGCGTTCCCCGGCGCCTCAGCCCAAAGGGTATTTCGGTCGGGCGTTGATCATCGGTGCCGTCATCGAGCTTGCGCTGGTGGCAGGACTGATCTGGGTCAGCAACCAGAAGAGTCCACCGCCACCGCCCAAACCCAAGCGGATTGCCATTCATATGGTGCAGCCGCCCAAGCCCAAGCCGGTGCCGCCACCACCCAAGCCGGTGGTACACCCAAAGCCGCTACCGAAGCCCATTCCGCATCCGGTGCCAAAGCCGGTTCCGCACCCAATCCCACATCCGGTGGTGCATCACGCGCCAACGCCCAAACCATTGGTGGCCAAGACGCCTATGCCCATGGCACCCGTCGTGCCGCCAGCACCCCCGGTGACGCCGCCACCGCCGCCTCCGCCAGCACCGAGTCCGGCCTTGGCTCAGGCCGCTATTGCTCGCTATGCGGCCTTAGTGCGCGCACAGGTGCAATCCGATGCCCATGTACCGGAAGCGGTACGGCTGATGCACCTGAGTGGTACGGCGGTGATCAGCTTCGAATTGACACCCTCCGGCCAATTGCTTTGGGCGCGGCGCAATCGAGTGGAGTGGGAGCGATTGACCGCGCTGCCTTGCAAGCGGTCAAGAGCGGAGCGTATCCGCCGTTTACCAAAGATATGCCGAAAAAAGCAACAGTCTTTGATGTAGAAGTACATCTATCTGCCAATTCATAATATTGCTCAGGCACGGGTAGCCGGCAATCTGGAGGGAGCTGTGAAAAAATTTGCGCTTGCGTGTTTGGCGCTGTTGAGTCTGTTTGTAGGCGGCGCCCAGGCCGAGACAGCCGTCGTGCCGGTTGTTCCGAACCTACGCTTTGCACACTACACCTTCGCCATGCTCTGGCAGCCTGGCGTTTGTGCCACCTGGACACGGGTGGGCGCCGCTTGTGACGATCTGACGCCTGCGTCTCGCGCCAGCCAGCAGTGGAGTCTGCACGGTCTCTGGGCCAGCCGCCCGCAACAGCTCATTGCGAGTGGAATGGAGCCCAAAACCTGGTGGCAGCACGGCTGTTTTTGGTTCCAGAACCAGAGTACCGCCCCTCACGACAGTTGTTCGTTGCCCTCCCTCGAACTGTCGCCCGCAGTCAGCAGCGAGCTGAGCGCCAATATGCCCATGCGCAAGGTCTGCCTGGATCGCCATGAATATTACAAGCACGAGGCCTGTTTCGGGGAAAAGCCCGATCCCTTTTTTCAGACGGCCCTGCGCTTGTTGGGGGACGTCAATGCCAGCAGTTTTACGGCATACGTGCGGGATCACCGTGGGCAATGGGTCAAGCGCAACGATCTATTGCGCGCTTATACTACGGCATTTCATCTTCCCAATGCAGAGTCTCTAGAACTGCGTTGCGAGAGTAGTGACAACCATAGCGGCCACGAGCTGCAGGGTGAGGGAACCATCCTCACCGAGGCATGGATCACCATCCGTGCCAATGCCCTCCAGGAGTTTCCTCGTCCAGGCGCGTTTATGGCCGGACGGAAGGGAAATTGCGCAAAACTCATCCATATTTTGCCCTAAGACAAGGAGCGTATTTTGCAATCCATGAATCGTCGTTCATTTTTGAAGCATCTGGGTCTGGGTGCCGGTGCCGCCGTTGCTGGCCCGCATCTGTTGGGTGTGGCCCATGCGGCTGGCGGCAGCAGTGAGCAGATGCTGCGCAGCAAGATCGAGCATGTCGTCGTGATTTTTCAGGAAAACCGGAGTTTTGATCATTACTTCGGGACATTTCAGCCGCGTAATGGCCAAAAGGTGGTCAATCTTTTGGACGCTGCCGGAAAAATCGATCCGCGCTTTACCAACCTGCAAAAAAATCCCGCGGGCATCCCGTACGCCAATCTGCCATTACCCACGGAAATTCCGGCTTTTACTCAGGCGAGTCTGCCCAACCAGCCATTTCATCTGGCGCCGTACATCCCCGCCAATGGTAACGTGCGCTGGGATCCCAAGCACCGTTTCTTCCGCATGATGGCAGAGGTCAACAACGGTAAGATGGATCTTTTCGTGGCGCTGGCGGGTGGCGCCCACACGCACCTCAGCCGCGATGAATTTCGCAAGATGACGCCGGCGCAGATTGCCTTTGATCTGGCCCGGCCCAGCGGCCCGGTGCTGGGCTATTATGAGGCGGCGGACCTGCCGTTTTACCACCGCATGGCGCATGAATATGTGCTCTTCGATCATTTCTATCAGGCCATGAGCGGTGGGAGTACGGGAAATGCGCTGTATCTGGCGGCGTGCCGCTCTTGCGTCAATCCGACTGTCCCAGACGAAAATGTTGCGCCCTTCGACCCTCATGAAGCCGGTCTGCAGCATGCCTTCTTCGACCTGCCTTACGACAATCGTCGGGTGATGGTGAACGACCTGCCGCCGCTGCAGGGTCCGACCAACGCCGGTGAGCCAAAGGTATTGAAGATCAGCCCGCCTCCCGCCGCACAGACCTACGACAACATTGGCGATCGCCTCAACGCCGCCAAGGTCGATTGGGCCTGGTATAACGAAAACTGGAATCGGGTAAAGCCCTGGGCCTTGAAAACCGCCTTTGGTCCAGGAGATGGCTCTGCTGTGGTGGAAACCTCGCAGCTCTACGTCGCCCACCACAATCCGTTCCAATATTATCCGCGCTGGTTTGATTACGTTCGGGATGGGCACATGCGCGACGCCGACGACTTTCTGGAAGATGCGCGGCAGGGCAAACTGCCTGGGGTATCCTTCATCAAGGCGAGTGCTGCGCATGACGAACATCCTGCCGATTCTGCTTCCGCAGTGGGGATGGAGTGGGTCGAGCGCTTGGTTCGTTCGGTAGGAGAGGGGCCAGCCTGGGAAAAGACCGCCATTTTCATCGCCTATGACGAGGGCGGCGGTTTCTGGGACTCGCTGCCACCCAAGGTGGTAGATGAGTACGGCTTCGGTACCCGCATTCCGGCACTGCTGATCAGTCCCTGGGCGCGTCAGGGTCTAGTGGACCACCATCTGGCGAGTACGGCCAGTATCCTCAAGTTCATTGAGACCCGCTTTGGCTTGGCGCCACTTAATCATCGCGACCGCGATGCCTACGACATGCTCGGAGCGTTCGACTGGGGGCAGCGCCCGCGCAGTTTTTCGCTGTGATGATTCGGGGCCTGCCACCCGGCAGGTCCCGCTCAGGCGCTTCCGCTAGGGCACTCCCGCCGTTGCTTCCTGTCTGTGCTATTCTGAATTCTGGCTTATTGGCTGGGAGGCGGCGCTATGGCAAAGTCCGTGATGGTGGCGGGTGCGGGGATTGTGGGTCTCTCGATAGCGCTACAGTTGCAGTTGCGTGGTTGGCAGGTGCAACTCTGGGATCGCCAGCCAGCGGGGGAGGGGACCTCTTATGGCAATGCCGGACTCATTCAACGCGAGGCGGTGTTCCCCCAGCCCTTTCCGCGGGATCTTCATGAACTTTGGCATTACGCCGGCAATCGCAGCAGTCGTGCACAGTACCGGTTTCGTGCCTTGCCGCCTCTGGCACCCGCCTTTCTGCGCTATTGGCGCGCATCTCGTCCTGATCGTCTGCAACGCAGTGCCAAGGACTACGGAGCGCTCATTCGCCATTGTCTGGAGGACCACCTGGCACTGGCAGCCGTGACCGATGCCAGCGAGTTGTATCGGCCGGGGGGCTGGGTACAAACCTTTCAGAAGCCGGAACATTTGGCGGCGGAGTCGGCGGCGGCCGCCTATAAAAAACTGCACTTTGACGTGGAATATGTCTTGTGGGACGAAAATGCGCTGAAACAGCACCTTCCCATGCTGCGCGCTGGTCTCGCTGGCGCCATTCACTGGACCCAGCCTTTGGCACTGATCGAACCGGTCGCGCTGTCCCAGGCCTATTTGCGGACCTTTCAACAGCAGGGCGGCGAATTTGTCTTGGAGGGCATCAAAGAACTGGAAAAGACCGCGCACGGCTGGCGTATCCGCGGCGAGAAACAATCAGGAGAAGCTCCCTGGCTGGTATTCAGCATGGGCGCCTGGACGGTAGATTGGGCTAAGCGCTTGGGGTATCAGGCTCCAGTGTTCGTTAAACGGGGCTATCATCAGCATTATACCCAAAGCGCAGAGCCGGGACTGCCGCTGCCGGTATTGGATAGCGAGGCGGGTTATGTACTCGCACCGATGCGCCACGGTCTGCGCCTGACCACCGGGGCCGAATTTGCCGGGCGGGATGACCCACCATCGTTGCGCCAGCTAAGCCTGGCGGAGGCGGCGGCGCGTAAGCTCTACCCGGGTCTGGGGCGTCCCCTGGACCCCAAACCCTGGCTGGGACATCGTCCGTGTACGGGGGACATGCTACCTATCATCGGTCCGCTGCGGGAGCAGCCAGGCATCTTTCTTGCTTTTGGGCACTGCCACCAGGGCCTGACCATGGGACCGAGTACCGGCCGCCTGGTGGCGCAGATGCTGGAGAATGACGCGCACCCCTTTGTGGATCCCTGGCCGTATCGTCCGGAGCGTTTCCGGGCGTAAACGGCACCGTCGATCTGTGTGGGCTTGAATTAGCCGGGTTCGTAGACCAGCCGCACGCGGGAGGCAGGGTACAGTACGGTAGAAAACTCGATACCGACCCCGGCAGGATCGACGTTGACGTTTTCACAAAGCAACAGACATTCGCCCTTTGCCAATTGCAGGAGCTCGCGCTCGCTGGCTTGTGCTAGAGACGACTGGATGGTGGAGCGCATGCGGGTGTAATCCTGCACGCCACGCAGGCGCAGAGACTCGGTAATCCCGCGCCCGGCACGCAGGTCCTCCACCAGTGGCAGCAAGTGCTCGCCAAAGAAGAGATGACGGGCGACGGAGATGGGTTCGTTCCCGACGAAGCCCAGGGTCTTGACCATGGCGACCCGCGGAAAATCTGGGAAAACGCCATAGGACTGGATACGGCGCAGCTCGGGCAAATCCGCCAGGTCCAGAATTTGTGCTTCCAGTATCTGATTGTGTCCAGGCTTCTGGTATTTCTTGACCCATTCAGAAAAACGCGGACGCTGCATTAATTGGTAATCAAACTGGGGTTGGGCGACAAAAGTCCCGATACCATGCCGGGTTTCTGCCGCACCCAATTCACAAAGCTGTTGCAATGCGCGGCGCAGGGTATGACGATTGACGCCGTATTCCTCGGCCAGAAACTGCTCACTCGGCAAGCGTTCGCCGCTCGGCCACTCCTTGGCCTCGATGCGTGCGTAAAGATCGTCGGCGATCTGTTTCCAGATGCTGATGCCGTTCTGAAAGTTGGTGATATGTACGGGCATGGCAGTCAGTCTAGCAAATTCCGCAGGATCGTGAGCAGATCCGTCAGGGCATCTTCCACGGCACCGTTGTTGGAGATAGGAAAATCCACCACGTCTGGGCCAAGAGGAACTTGGCGTGCCAGGCGTTCGGAAATCGCGTCGGTAGATTCCCGATTCCGCGCCAGCAGGCGCTCGCGACGAATCTGCGCGTCGGCATCGATGAGGATCGTGCTGCCCCCCAGAGTCTGGCGCAAGCTGAGCAGGGTCTGGCGCGATACACTGACCACTACCAGGCGACCATCCTGGGGTAATGCCGACCAGGGTAGCGCGTACTCCCAGCCATGTGCCTGCCAGGAAAGGGCAAGCCGGCCCTGTTTTTCCAGGGCCGTGAGTTCTTCAGGCGGTACGTATTCTTCTCCCCAGGCGGGCTGCGGCCGGGTCACCAAGCGTCTGGCAAAATAAACGCGGGGATCATCGCATAAGGCCTCCTGAGCAAGGCGGAGCAGGGTATCTTTCCCTGCGCCGGAGGGGCCGGCCACCCAGACGAAGGATGATTTCATCCGCGGGCCCCCAAAGGAATTTCCGCGATGACCCGAAAGGGATTTTTGGCATCGTCTTGCACCAAGAGCGCAAGGGAGCGCAAAAAGCGGGGACGGAGGAGTACCTCCGAGAAAAATTCCTGTGTCTGCGGCAGCCAAGCGTCGGGCTTGGGAACTGCATCGCTCAGGGTCAGGTGAAAGACAAAATCGGTAAAGACATGCGGATACCCCCATTGCCGCAACTGCGCTCGCTGGCGCTCGCTGTAGCTGGCGCGGGATCGCTGCTGCAACTCTTCCTCATTGTAGGGACGGCGGAAAGAGTCCAGTTCCCGAACGCAGGCATCGGCCAGGGCATGCAATTCCGGGCAGGATTGCGTCAAACGCAGGCTCAGGAAGGCATCGTCCAGCACCAGACGCAAATCCGGAAGACGAAACGGCTCATGCTGCTGCAGCAGAGAGCGGGTCGCTGCTTCGAGATCTGCGAGAGTGCCCTGGAGAGGCATGGGCGCCTTGATGGTGGCGTGGAAACCATAAGCTTGGGCGCGCCCCGCCGGTACCTGTGGATGGGGTCGGGAGACTGCGCACACTGTACGGCTGTCCCAGCCCAGCCAACGACTTCCGCACTCCCACAGCGGATCATCGGCCAACGGCAAATAGTAGAGAGCGACACGCATGGTTCTCAACCGACGCGCTCGCCCGCACGCCAGACTCCGCGCAGGGTCACCAGCCCGTCCTGATAGCGCCCGCGCAGCAGATCTGCGCGCTGTCCGGGGGTCATACTTCCGCGATCTTCCAGACCCAATAGTCTTGCTGGACTACTGGTGACCATGGCTATGGCCTGCGGAAGGGAGGCGAGCTTCTGCTCGGCCAGGAGGAAAGCTGCCTCCAGTAAGGAGCTCGGGTAGTAGTCAGAGGCCAGGGCGCTGACTACGCCCTCCCGCACCAGATCAGCCACCGCCACATTGCCGGAGTGGGAGCCACCGCGCACCAGATTGGGGGCGCCGGCCACCGTCGCCATGCCCAGATCCACGGCATGCCGAGCAGCGGCAAGAGTTACTGGAAACTCGCTGATACGAATGCCATCGCGTGCGTTGCGTTCGATTTCTTCTGGAGTGACATCGTCGTGACTCGCTACCGGTAGAGGCCGGTCGCGTAGCAGCTCGAGAATGAAAGCGCGATTCTGGGCGCTATAGCGATGGTGCCTTTCCTGTGATTCCGCGATACGCTGCTCCAACTCCTCTTCGCTCAAACCCTCCGCGCGGCGCCCCGAGCGGAATTTTTCGAGATTGGTGTGCTGTCCCACTCCCGGCGTGTGATCCATCAGACTGAGCATCTGCACGGGTCCTGCCGCCAGGCTTTCCTGCAGCAACTGCGGCAGATTGGCCACCGGCAATTCGCAACGGAGATGCAGAAAATGCTCGGCGCGCAACTGATCGCCAGCGCGCAACTGTTGCAGGTCGACCAGTGCGTCGCGTAAGGTCTGCACCCGCTGCGCCTCGAAGCCGGCGTCACCAACGCAGAGGGCGTCGGCAACGCTGGTGATTCCTGCCGCGATGCATTGGGCATCGTGCGCTAGAAAGGCCGAGCGCGAGGGCCAACGGGCCTGCGTCCGCGGCTGTACCTGCCGCTCCAGGTTGTCCGTATGGATATCCACCAGGCCCGGAAGCAGGAAATCGCCGGCACAGTCGAGGAGTTCCGAGCTACTCGATGGTCCCTCGTCCAGGATCCGGATCTTGCCGTCATCATCCAGCAGTAACGAACCAAGCACGACTTCATCGGGCAGAACCAGGCGGGCGTTGCGAAATCCACGGATCTTCATGAGCAGGCATCTCCAGCGGCAAGGATAAGTTCGCGGTCGGCAAGCTTTCGAATCTGTTGCGGGTCGTGCAAGATGAGCAGAATGCTACGACCATTCTCCTTGGCACGCCGAATTTCAGCAAGAATCAGGGCGGCATTGGCGGGGTCCAGGGAAGCCGTCGGTTCATCCAGCAGGAGCAGGGGATGGGTGCCGATCAGGGTACGGGCGACATTCACCCGTTGTTGTTCGCCGCCGGAAAAGCTGGCGGGGGGCAAATGGTGCAGCGCCAGCGGAATATTCAGGCGCAGTAATAACTCGCGGGCCCGCGCCGCCGCCTCTGTGTCGGATTTTCCTTGTAATAGCGCTGGCTCGGCGACGATCGCCAGGGTCGATACGCGGGGGATCACCCGCAGAAACTGGCTGGCGTACGCCATGCTCCAGCGTCGCGCATCCAGGATGCTGCGGGAGTCGGCGCGAGAGAGTTCCAGGCATTGCTGTTGGTGATGTAGATAAATGCTACCGGAATCCACCCGGTAGCTACCGAAAACGCAACGCAGGAGGGTCGACTTGCCGGCACCGGAGGGCCCGCGCAGGGCCACGCATTCGCCGGCCTGCAACTGGAAATCTGGGGCGCGCAGAGTGGGTAAGCGCTGCCCGCCACGCAAGTGCAGGGTAAAAGTCTTTTCCAGGGACTCCACTTCGAGCAGATTCATAGGGTCAGAACCGAGGCGACCAGTAGTTGGCTATAGGGATGTTGCGGATCCTCCAACACCTGGTCTACCAGGCCTGCCTCCACCACTCGCCCACCCTGCAGAATGATTAGCCGTTGGGCGAGGAGGCGGGCAACGCCCAGATCGTGGGTGACCAGGGCAACGGCCATGGCACTGCTCTGGACCAACTTGCGGATCAGGTCGAGAACCGCTGCCTGTACGGAAAGATCGAGACCGCTGGTGGGCTCGTCCAGTAACAGGATACTGGGCCGACTGATCAACACCCGGGCAAGCTGGAGGCGCTGGAGCATGCCTCCGGAAAATTGCTGGGGCGTGTCATCGATGCGGTCAGGATCGATCTCCACCCGCGCTAACCAGTCCTTTGCCTCCGCCCGCAGACGGGCGTAGGAACGTTCCCCCTGCGCCAGCCGACGCTCGATAATGTTGGCCCCCGCACTATGCTGCATGCGCAGGGAATCGCGGGAGTTTTGCGTCATCAGCGCCCAGCGGCTGCGCTGCAATTGACGCAGTTCCTGTTGTCGTAGTTCGGCAAGATCGCAGCGTCGGCCATGACCATCATCAGCCTCCACCACCCCCCGACTCGGCCGCAGATCGCCATGCAGCAGTCGCAGCAGGGTGGATTTCCCCGATCCACTTTCGCCCACGATGGCCAGCACCTCACCAGGATAGAGTTCGAGATGCACGTCGTGAAGCACCTTGCGTTGGCCAAAGGCAAAATCCAAGTCCTGCGCGCGCAGGGAGGGCTCGATTTGCGGAGTCATCCCTCTATTCTCCGCTGGCAATAATCGGTGTCGGAGCAGACGTATTGTCTTCGGCCCGCATCGTCCAGAATGATCTCGTCCTTATACGATTCTGTGCTGCCGCAGCGATGGCAGGGCGGTTGCTCCCACTCGGGACAGAAGGGATGGTCGGAAAACTGCAGAGGCTCAACGTTGGTGTAAGGAGGTACGGCATAGAGGCGACGCTCCCGTCCCGCGCCAAAAAGGTGCAAAGCCGCGCTCTGATGCAGCTTCGGGAGATCGAAGGCCGGAATCGGAGACGGAGACATCAAATACCGGCCATGGACCAGGACCGGGTAATCGTAACTCACGGTGATACGCCCCTGGCGCGCCACCTGGTCGAAAAGAGATAAATACATGAGGCTGTAATCTCCCCAGGCGTGCAGGCGGAGGGTTTCCGTCTGCCGGGCTTCGAGTTTGAACAAGGGTTCCGGCATGGGCACCTGATAGACCATGATCTGTCCCTCGCGCAGGGGCGTTTCTGGAATACGGTGGCGAGTCTGGATGATAGTCGACTCGTCGCTTCGGGTGCTGCGGCTTACCCCGGCGGTGCGGGCAAAAAACCGGGCAATGGAGATGGCGTTGGTGGTATCGTCCGCCCCTTGATCGATGACCTTGAGGATATCGTCACTACCCAGGATGGCCGCGGTGACCTGAATGCCTCCGGTCCCCCAGCCATAGGGCAGGGGAAGATTACGGCTGGGGAAAGAGATCTGATGACCGGGTATGGCCACCGCCTTGAGCAGTTTGCGGCGGATGGCACGTTTGCTGCCCTCATCCAGATACGCGAAATTATACGACACTTGCATCATCGGCTCCTGCCGCCGGGTCCTTCAGGGTTTCCTGCCGCAGATTGCGCAGGGTCTGCAGCTCACTCTGAAAATCTACATGGTGGGGTAGCTTCAGGTGTTCCAGAAAGCCCATGGCTGCCACGTTGTCACCGTGGGCCAGCACAAACTCCTGATCCTGCGCTGGAGCGTTGCACTCCTCCCCCAGCTCGGCGCCGCGCAGGGCGCGATCCACCAGCGCCATGGCAATGGCTTTGCGCTCGTTGCCGCCCAATTGCAGGCCATAACCGCGAGTGAACTGTGCCTGTTCCGTCGCTGGCTGGTGCACGGTTTCTGCCTCGACGGCATGCACTTCGCCAATGCAGACCGCTTCGACAATTCCCGGTAGTTGCACATAGACCCGCGCCGGACCGCTGCGCAATTCCCCCAGAAACGGATGGGTATGTCCATAGCCGCGTTGTGTGGAATAGGCCAGACCGAGTACAAACCCCTCATCGGCCCGGGCCAGCGCTTGCAGGCGCAAGGCCCGCGGGGCAGGGAATTGGAGAGGCTCCTCGCGTAGATCGGGCGGGACGGCCGGCCCTTTTTCATTAGCACTGCTGGCCTCCAGTATTCCCTCGCGCGTAAGGATTTCCGCGAGATTACCGGATTCGCCATGCTTGGCGTTGGACTCCAAATCATGCTGCGGCAATTCCATCCCGGCGAAAAATCCGATCAAGCGATGCGAGTAATCGTAGGTGGCACCAAGGCGCTGTCCTCCCGGCAGGTCCTTGAATACCGCCGAAATCCGTCGCTCTGCACGGGCGTCGTCGAGAGCTATTGGCAGTGCCTCCCCCAGTCGGGGCAAGGTGGCGGCATAGGCGCGCAGCAGAAACACCGCTTCGAGAACATCTCCTTGTCCCTGTAGGAGTGCCTGCGCCGCGAGTTTCGGTGCGTGGAGAGCAGCCTCGGCCATGACCCGATCGATGGCTTTGCGCTGGGAGCGCAGGGTCTCGGTAATGCGCGCTGTGTCGTCGATCCTTCCTTCGATCTCCTGGGCCACCAGGCGGTGTGCCTGGTCGATGGCTGCCTCGCCCCCTTTGCTGGCTACATAGCTCATCAGGGTAGTCCTATCTGTGTGCTGCGCGGCAGGCCAATGCAGGCGTCCGGTAGCAAGAGTATGACATCCACCCCTTGCGGATAGCGGGCGTGATTGCGTTCCCAGGCCATAAGAAAGGAAGGTGCTAGCGGTAGCCAAGTCGTCAGTTGACCGTTAATGCCCGGCCCTTGCAGTACATAATCCTGACCTGGACCGCGCAGTGCCCAACAGAGCAGGGTCGCGCTGTTTTCTGGTGCCTCCTCGCTGCCCTGAGGTAGGTCATCCAGGGCCGACCAATCCCAGTCGGCCGCGCGCGCCAGTACGAAATCTGCGGGCAGGTTGGACGCTCTGCGGGCATTCAGACCAGCAACCCAGTTTTCCAATTCCTTGTCGAGGCCTGGCCAGAGGCAGATGCTGGTCGCGCTGTCCAGTAGACAGGAAAGAACAAGCCCAAGACTGCCGAAAGGAAAGGTGTCCGCATCCGGCAACCGTTGTGGGATTCCCGGCCGGCTCATCGCAGCGAGCAAACTGCGGAAGCTTCGTTGATCCTGGTGTACCCGCGTCATTCCATGTTCTCCAGATTGAAGAAGTCCACCTGCGTGGCCCGATATTGCGCGTGCTGGCACGCGTTATCGTCGTCTATGGACTTTTGTAGAGCCTCCATCAAAAGTCTCCCCCAGCTCTCCCAGCTCGATGTGTCCTGCAACAATGCATCCCAGCGAGCAATCCAAAGGGCATGCTCGGCATCATCTCCCAAGAGCCAGCCCAACCCCTCGTACCCGCGGGCATCACGGATATGAGCTTGGGTGACGAGAAGATCCGTCAGACAAAATGGATCGCCCTCAACATCGGCTCGTGCGGGTAGCAAGAGAGTACCGAGCTGTGGACCCAGCAGCAGCTCATAGCTTGGCCAGTCCGGAACCCAGGTCGCGAGCTCCCTGAGCTGCGCCGGTGGCGCAAGTGCGAGGGTGGCCAGGACTTGGGAGCGTTGGTAGGGCATAACACCTCCAAAGCTCATATTATATAGACAACTATAACTTTATAAATGTGACCTAGTGTTCAAATCAATCAACTTATCAGTCGTTTGAGCCTCGGACGTTGCGGACAAGGAAGAATGAGCTTTCCATGCTTTGTCAGGATCAATTACACATGGAATTTCTCTGGTTGTTGTTACCAGTCAAAGGCACCCATCATGTCGTACGCATTGCGATCGCGGTGGTTGAGCGGCTCAAGCCCAAATCGTGATTCGATAAACTTCAGGATGCTCGCAGTGCTCGTGACGTGATGATCTACCAACCCCGAACGAGTCCAAAAAAGCCCCCGGCGATGCCGGGGGTGCCTGTTAAACTGAGTAAGTGCACCGACTAAATGAACGCGTTAAAATCTTGCAGATACAGTGACAAAATATTGCCGGGGCGCACCTGGGTCTACCAGAATGGCACCAGCGCTGTTGCCGCCGAAGTATCCGCCACTGGTTATGTACTCGATAGGATTGTAGCGCGTATCGAAAAGGTTGTATAAGCCAACAGAGAGCTTGACAGTTTTCAGCGTCGGGATAAAAGAATCTAGTCGATTAGTTTTTATCCCAAGAATGAGATTAGATACATTGTATCCTGGCTGCTTCCGGTGCGATGGCGCACCAGTTAAATTATTGAACAGATATTGAGAGCTTGTATACTGATCAACAAATTTCGGAGAGAAAAGAAAGCCGTGATAATAATAACGATAATCAACGCCCGCACTCATAGTAAGATTTGGGCTATAAGATACGTTTTCATTGTGCAAAGTGGTACCTCCACCCTGTGGGGTGTAGGACGTATAATATGAATGATTGAGACCAAGATTGGCGAACAGATGCCAGTGCCAGGAGGGATTATCTGCTATTGCCACAGTGACACCGTTCACTACTGCATTTGCTGCAGCAAACTTGGTCTGGGCAATATTGGAAAGGTAGGTTGCAATGGTTTCATTGGCTAGTCTGTCGTGGTAGTAATTTATGTTGAACGTGAAGTCATGCAAAAAATACCAATTTTGCACTAAGAATTTAGCGCCAATTTCATAATCTGTGCTTTTCACAGGCTTAAGCGTGTTAAGATCAATAGTTCCACCATTGCTGTTGTAGGCGCCAAAGTTATTGTCAGTTGGGTTTTGATAGGATACGCTATAGTGAGCATATAATGCTCCCCATTTAACCGGCGCGAAGCGCACGCCGACGGATGGCTCCAAACGAGATATTGTATCCGAAGAGCTATTGATGAGAGGGCGGTTTCAAGTTTGAAGTGCAACACCCGCATGTAACTCTCTGACTTGTTGCGCCATTACTTCTGCTGGAGTTCGGAAACC
>JAWNZB010000036.1:0-19600 GCA_038447835.1 Candidatus Igneacidithiobacillus chanchocoensis | reverse complement strand
CACTCGATCCCCCAGCTTGGCGATCTGCCCATCGACCTGGACCCTGCCATCGCTAATCCAGGTTTCGAGGGCACGGCGAGAACCTAAGCCATAACGCGCCAGTACTTTTTGCAGTTTTTCGTCCATTTGGCTGCCTCCCGGCAGTAAAAAATCGGCCCCACCACAGGGGTGAGGCCGATGCTACACAACAACGCGAAAACTTAGGAGGCCTTGCGCTGTTCGATTTCGCCTTCTTCCTTGAGGCGGGTGATGCCCATCATCTTGAAGAGCACACGCTCATAGAAGGGCTCAGAAACACCCATCTTCATCTTGCGGATGAAGTACTTCTCGAAAGCGACCTTGGCCAAATGCACCCAACGGCCGTAGGCGAAGACGTCGACCTTGCGCGGCTTGATCTGCGGCAAGGCCACGAAGGCAGCGCCGCGATCACCCATGTCGGCAAAGCAAACGGCATTCCACGTGCCCATGGTCTTGTCGCCCACGCGCCCTTCGATGTCGGCCTTGATGTTGTGCACCGAGGCACTGACCATCGACTCAATCATGTAGCCGGTCTTGGGGGCGCCGGTAGGCACTGGGGTGGTCTCCACCGGCGGGATGGCAATGGCAATACCTACAGCATAGATATTGGGGTACTTTTTGCTGCGCTGGTTATCGTCAACAATGACAAAGCCACCGGGGTTACAGAGGCCTTCCACATTGGCCACCGCAGGAATGCCGCGGAAGGCTGGAATCATCATGCCAAACTTCACCGGCAGGGTGAATTCCTTCTCGGTCTCGCCCTTATCATTGACCTGGGTGATGTGCATCTGGCCATTCTCGACCTTGGTCACCTTGCAATTGGTGTAGGCATCGATGCCTTCTTCCTGCAGCCCCTTGGTCAGAATGCCGGTGGAGTCGCCTACGCCGGAAATACCCAGGTGCCCAATGTAAGGCTCACTGGTAACGAAGGAGAAGGAGGGGATCTTGTCACGCATACCGCGCTTTTTGAGATCGGATGCAACAATCATGGCATACTCGTAGGCCGGGCCGAAGCAACTGGCACCAGGCATGGCGCCGATGACGATGGGGCCGGGATTTTCGAGCAGCTCCTGATACTTGCCATAGGCCATCTCGGCATGATCCGTGGTGCAAACCGACTGCAGCGGACCCTCGTGGGGATCGGAACCCGGCACCAACTCAAAGGCCAGACGCGGGCCGGTTGCGATCATGAGGTAGTCGTAGTGTACCTTGCTGCCATCGGCGAGCGTGATTTCCTGTGCTTCGGCGTCGATCTTTTCGGCGGTCTTGGCAATGAACTTGATGCCACGGCGTTCCACATAGGGCTGAATCGGAAAGGTAATGTCTTCGCGCTTGGACCAACCAACGCCCAACCAAGGGTTGGAAGGCACAAACTGAAAATAATCGTTGCTACTGATGAGGGTAACTTCGTGCCCCGCACCCAGTGCGTGCTTCATCTCATAAGCCGCCGGCATGCCGCCGGTGCCTGCTCCCAAAATGACTACATGTGCCATGGCTTGCTCCTCAAAAATCTACCCAGCAATTGGTATGGTGCACGAAAAGGATCATCTCATCTTCTCAGCTTCCTTGCGCAATATCGGCCAGCCTGCGGCCGCAGTCAAATCAGCTATTTCTAATCTTTTCATCACATTTGCTTATGCGTCTTCCACTTCCCCTGGCGAAACCATCGGTGGCAGCGCAGCCAGGGAAGGCAAACCAAAATGCTGCAAAAATGCTTCGGTCGTACCCCATAGTCCCGGTCTTCCGGGACTATCGCGATGCCCCTTGACCTCGATCCAGCCGAGCTCCTGTAACTGTTGCATTACGCCACTGGCAAGAGCAACTCCACGCCAGTGCTCAATTTCCGGGCGGGTAATGGGCTGCTGATAGGCAATGATCGCCAGGGTTTCCAGCACTGCCTTACGCAGCGGACGCGGCTTTTCGAGCTGCAGATCGTCGAGCAAATGAAGATACGACGTGCGTAACCGCGCCTGATAGCGTCCTTCTTGTTCGACAATGGCAAGCGGCCCCCAGCCCTCGGCACAGAGGACATCGAGAGCGGACTGCCATTGCGGGTGTTCCTCTGCGAGCAGAATATGCAAACGCTCCCGCTCGATACCTTCCTCGCTCAGCAGCAGGATTGCCAGCAGGAGATCGCGCAGAGCATCTTCACTGCTCATCCTGCGCCTCCACCGCCACGATCAGCCAATCTTGATCCTGCCAAATCAGGCGCAGCGCCTGCTGCCGCAAGAGTTCGAGAATGGCAAGCAGATTCAAACCCAGTTGTAGGCGCGTGCGCTGCTCGGGTAGGGTCTCGCGAAAATAGAGGGGGCGCCGGGCCACCCGGCAGCGCTGCAAGAGGTCGAGAATGCGTTGCCGCAAATCGAAAGAACGCTGCGGCGCTGGGGCTCGGCTGTCGCGACGCAACTGCCGCCGGGCAATCTGCTCCAGTGCCGCCAGCAAATGCTGCGGGCGCAATGGGGGCGGCGTAAACGGTAGTGGATCGTGTGCCAGCGCTGCGGGCAACAAAAAGTCCTGACCCGCCCGCGGCAGGCCAGCCAAGGCTTCGGCCTGCGTCTGCACTTGGGCAAGTAACGCCAAACGCTGCGCCAATTCCTCTCGCGGGTCGACGGGCTCTCCCTCCTCCACGGGCGGTAGGGGCAAGAGCATGCGCGCCTTGATTTCCGCCAACCAAGCGGCCATGAGCAAGTAATCCGCCGCCAGCTCCAGGTGCCGTCGCCGTGCTTCCTCCAGATAACTCAGGTACTGCCGGGTCACCTCGGCCACGGGAATGTCGCGAATATCCATGCGGTTGCGGCGAATGAGCCAGAGCAGGAGATCGAGGGGCCCCGAAAACTGATCGAGGATCACCTCGAGGGCATCGGGGGGAATGTAGAGCCCCTCGGGAATGACGGTACCTTCGTTAGCCGACATCCAGCCCCATCACCGCACGTACCCGGAGCAGCGTCTCTTCGGCGCGGGCACGCGCCTTGGTCGCCCCTTGTGCTGCGATTTCGCGCAGACGCTCGGGCTGCGCCGCCCACTCCTCCGCCCGCGCCCGGATGGGTGCCTGCTCGGCGAGCACCTTTTCCACCAGCGCTTGTTTGCAATCGACACAGCCAATCTCGGCACTGGTGCAGCCTGCTTGTACCCAGGCACGGGTTTCTGGGGAGGAATAGACCTGGTGCAGCGGCCACACCGGGCAATCTTCGGGGTTACCTGGGTCGCGCCTGCCCACCCGCTTGGGGTCCGTAGGCATGGTCAGCAACTTTTTTCGCACGCTTTCCGGCTCTTCGCGCAGAGCAATGGCGTTACCGTAGGATTTCGACATCTTCCGCCCATCCAAGCCGGGCATCTTTGCCGCCTCGGTGAGCAAGGCCTGGGGCTCGACGAGAATACTGCGCCCCTTCCCTTCCAGGGTCGCAAGCAGCAAGGTCTTGGTCGCCTCGTTGAGGCTAGCGGCCTCCTGGAGCATCTCCCGGGCTGCAGCGATGGCGCTTTCGTCGCCAGACTGCTGGTAGCGCTCCTGCAGGCGCTGGAACTCCTGCTTGCGCTTTTTACCCAGGGCCTGCAGGCCCGCGGCAATGGCCGCTTCGTCGGCGGCACTACGGCCGTACAGGCTGTTAAAACGGCGTGCCAATTCGCGGCAGATTTCTAGATGCGCCACCTGATCAGCGCCCACCGGCACCCACTCGGCGTCGTACAGCAAAATATCCGCGCTCATCAGCGCCGGGTAGCCCAGAAACCCATAAGTGGCCAAATCGCGGTCACGCAACTGCTCCTGCTGGTCTTTGAAGGTGGGCACGCGCTCGAGCCAAGAGAGGGGGGTGAGCATGCCTAAAAGCAAGGCAAGCTCGGCATGCTGGGGTACCCAGCTTTGAATGAAGAGGGTCGCCTTGTTCGGATCGAGCCCCACGGCAAGCCATTCGATGAGCACTTCCCAGGTCGAGCTGCGAATGCCCTCGGGGTGCTCGTAATGGGTAGTCAGAGCATGGAGATCGGCAACAAAGAAGAAGGCGTCGTGTTCTTCTTGCAGGCGCAACCAATTCTTCAGCACGCCATGATAATGACCGAGGTGCAGTCGACCGGTTGGGCGCATGCCCGAGACGACGGTGGTACTCATGCGAGTCCTCCCAAGCGAAAAAAGAATCCCTGAAACCACTCGAAGGCCGGACCGAGCAAGGTCCAGAGAATACCGGTGAAAAGCAAAACGATGAGGATGATGAAGCCATAGGGCTCCAATCGGGAAAGGGCTTGGGACGCCTGCGGCGGTAATAGGCCCACGGCCACCCGACCGCCATCGAGGGGGGGTATGGGAATCAGATTGAAGAGAAACAACACCCCATTGATGAGGATACCGGCCTGTCCCATCAACTGCATGGGTTCGGCAAAGTAGGGCGATGTTGCGGCCAAGCGCACACCTAGCCAAAGAATCCCAGTCCAGAACAGGGCCATGAGCAGGTTGGCGGCGGGGCCGGCAATAGCCACCAAGACCATGTCGCGCTTGGGGTCGCGCAAGCCCGCAAAATTTACCGGCACCGGCTTGGCGTAGCCAAAGAGAAAAGGCGAGTGAAAGAGCAGGAGCATAGCGGGCAGGAGTATCGTACCGAAGGGATCGATATGCTTGAGGGGATTGAGAGTCAGACGCCCCATCAACATTGCCGTCGGATCGCCGCGCTTCCAAGCCATCCAGCCATGGGCGACTTCGTGTACGGTAATGGCAAAGAGCACGGGAATCGCCCAGATGCTCAGCTGTCGGAGGATATTGTCGATGTCATTCATCCCCCTACTATACCCCTTCGTCGACCAAATTGCCGTTGCTGACCCAATCTACGCCCAGGCTTCCGAGATCGCCCAAGCCGCGGCGCAGCAATTGCGGCGGCCAGACGGTGAGGTCGACGACGGTAGAGCACTGGGTTTTGCCTGCTCCGGCGCTGAGCAGCACGTCTGCGCGATTCCCCAGTTCCTCGGCAATCTCCTGCCGGTCGCTGAGGGGATGCTCGGCTCCCGGCAACAGCAGCGTGGAGCTCATCAGCGGCTCGCCTAGCTCGGCGAGCAAGCCCTGCACCACGGCACTCGCCGGTACGCGCACGCCAATGGTGCGCCGCCGCGGATCGGCCAGGCGACGCGGCACATCGTGGGTGGCCGGTAACAAAAAGGTGAACGGACCCGGCAAAACGCGCTTGAGCACCGCAAAACTGCGATCATCGAGCTTGGCGTATTCGGTCAGTTGGGAAATACTGGAAAACAGCAGGGATAGGTCATGGTGGACATCCAATTGACGAATTTGCCGCAAGCGATCCTGGGCAGCCTTGGCCGCAATTACACAACCCAGGGCGTAGCAGGTATCCGTGGGATAGACGAGCAGCGAGCCCTGGCGTGCCGCCTCCGCTGCTTGACGCAGGAGTCGACTTTGCGGATTTTGCGGATGCAGATCCAAAATCAGGGCCACGGCTTGCTCGCAGGCGAGGAGGAAACTGGCGGATGATAGATCAAGTGCGGCAACGGCTGCCAGCAGAAGCCCCACAACGCGTAATGTTGTTGATGAGCGGCGGAGTGGAGAGCAGCACCCTGCTGCGCCTGCTCGATGCTATGGGGCATACCCCAAAGCCCGTCTTTCTCGACTATTCCCAGCGTGCTGCGGCCGAGGAGTGGCGCCGCGTGCAGGCCCAGTGCGCCCGGCTCGGTTGCGCGCCGCTACGCCTGCCCATGGCAGAACTCGGCAACGCCCTTGGGGCACTGCGCCCGCAGCGTTTTCATGTACCCGTGCTGCATCGCAACCTCATTGCCTTGACCGTGGCCAGCAGTGCCGCGGCAGCGCTTGGCGTGCGCTATCTGTGCATTGGCGTTACCGCCGACGACGCCGAGGTCGACGCTAGCTCCCGCCCGGCACTCCTGCACCCCTTAAGCGAAGCCTTGGCCGCCTTGCAACGGGAACTTCTCTGTCCGCTGCGAGACATGCGTAAGGCAGAAGTGGTGGCTCTCGGGCAAGACTTGGGGGTCGACTGGAAATTGTCGTACAGTTGCCTGCTTGGAAGGGCGCAGCATTGCGGCGCATGTCCGCAGTGTCTGAAACGCCGAGAAGCTTTTCAGCAGGCTGGCTTGGCGCATGCGGACGTCGACTACGCCCGGGAAAGGTAAAAATACGGAATAGGAGAGCTGCATTGCATGGCTGATGGAAGCCGTCATCCTCGCTGGTCCCTGCAGGACATCCCCTTCGACTGCGTTCGCAAATCCGCCATCGTCCACGAAGAAGACTGGTTTTATTTGCTCGCCGGTGCTTCGTTCGTCGAAACCCTATCGGATCTCTATGCCAGCAATTTAGCCGGGTATTACGCGGGTAACGAAGCTGCCTGCCAATGGCTGCAAGAACAATGGGAACACGAGGAGGTGCAGCACGGGCGCGCCTTGCGAGCTTATGTGCTGACGGTCTGGCCTGACTTCGATTGGGATACCGCTTACCAACGCTTTGTGGATGCTTACGCCCCCCTCTGCCAAATGGAGCAGCTTGGCCCTACCCCCGCCCTGGAAATGGCGGCAAGATGCGTAGTCGAGACCGGTACGGCAAGCTTCTACACCATGATTCAGCACGCTAGCCCGGAGCCTATTTTACGGCAGCTTGCCGGGCACATCCGTGCCGATGAGGTGCATCATTACAAATATTTTTTCCGTTTTTTTCGCGAATACCAAGCGAGCGAAGCGGTCTCCCGCTGGCGCGTACTGCGCAGCCTCTGGCAACGGGTAACGGAGGCAGACATGGAAGACAGTTTTCTCGCCATTCGCTGCGCCTATGAGCTGCGCAACCCTGGCCAGGAATTTACGGCAGCGGAGTTTCGTGCCTTCCGTAAGCGTATGGCGGTGTGGATTCGGCGTCATTATCCGTTTGAGATGGCAGTAAAAATGCTCATCAAACCCATTGCCCTGCCACCTACCTTGCAGCGGATGCTCTTGCCCATTTTGACCCATGGGGCACGGCGCGCCATCACCTAGCTACCCCCAACCGGAGATTCCCTCTTTCTATGCTGCGCCGCTTGCTCTGTACTTGCGTTTTTCTCCTGCTGGCGCTGCTAACGAGCCCAGCGCTGGCGGCAGGAGGCGAGCAATTTGCCAACGACGCCGCTCTGCTGCGCAGCATTCACCATGGTCTTACGCAGCCGGTTGGTGCAGGGCAGTTGCGCCAGTGGCAACAAGAGGTGCAAGGCATCGTGCAAGATGCGGCCGTCTGCACCAAAACCCAGGAGGCCTCCCTTGCCAATCTCAACAAATCCCTCGCCATCGTTGGCCCGCCGGTAGCCGATGAACCCAGCAGCCTGACCGAGCTGCGCCAGCAACTAAGCGCCGAAAAGACTGCGGCGGGCGGCAAATTGGCGGCCTGTAAGGTCTTGTATGTTGGCGGAAGTACCGTTCTTGGCGACATTCGCGACAAACAAACGCAACTCCATACGCGCAAGTTGTTGCAGCGTGGGCCGAATCTTTGGCAACAGATTGTGCAGCTTTCCCAACTGCATAAAAGTGCTTGGAAGGAGGAGCGAAATTTCTGGATTCGCCCGGATGGAACCGCCATTTTTTCCAATCCCGAGTTTCAGGGCGCCATGGCGATTGGCATTGCCCTGTACATCATCGCCGCGATTGTTCGTCGTCAGTCGCAATTTGCCCTGCGCGAACTCTTTCCTTTGGCAGCCTTGCTCGTCTGGGGTCTGGCCAGTTATCTCCTCTCGGTTTTTTATCCTCTTACCTTACTGATCATGGCGATGGGGGCGGCTTTTCTCCTGAGCGACTGGCTGAGTCGCTCGATGCTGCGCCACCTCAATACCATCCCGGCCCGTGCCCAACGCGAGGCGGTGCTGTTGCGGGTTTTTTGGCGCCCCCTGCGCTTTGTCATCACCTTCATGACCTTGGTGTTGGTCTATCAGTACCTCGATCCGCAGGGCAGCGATCTCATCAACCACCATACAGCCCTCGTCACGCTCATCCACACCGCCATTCTTAGTAGCGTTCTGTGGGTGCTCTGGCGCGCCCGGCGCTTCACCTTTTTGAAGGATACCCGCTGGCTGCAATTCCTCCTGTTTGGCACTTCCGTCGCACTGATTTTACTGAATTTTTTTGGTTTCATGGCGTTGGCCGACTATTTGACCAATGGTTTTGTGCTAAGCCTGGTTGCCATTCTCGTTGCCCGGGTCATCACTTGGTTTATTGACGATATTTGGGGCAACGAGGAAGACGGCGAGGGTGATCTGCCACGCCTGTTGCGTCGGCATTTGGGACTCAGCCAAGAGGGGAGTTCCTGGTTGTCTTGGCTACGCCTTCTTTCCCAGCTCTTGTTGTGGAGTACGGTGTTGATCATCATTCTGCTGGCTTGGGGTCTGAGCCGCAGTGGTTTTGCGATCTTTTGGCAATATTTCATTCATGGCTTCGACATCGGCACCTTTCATATCCAGCCTTTCCGCTGGCTAATTGCCATTGCCCTGCTATTTTTCCTGTTCAACGTCAATCAGTGGCTGCAAAAACGGCTTTCCGGGGCAAGTGGCATTTTTCGGCATTTTGATATCGGTTCGCGGCATTCCATTCTTGCCATATTTCGCTATGTCGGCTTTATTGTCGCCATTCTGCTTTCCCTTTCTACCGCCGGCGTTGCACTGCACAATTTAGCGATCATTGCCGGTGCGTTGTCGGTAGGCATTGGCTTTGGTTTACAAAATATCGTCAATAATTTCGTCTCGGGTATCATTCTTCTTTTGGAGCGCCCCATTCGCGTCGGCGATTGGGTAAAGGTGGGTACCACCGAGGGCTATGTGCAGCGTCTCAGCATTCGCTCGACGCTGATCCTCACCTTTGATCGCACCGAGGTATTCGTACCCAACTCCGAACTCATCTCCGGTCAAGTCACCAACTGGACGTATAGCAACAGCATTTTACGGCTCATGATTCCGCTGCGCGTGCATCACCATGCCGACATCGACGAGGTGCGCGAAATTCTCGAAGAAGTGGGTAAGCAGCACCCCGAAGTACTGCAAGACGACCCGCGCAGCATTCCACCCACCGCCCTGCTTTTAGATGTGACGGAAAACGCCCTGGTATTTTATCTGCGGGTGTATATTGCCGACTGCAACAACAGTTTTATGATCCAGACCGAACTGCGAGCACAGGCGGTGGAGGCCCTGCATCGGCGCGGCATCCGTCTTGCCCATCAACAACAAGACATCCATTTTGCCGAGCGCACCCCAGCCCTTGATGGGCCGAGTAAGGCCTAGTCAATCGCTGCGCACCAAATCGTCGCGGTGGATAAGGATGCGACAATCTGCCGAAACCTCCTCGCCAGCCGCCAGCTGCGCCCGGCAATGCTCGAGCAGACGGGCATCGAGATTCACCAAACCGCGGGCAATTTCCCGACCCGTGGGGTCGATACAGCTCACGAGATCGCCACGCCGGAAGGCGCCCTCCTGCGCCCGCACCCCAAAGAGCAGTAGGCTCGCACCTTCTTCGTAAACGGCGGCAGCGGCACCAGCGTCGAGATGCAGTTCGCCCTGCACGCGCAACTGATCCGACAACCAGCGCTTACGTGCGGCAAGCACAGGAATCTTCGCCTCAAGAAGGGTGCCGACCGCCTCCTGGTTTGCGCTACGCAGAATCACGCGCTCCTCGAGCCCGTTGGCGATGATGGTCGAGGTTCCCGAACGTGCCGCCCGCGCCGCCGCCTTCACCTTGGCGAGCATTCCACCGGTGCCGACCAGGGAGCCGCCAGAACCTGCCAAGCGCTCCAAGCGCGCTTCGCCAGCGCGAGCGCGATGGATGAACTGGGCGTCGGGATGGGTGCGCGGATCGGCATCGTACAAACCGCGCTGGTCGGTAAGCAAAACGAGGAGATCGGCATCCCAGAGATTGGCGACGAGGGCGGCCAGAGTATCATTGTCACCCAACTGGATGGCACGGTGCGAAATGGCGTCATTTTCATTAACAATGGGCAAGACCCCATGCTCGATGAGAGTACGCAAGGTCTCCCGGGCATTCAGATAGCGCGAGCGATTGCGCAGCTCCTCGTGGGTGAGGAGCACCTGACCGCAATGTAGGGGATGGTAATTTTCACGCTGGATCTGATGCAGAATTTTTTCATACCCATGCATCAAGATCGACTGCCCAACACTTGCTGCCGCCTGGCGGTCTGCCAACTGCGTCGGCTTGCCGGGCCAGCCCATTCGGCGCGCACCAACGGCAATGGCACCGGAGGACACCAAAACGATCTGATAGCCTTGCTGCACCAGCGACTGGATTTGCGTTAGCCACTCGGCAAGACGATCTTCCGCCAGACGTCCCATGCCGTTCATCAGCAAGCTGCTGCCGATTTTAATTACCCACTTTTTACCGGCCAAAGGACGATCTGGTGCTAGATCCATCACGGTGCACCTACTCCGCGTTTATCGAGATTACGCATGTACAAGCGGATTTCCTTGTCGGAGACGGCGCTGTGCACCGCCCAATAGAAAATGAGCAGGCTGATTGCCGCAATGATGGCCATACCTTGGTAAAAACCGACCCAACCTTCGCCGCCCAGAGATTTCGGCCCAATCCAGGCAGTACCCCAGAGGGCAAGAAAATATGGAATGATCCACCACATGTATTGCCAGCCCATGTCGCGAATCGGCTCTTTGCGCAGCAGTCCCCACAAGGCATAGAGACCGAGAAGCACGAAAAGCGTTCCAAAAATAAAATTGAGGGTATGCAGACCCGACCAGTAGACGATCCAGGTACCCACCACAAAGGAAATAGGAGCAATGATTTGCGCCCCCGGCAAGGTAAAAGGCCTTTCGAGTTGCGGCATTGCCTTACGTAACTGCAAAAGCGCTATTGGACCGATCACATACGACAGCACCGTCATGGAAGCAATATAGCCCACCATTTTTTGCCAGGAAGGAAAAGGTAAAAAGAAAACACCGCCCACGACAAAGAGCAGAATCAAACTGGTCCAAGGCACGCCATGGCCATTGATCTTGCCCAAAACCCAGGGGAATGCACCGCTTTCGGCGGTAGCCAAGGTAACCCGGGCAGAAGTAGCGGTGTAGATCAGTGCGGTACCTGCGGGCGAGATGAAGGCATCGGCATAGAGCAGAACGGCAAGCCAAGTAATACCAATGCTCGTCGCCAGCGCCGCGAAGGGACCATTGATACCAGGAAAATGCAAATGCTCCCAGCCGCCATAGGCGAGGTCCTGGGGACGCACAGCGCCGATGAAAGCGACCTGCACGAGAATATAGATGCCGCCAGCAATCAGTACCGAAAGGATGGTGGCCAACGGGAGATCACGCTTGGGATTTTTGCTTTCCCCCGCCAAATCGATGGCATGACGAAACCCGAGCAAAGAGAAGATAACGCCACCCGTGGCAACGGCAACGAACATGCCTTGAATGTTGCTACCGGTGTTGCCAGTCTGGACATGGAAATTGCTAGAATGCCAACCGAGAACGACAAAAATGACACCAGTGAGCACCGGAACGCCAATCTTCCACCAGGTGGCGCCATTATTTATGTTTAGAACCCAGCGTATCGAGAGAAAATTTACTGCCACAAAAAACGCCAGCGCAACGAGCGCGTAAAAAAAGCCTTGGGTACTGAGCAGATCGCTATGCGGCTGCAAAAAATAGGGGAAATAGTTATTGGCATAGGTGAGCAGCGCGGTAACCTCGATGGGCGCAATCGTGGCGTAGGATAAAAATAAAATCCACGTCCACATGTTGCCAACGATAGGACCATTACCCACATTTGCCAGATGTACGATAGCCCCAGCCTTGGGAATCAGCGGTGCCAATTCGGCAAAGACCACTGCCAGCAACAAAATCGCCAACATCCCAATAATCCATGATCCAATGGCGTAGGGGCCAGCCATTTTGGCTGTAAACAATGGACCAAAAAGCCATCCAGAACCGATGGATGCCCCAACACAGGCAAGGATCAAACTCTGTAAGGTACCCTCCCGGCGCAACTTACGTGGTTGCGAGTTTTCTTTTTCCACAGAAGTCTCCCATATGGTATATTTCTTATCTACCGTTACACAATAAAATACTGATGTCAAATTTTCATCTTATGGTGATTGCACAAAGTTCGCTCGAATGCTCCATAGATTTCTGCTACTATTAGTACATTTTCAACGGCCATGATGGTCATTCTTTGGTGCCATGCGCACCGCTTTAGAACAGATTATGCTCTTTGCTGGGGCAACTGATTTTTTACAGCTAAAAGATACCGCAATTCAGGCTATTATATTCTGGCATCCATCCTGCATGCGGATATTCGTGCAGCAATCTGGAGGCGCCGATGTTTGAAGACTTTAACAGCACCAGTGGAACGCTGGATCAACTGGACAACTCCGAAGCTTCTGCCGTGGCGGTCATGCTGCCAGCGGCGGTGCGGCCGGAGGCTGACTGCCTTCAGGAAGCTCTGGAAAGGCTGGGCGTGCTTTCTTGGGACGCGGTAGTGGATCGTTGCGCAGGGTGGATCGGCGCCGTGCGGGAGAGCCAGCGATTCCGATCCCTCAGTATGGAGTCGTTGTTAGCAGAGTACCCTCTCGATAGCACCAGCGGACTAGCGCTAATGCGCCTCTCAGAGGCCTTGCTGCGCATACCTGACCGCAGCACTGCCGCGGCCTTGGCCGCCGATCAGCTTCGGCGCGGTTTTGGCCAGGAGAGTAGCGAGCCGACGACGAACCATTCCCTCATCACACCCTTGCTGCGCATGGCTGCGCAATGGTTGCCCGATCCCAGCGACGCTAGGCAGAGTAAGCAGAGTCTGCGCGCCCGCAGCATTATCGGTGCCGCGACACAGGCAGTGCGCTTTCTTGGACATCAGTTCATTCTGGGCGAGACCATCGAACAGGCGCAAAAACGCGCAGACGTGCAACGTCGCGGGCCCGGCACTTGGCGATTTTCTTTCGACATGCTGGGAGAGAGTGCGCGTTGTGACGCGGATGCCAAGCGGTATTTTGCCGCTTACCAGCATGCTCTCTCCCGACTCGCGCTGGCGGATACCAAGGGCGGCCCCCGGGAGAGGGACGGCCTTTCCATCAAGCTCTCGGCCCTGGAACCCCGTCTCGAGGCGGTGCAGAAAGACTTTGTACTGCCCCGTCTGTTACCCAAACTGGTCACACTCGCACGTTCAGCCGCACAGGCGCGGGTCGGTTTGACCATCGATGCCGAGGAAAGCGAGCGCTTGGAGCTCAGTCTGGAGATCTTTGCAGCCCTCCTCGAGGCCATCGCCCATGCGCCGGACTGCGCGGGCTGGCAAGGTTTGGGCCTGGCAATACAGGCCTACCAAACCCGCGCTACGACCGTGGTGGATACCTGTATCGGATTGGCACGCCGCTACCAACGCCCGCTGATGCTGCGCTTGGTGAAGGGCGCGTATTGGGATACCGAAATCAAACGCGCGCAGGAGTTGGGACTTGCCGGGTATCCGGTCTATACCCGCAAACACCACAGCGATATTTCCTACTTGGCCTGCGCCCGCAGCATGCTGGCGGCGAGTGCGGAAGGGACGATCTTTGCGCAGTTTGCCACCCACAATGCCACCACCATCGCCGCCCTCTTGCTGCTGCGCGAGGACTATCCCGGCGCCCAGTTCGAGCTGCAGAAACTGCACGGGATGGGCAATGGGGTGTATGCCGAAATCCTCGCAGAAACCTCTCTTCCTGTGCGCATCTATGCCCCGGTGGGCGAACACCGCGACCTCCTCGCCTACCTCGTGCGGCGCCTGCTCGAAAACGGCGCCAACAGTTCCTTTGTACACCAATTGGCGGATCCCCATACGCCGCTCTCGGCCCTCCTTGCCAATCCGTTTCTGGCCGAGCGGGCTTCTAGCTTGCCCCTGCCTGTGGCGATCTATGGGCAAATTGCCGGCCAGGAGCGAAAAAACCCGCTCGGATTCGACCTTGCAGAGGCCGAGCAGCGCGCACTACTACAGCACGCCTGGGATACCTTATCCGTAAGGCAAGAGCGTCCGATGGACGATTGCGCCACCGTCCCTCCACGGCTTGCACAGCTACAAAGAGGATTCGAGAGCTGGAATTGTAAACCTCTGGCGGAACGCTGCGCCTGCATCCTGCGCGCTGGCGACCTCTTGGAGGCAGGGCGAGAGAACTTTGCCGCGCAGATCGTCTGGGAAGGGCACAAGACCTGGGCGGATGCCATTGCCGAAGTCCGCGAGGCCATAGATTACTGTCGCTACTACGGCCTGTTCGCCCAGGAACAATTGGCGGATCAGCATCTTCCCGGTCCTACCGGAGAATCCAACACCCTGCGTCTCAGTGGTCGGGGCATTATGCTGTGTATCAGCCCGTGGAATTTTCCCCTAGCGATCTTCGCCGGACAGCTGCTCGCCGCCCTGATCTGTGGCAATAGCGTCGCCGTCAAGCCCGCGGAACAAACGAGCCTGATCGCTGCAGCATTTTTGGAGATTTTGGTGGAGGCAGGGGTACCGCGCGAGGCAATGGAACTCTTCCATGGACCGGGAAGGAGTCTCGGTGCCGAACTGGTCAAAAGCCCAGCGATCGCCGGTGTGCTGTTTACTGGTTCGACGATGGTCGGGAAAGAGATCCAGCGCAGTTTGGCGGCGTCCGATGGGCCCATTCTGCCCCTGATTGCCGAGACCGGTGGCCTCAACGCCATGCTGGTGGATTCTACCGCTTTGCTCGAACAAGTGGTCGACCATGTTGTACTGAGCGCCTTTCGTAGTGCCGGACAACGTTGCTCCGCTTTGCGCCTGCTCTATGTTCAAGACGAGATTGCCGACGATCTCATCCGTATGCTGCAGGGTGCCATGGCCCTCTTGCGTCTCGGCCCCCCGGAAGACTTCGCCAGCGATGTGGGACCAGTCATCGATGCCCGGGCACAGCAGCGCATCCTCGCGCAGATCGAACACTTGGAAGCCCGCGGTGCGCATCTCCTCGCGCGCAGCCCTTGGCCCTTGGGCACGGCAGCGGGGCCAACGGCAAGCCTGCGCGATAGCCATGGGCGGGAGCTGTATTTCATTCTCCCAAGCCTATACGCCGTGACGGGCGAATCCCTACTGGCGGAAGAGATTTTCGGCCCAGTGCTACAACTGCGCCGCTGGTCGGGATCCTGGGAAAACGTTATCGAAGAAATCAATGGTTTTGGCTATGGATTGACCCTGGGTATCCAAACACGGATCGACAGTCGCGCCCAGGCGATTAGCCGTGCGGCGCGGGTAGGAAATGTCTATGTGAACCGTGGCATGACCGGCGCCGTTGTTGGCGTTCAACCCTTTGGTGGTGCGGGTCTTTCTGGCACGGGGCCAAAGGCCGGTGGACCGCATTTTTTGCCACGCCTCTGTCAGGAGCAAAGTATCAGCATCAATACCGCCGCAGCGGGCGGAAATGCCAGCTTGCTAAGCCAAAAACTTTGGTAAGGAATGCGACAACAACTCGATTTTTTAGCAAAAATCACGGGAATTGGTTGCAATTTTGGCCAGTTGTGGGCTGAGATCCTGTAGGTTCTCGACGATGATGTTGTGGACGTAGGGGCCGGTTTTTTCCAGGCGGCCCTGGACTGCTAGGGCGCGTCCTTGGAGAATGGCTTGACGCCAAGACTCTACTCGTTGCGGCCAGATGATCAGGTTGGCGCGGCCAGATTCGTCTTCGATGGTCAAAAATACCGTGCCATGGGCGGTGCCCGGTCGTTGCCGATGGGTTACCAAGCCCGCCACTGCCGCCCAAGCGCCCGAGGGTTTCCGCAAGGTCTCGGCAATGCTGGGGTAGCCTGCCTGGCGCAAACGATCCCGCAAAAAGGCCAGCGGATGTGGCCCCAAGCTCAGACCCAGTTGCTGATAGTCCTCC
Organism: Candidatus Igneacidithiobacillus chanchocoensis; assembly: GCA_038447835.1. Lineage (GTDB taxonomy): Bacteria > Pseudomonadota > Gammaproteobacteria > Acidithiobacillales > Acidithiobacillaceae > Igneacidithiobacillus > Igneacidithiobacillus chanchocoensis. The sequence continues at coordinate 3,765 of JAWNZB010000036.1, read as the reverse complement.
CGACAGAGGCTAGCGGCTGAGGCCGGTGCCAATCCCGAGGGCCGCGCGGCTTTGGGCGGCAGGCCCAGGGCCGTCGGCTTCTGCAGCCCCAAGACCTGCCAAAGCGCCTCCCGGCGCGAGCCTAGAAGACCATCGAAGGCCCCGGCCCGCGCCAGTTTTTCGAGGCTTCCCCGCCTCACCCCGGCGTCTTGCAAGAGGCTTGCCGGCAGCAAAGAGCCGCCACTTTCCCGCCAAGTCAAACAGCGTTCGCCCTCCTCGCGCGGCAAACCCTTGACCAAATGCAGCCCGAGGCGCACTCGCCGTCCTCGCGCTCGCGTTTCCCAGTGGCTGTAGCGTAGATCTACCGGCAGCACCTGCACCCCCTGGCGCTGCGCCTCCTGGACGATTTGCGCCGGGGCATAAAAGCCCATGGGCTGGCTGTTGAGCAAGGCAGCGGTGAACACGGCGGGATGATGACATTTGATCCATGCCGAGGCGTAGACCAAAAGCGCAAAACTGGCGGCATGGGACTCGGGAAAGCCGTACTCGGCAAAACCGCGAATCTGTTCGCAAAGCTGCTCGGCAAAACCGGTATCGTAGCCGCGTGCGGCGAGCCCGGCGCGCAGCCGCTGCTCGTAGGGCCCCAAGTCCCCTGTACGGCGCCAAGCGGCCATCGCCCGCCGCAGGCCATCGGCCGCATCGCCATCGAAGCCCGCCGCCTCCATGGCAATCTGCATCACTTGCTCCTGAAAAATGGGTATCCCCAGGGTGCGCTCCAAGACCTTCTGCACCTCCGGCCCTGGGTAGGTGACGGCTTCCTCGCCATTCCGGCGCCGCAGATAGGGATGTACCATGCCGCCCTGAATCGGCCCTGGTCGAATGATGGCCACCTCGATTACCAGATCATAAAAACAGCGCGGGCGCAGGCGCGGCAACATGCTCATCTGCGCCCGCGACTCCACCTGAAAAACCCCCAGACTCTCCCCGCGTTGCAACATGGCATACACGGCAGGGTCCTCGGCCGGGATGGCCGCCAGTTCCAACCCTAGATCTTGTAAGGAGCGAGCCAGTGCGCTCAACATTCCCAAGGCAAGGAGATCGACCTTGAGAATGCCAAGGAGATCGAGATCATTCTTGTCCCACTGTAGCACCGTGCGCTGCGGCATGCGGGCGGGCTCGACGGGAATCAGGCGCGGGAGTGGATCCTCCACCAAGACCATCCCACCTACATGTTGCGAAAGATGGCGAGGAAGTCCTACCAAGGCATTGACGACAATGATCAAACGCTGCACAGCCGGGCTTTCGGGATCGAAGCCCGCCGCCTGCAAACGTTCGGGCAAAACGCGCCGACCATCCCACCAAGCAAGCTGCCGGGTGAGCTGGTCTTGCTCGTCCGTCGAAAAGCCCAAGGCACGGGCGGCATCGCGCATGGCACTGCGCGGCCGATAGTGGATGATGCTCGCCGTCAGGGCGGCATGGCGACGACCGTAGTGCGCGAATACGTACTGGATGACCTCCTCGCGCCGCTCGTGGGCAAAGTCGACATCGATGTCTGGCGGCTCGCCGCGCTCCCGCGATAAAAAGCGAGAAAACAGCAGATGCGCACGACTGGGATCGACCTCGGTAATACCCAAGGCAAAGCAGAGTACCGAGTTGGCCGCCGAACCGCGTCCCTGGCAGAGGATGCCGCGCCCGCGAGCAAAGCAGACGATATCGTAGACCGTGAGAAAATAATTGGCATAGTCGAGTTCGGCAACGATGCGCAACTCTTCGGCAAGTTGCTTCTGCACCCGCTCGGGCGCCCCCGACGGATACCGTCGCCGCAGCCCTTCCTCCGCCTCGCGCTGCAGGAGTTCCTGGGGATGCAAGCCCGCCGCATTACTCCCCAAGGGATAGCGAAAACGCAACTCGTCCAAAGAAAATCGACAGCGCTGGGCAACGCGCAGAGTTTCCTGCAGCAAGGCGGGCGGATACAGCTCGGCCAGGCGCCGACGCGAACGCAGGTGTCGTTCGCCACTGCTCGGCAAGTCCCAGCCCAGTTCTGCAAGAGGCTTACCCAAACGGATGGCGGTGAGTACATCGAGGAGAAAGCGCTCAGAACGCCGCGCCAGCAAGACCCCGGTGCACGCCAGCGCCGCCAAGGAAAAACGCTCCTGCCAGCGCTGCAGGCCCTGCAAGCGCTGCACATGATCGCCGGTAGCGAGCAGGGCCACACCAAAGCGCAGGCGCTCGCTTCCCCAGGCTTGGCACAGGGCATCGATGGCAGCGGCCTGGGTTGCGGGTTCTTGGCGATAATCCGGCAAGAGGATGGCGAGCAAACCCGTAAGAGGCAGCAGGTCCGCCAACAAGGCACGATAGGCGCCCTTTTCTGCCCGCCCCCGCGCCTCGGTAATCAGTTGCGTCAGGGCAGCATAGCCTTGGCGATTTTCGATGAGCAGCACCAGCTGCAGGCCTTCCTCGAGGCGTAACTCGCTACCCAACAATAGGGGCAAGCCGATGCTACGGGCATGCACATGGGCGCGCGGGGCACTGTAGAGGCCGCATTCCTCGGTAATGGCCAGGGCGCTATAGCCGAGTTCCTTGGCCCGGTCGAGCAGCGTCTCGACACTAGCCGTGGCACGCAAAAAACTCAGATTGCTGAGGCAATAGAGCTCAGCGTAGGGCGGCTCAGGCGAAGTATCCATGCAAAAAGTAGCGTCCGGAGCGACAATCGCGAAACACCCAACACTGGGCACCATCTGCACGCCGCCAGCGGAAATAATCGCGGGCGATATCGTTACCGTCCCACCAACCGCCCTCCAATCGCTCGCAAGTGTTGGGATCGGGGCCGACAGTCAGGGAAGGAATGGCTTGCGCCTGCGGCAGGAGCCACAAGGGCCGGGGACAGGAGAAAGCAGGCAGACTCGGGTTGGGAGCACAATATTGCCCGCTGCTGTCCAGCTGCCAGGCGAGTTCGGGGCGATGCTCGGCCCGCAGACGGAGCTGGTAGACATTTTCTGCCCCCAGCCGGGCTCGCCAAAGATCCAGCCAACGCCCTTGCCGATGGAGCAAACCCTGCTCCCAAAATGTCTGCTGCTCCCCACCCCAGTCTTGCGCCTCCAGGGCGCGCAACTGCAGCTGGCGTGCCGCAAATTGCCAGGGCTGCCGCTGTAGGCGCTCCTGCCAGAGTTGCAGAAAAAAGTCGGCACTGGTGAGGGGATCACGACTTTGCAACAGGGCGCGATATTGCTCGTCGCGCCCTTGCAGGAGAAGCTCCCAACGCGAACAGGCGCGCTGTTGTAAACGCAGGCGCAACTCCTGGAAGGCCCGCCGTAACGGAAAACGCAAGCCCTGCCAATCGGTCACTTCCTGCAGCAAGGGAAAGGAAACCAACCACTCTGCCTGCCAAGGCCAGACCGGCCGCGGATCCGGCCGCATACCGCGCAAGCGGTCGAAGAAGCTCTCCCAGTCGGCACCAAAGCGCAGGGCCCGCTCGCGCCGGTCGAGGGCAGCCCAATCCCGACAGCTACGCAGGCCCAGGCTGTGCCAGCGCGCCAGGGAAGCGGCATCAGCAGGCAGCAGCGCCAAAGGGATTTGCTGCCAGCATTCGGTGAAATCGACGTCTGGAGGACAACGTGCCAGCGCCCCCGCCTGCCCCTGCCAAGCCAGCAAGGCCGCTGCCAGAGGCGTTGGCGCCAAGCCAAGCTGATAGCGCAGGCGCTCGCCAGCAAAGTCCTGCAATGCCTGCAAGAGTCGCTGTGGATGGGTCTGCCAATGGCGGTTACCGCGTAACTCCACGGCCAAGAC
>JAWNZB010000141.1:0-3698 GCA_038447835.1 Candidatus Igneacidithiobacillus chanchocoensis | reverse complement strand
CATCGTCGCCGCCGGGCAAACCCTCGCAGTGCAGAGCAAACTTGCTGGTAGCCTGCAGCAAGCCAACCTGCAGCTACAGGTCGAAAACGGTGCGCGCCAACTACAAATGAGCGGCGTTTTGCTCCACCTCCAAAACGCTTGGGGCCTGCAACTGGCGCAGCTGCACTTTGACGATCCTCGTCTTGGCGCTTGGCAGATGGTGCACCCGAGCAATCTGCGCTGGGCGCAGGGAACGGCGCAAATCAGTGGCTTACAGATTGATGGTCCGCATGGCGCCAGTCTGCACGTCGACGGCGGCTACGGTCCGGCGCCAAACCAAGGGCATATCGACGCCGTGGCTACTGCTCTACCCCTGGATTTTTGGGATAAGAGCGCCGAGGCCGGCATCCGCGGACGCTGGGATGCACAGATTCAGGGGAACTGCCATGGCAGCTGTACCCTACAGGCGCACTGGCAAGTACACGACACTGCCCTACACTGGCAAGACGAGGACAAGGCGCAGGCGCTAGGAATTGAGGCCTTTAGCGGGCAAGTTGCTTGGCAGGCATCGGGGCTGCAACTGCACAGCCAGCTCCAACTTGCCGATCATCTTGGTCACCTGCAGCTCGAGGCCAGCAGTCCTGCTCCCTTCGCCCTCCCCTGGCATACCCCGAGCAAGGCGCCCATTGCCGGTGCGGTGGTAGGGGAAATTCCCGGACAGCTGCTAGCACACTTGCCCACCGGAACGATTCGTATCGATCCGACTGGTCAGATTACCCTCGACCTGCATGCTGGTGGCACTTGGGGGCAGCCCGACTGGCGCGGGCAGGCCAAAGCCTCGGCGCTCGGCTGTTATATTCCCCAGGCCGGCCTACACCTACAAAACATTGGCACCGAACTCCAAGGCCAGGGAGAAAAACTGACCTTGCAAAATCTGGTGGTGCATTCCGGCGCTGGCAGCCTTACCGGCAATGGTACCATCACCTTCGCGCACGGCTTGGCGTATCAGGTACATATTGCTGGTGACAATTTTCAGGCGCTAAACCTGCCGCAAGTGCAAGCCTCGGTAAATCCGCAACTGCAAATCCGGCAGGAAAACGGCCGCACGGATATTACGGGCACGGTGCAAACCTCGGAACTGCGCATTTTAGGTACCGATTTTGGCGGCCCCAAGCCCTCCAGTGATGTCGTCTTTGTCCGTAATGAGAAACAGAAATCGACGCCCAGCAATCTTGCGGCCAACATTCATATTGGCCTCGGCAAAAATGCCAAAATCTTGATTGGCGGTCTACGTGCCAACCTGGAGGGAAGCCTGGATCTCCGCATCACACCGCCGTCTACCTCTCCCGAAATGCACGGGACCTTGCAGATGGTTGACGGAAAATACGAAATTTACGGTAATTCCCTGATTTTTCAGCGCGGAAGAATTATTTTCGCTGGCCCACCCGATGCCGCCAGCCTCGATGTTTTAGCCGTACGCAAAATTCGCAATAGCAACAGCTTTGCGGTAAATAATGAGACGATTTATGCCGGCGTGCAGGTAACCGGAAACCTCAGCCATCCGGTCGTCAATCTGTATTCCAAACCGGGCATGGCGCAAAACGATATCCTTTCGTATCTGGTGCTGGGAACGCCCAGTTCTGGACTGCAGAGCCAAGACGCCCTCCTCTCGGCTGCAGCCGGGCAACTGTTCTCTGCCGGGCGAGCCGCCGTTTTTGGCAATGGCGGATTGGGCGGCAGCGGCCTCGATGTTGGCGTCAGTTCTAATGGCAGCAGCAGCGGACTTGCGGCAGACATGGTGACTTTGGGGCATTACATTACCCCCAACTTGTACTTTAGCGTGGGGCAGTCCATTCTTGGGCAAGGCACGATTGCCCGCCTGCGCTACCGCGTTTCGCGGCACATCGAGATCCAGACCGAAAGTGGCACTCAGGATGGTGCCAACATTTTCTACCGCATCGATTTTTAACCGGCCATGACCCACGCAAGCAGCGAGATCCTCGTCATTGGCGCCGGCGTCATCGGCCTCAGCGCCGCTTTGCGCCTACGTCAGGCGGGGCTACGGGTTACGGTGCTCGAGCGTGGCAGCGTCGGGCGCGAGGCCTCTTGGGCCGGAGGCGGCATTCTCAGCCCTCTGCATCCGTGGCGCTACCGTCAGGCGCTGCTGCAACTGGCCAAAGCTGGCATGCAGCAATACCCAGATTTTGTTGCTGAAATTCAGGCAGCTACCGGAATCGACCCGGAGTGGTTGGCATCGGGGATGTGGGTGCTCAATAGCCCCGAGGCGCCCCTGCCCACAGATGCCGCCACCTGGGGTGCCGAGTGGGGCTGGCAGTGGCAGCAGTTTTCTGCAGCAGAAATGCGTGCCCGTGCGCCATTTCTCCAAGCCGACAGCGCCTTGTTCTGCGCAGAAATAGCGCAGGTTCGCAATCCCCGCCTTCTTGCTGGGCTACGCGCCTATGTAGAGCAACTTGGCGTCGCCATTCACGAGCATCAGGAAGTCGAGGCGTTAGCGCGGCAGGGCTTTGGTTGGAGGGTCTCGACCCGCAGCGCGGTATGGGAAAGCGAGCGAGTTTTGCTTAGTGCTGGGCCCTGGAGCAGAACAATCCTGGAAAGACTGGGGATCAGCATTTCCATTACGCCGGTGCGCGGGCAAATGTTGCTGCTTCAAGGAGAGCTTGGTGCCCTGCCGCAAATTGTCCTCTAGGGTAGCCACTATCTGGTGCAGCGTAAGGACGGGCAGATCCTCGTTGGCAGCACCAGCGAAGACGTCGGCTTTTGCAAGGGGAACACCGAAGAGGCACTGGCGGAGTTACGCGCCTTTGCCGAGCGCGTCTTTCCTGCAGCCCGCGCTGCCGATCTGTTGCAACAGTGGTCAGGGCTACGCCCCGGTAGTCCCGACAACATTCCTTACATTGGCGCGGTTCCCGAGCATCCCGGTTTGTATATGGCCGCTGGCCACTTCCGCTATGGGCTTACCACCGCACCCATCACCGCCGAACTATTGCGTGCCCTTATTCTGGAGCAAGAACCGTCTTTGGATCCCGCCCCTTATCGGCTTCCCCTCAGCCCCAAAGCGTAATACCATTAAACCGAGTACAGAACTACACTGGAACAAAGATATGAAAGAAATCGGATTCAGTAAACAGCAGGTCCTTGAGGCGCTCAAGAGCGCCGGGGTCAACCCGACCAGCCAGCGCGTGGAAATTGGCTACGTCCTTTTTGCGCAGCATGCGCACCTCTCTGCCGAGGAGATCATGCAACGCGTCAATGCCGACTACGCCATCGTCTCCAAAGCCACGGTATACAACACCCTAGGGCTCTTTGTGCAGCATGGTCTGGTGCGCGAAGTGATTGTCGAGCCTGGCAAGGTTTTTTATGACTCCAACGTCGCACCACATCACCATTATTACTATGTGGACAGCGGCGATCTGATCGACATTCCCGTGCAGCAAGTTCGACTGGCAGACCTGCCGCAACTGCCGGAGAATACCGAACTGGAAGAGATCGATATCGTGCTGCGCGTGCGCAAGCGCAAGGAGACGCGAGCCCTCCACGCCTAACCCGCAGCGGCGCCAGTCCTTGCGATTGGTCTTCGTTTCGGTATAATGCGTGCTCCTTGGGTTGTTAGCTCAGTTGGTAGAGCAGCTGACTCTTAATCAGCGGGTCGTGGGTTCGATCCCCTCACAACCCACCAAATAAAACAGGCACTTAGCGCA
>JAWNZB010000035.1:0-20282 GCA_038447835.1 Candidatus Igneacidithiobacillus chanchocoensis | reverse complement strand
CCCGCCGCTTGCAGCTGGGCAATCCAGCGCTCGGGAAAGCCATGGCTGCCAAAGGCATCCAAACGCAAAACAACGCGTACTCCGGCGGCGGCCCGCGCACAGAGGATATCCAGGATCTTCTCCGGCCAGACCCCATGTTCAAAAATATAGTTCTCGAACAGGATCTCGCTTTGCGCCGCGCGCAGCCGACCCTCGAGCAACGCTGCAATGGCCGGCATCTCGCTGAGCAACTGCCAATCTTCCGCCGGCAGCCAGGCGGGGTAATGCTGCAGCTTGGCCATCGTTACAAGTCCTCGCGCCCCGATAGCGGGTTGTAGGATAGTGGATGCACCCAGTGGTTTGTACCACACCAGCTGCTTTGCGGTAAGATCGCGCATTAGATTTCAGGACCACCGATGCCATGAGTAACAGCACCATTGCCCTCAACCGTGAGGCGAGACACGAGTACTTCATCGAAGAGCGCTTCGAGGCCGGAATTGCTCTCGAAGGCTGGGAGGTGAAGTCGATGCGTGCCGGTCGCCTACAGTTAAAGGACAGCTATGTGGTGGTCAAAAACGGTGAGCTCTGGCTCCTGGGCGCGCACATCAGCCCCCTGCCCACCGCCAGCACCCATATTCAGCCGGACCCCACCCGTACCCGCAAGCTGCTGATGCACCGCTTGGAAATCAACCGCTTGATTGGTGCCGTGGAGCGCAAGGGCTTTACCCTCGTCCCCCTGGCCCTGTACTGGAAACAAGGGCGCGCCAAGGCAGAAATTGCCCTCGTTAAGGGCAAGCAGGACCACGACAAGCGGGCGGCCCTTAAGGAACGCGAGTGGCAACGCGACAAGGCGCGCATCCTCAAGGGCGGTGCCCGCGATGGCTAAGGCGGCCACAGCCGAACATCATCTGCTGCATGCTTTGTTGCTCTTCGTCTTTGCCTTTTGGCTCTTTGGCTTTCATGTTGGCGATGCCAGCCTCTGGGACATCGACGAACCCAATAACGCGCAATGCTTGAAGGAGATGATCGCCCACGATAATTACGTGGTGCCGACCTTCAACGGCAGTCTGCGACCCGACAAACCGATTCTGAATTATTGGCTGATGGACCTTGGCGTGCGCCTTCTCGGGATGAATAGCTGGGGTCTGCGCATCGGTTCCGTTGCCCTCGGTGCCCTTCTCGTTCTCTACCTCAGCCTCGCGCTGCGGCGTCTGCTCGGCGCCCGCGCTGCCCTCCTCACCGGGCTCTTTACGGCGACCGCCCTGCACAGTCAGATCATCTTTCGTGCCGCGGTACCCGATCCACTGGTCATCCTGTTGGTAACCGTCAGCCTGCTCAGCTACCTGCGCGGCTATCTCTACCCCGAGGAAAGGCGTTGGCAGTACCCACTTTCCTATGCCGCCATGGCCCTCGGTACCCTTTGCGAGGGGCCGATTTTCTTTCTCCTACCGGGCCTGATCATCACCGTCTTCTTGCTCTTGCGGCAGGATCTTCCGCATCTTTGGCGGGAGGGACGTTTGCGCTGGGGTCTCCCCCTGTTCCTCGTGTTGACCCTACCCTGGTATCTGGCGGTGGGAATCGAGACCCACTGGCGCTGGGATTTGCTTTTTATCGCCCAGCAGAATGTTGGCCGCTATACCGGCGCCATGCAGGGGCATCAGGGTCCGATATTCTACTATTTGATCAGTACCTTCCTGGGGCTCCTGCCATGGTCGGTGTTTTTTCCGCAGGTCTTTGCGCCTCTCTGGCTGCAGCGTCGCGAGTACCTTCGCTCCCGTCCCGACCTGCTCTTTTTTGGGCTCTGGGCCGGGCTTTGGATCGCCTTCTTCAGCCTTGGCGCGACCAAGCTACCCAACTATGTCTGGGAGGCATACCCGCCCCTCCTCGCCCTTCTCGCCTGGCGGGTGGAGCTGGCCCTCTCTGGCGTCCATGCCCTGAGCGGACGCGGGATTGTTGGCTCCCTTTTGGCTTTGGCGGAGCTAGGCGGCATCCTACTCGGACTCGGGGCCACCCTGGTACCGCAGCAGATTCCGCCGTTGGGCGCGGTCGCCTATATAGGTCTGCCCTATCTGGCTGCGGCGCTGCTGGCCCTGTACTTTGTCTATCGTGGGCAGTTTTTGGGAGTGATCGGTAGCCTCGGTGCGGGAGCGGTAGCCCTGACCTTTTGCTTGGTGCTCCTGCTGCTACCTGCCCTCGACCGTCTCAAACCCTCGGTGCACATGGGGGAGATGGTACGCAGCATGGAGGGCAGCCAGCCCTACTCCCTCGCCACTTGGCATTGGTGGGAACCGAGTTTCCTTTTTTATGCCGGGCGCGGCGCCATGACGGCGACACAACTTACGAATCCACAACAACAGATCCCCCAGCTCCTCGCCAAGCATTCGGGGCCACTATTTCTCGTACTGCCGCAACGCGATCTTCCAGCCTTACACGCCGATCTCACCAGCCAAGAAAACCTCCGGGAGCTCTACCATGCCTACGAACTCTACAGTCGTCAGCAAATCTCCTTGGTACGCATCGATGCACCCTAAAGCATCTCTACATCTTTTTGCTTTCCTTGGTCTTGTTATCCTGCTCATGGGCGCGAATGAACCCGCTCGGGCGGCCAACGCGGAGCACGATGACTATTTCTGGCAAGCCCTCACCCATACCCAATATATTGCCGAAGGCAAGCAGGGCCCGGTAGTTTATCTTTTTCTGGACCCCAACTGTCCGTACTGCCACAAACTCTACGACCAGCTGCAAGAAAAGGTGGCCAAGGGCAAACTGCGCCTGCGGGTGGTGGTGGTCGGATTTCTGCGTCCTTCGAGTCGCGCCAAGGCAGCAGCAATTTTATCGGCTGCTGACCCTCGTGCCGCCTTGACAAAGAACGAGAGCGGCTTTGCCATTCGTGATGGTCGACCGGAGGGTGGCATCGCTCCGGCAGATCCTGCCCTGGTCGCCAAAGAGGCAGGCATACTACACCGCAATTTTGCCTTTCTGCAGGGAAAAGAGTCCCTCCTCGATAGCGTTCCCCCGGGTGTGGTTACCGTTCCCCTCCTCGTGTATCGGAGTCAGGACCAAGAGCACTATTTGGTCAATCTGCCCACGGAAGAGCAATGGCAGGAAATTCTCGACGCCAAATGAGGCATGGTGCAGCGATGCTGGCGGGCCTGGCCGGGCTTGTGGGACTCGCCGCCCTGGCGCTGGTGCTGTATCTGCAGTTTGCCCGGCAAGTGCCGCCCTGCAGTCTGTGTGTCTATCAGCGACTCGCCGACCTGGCAATGATTTTTTTGATTCTGCTAGGATTTTTTTTGCTGCGACGATGGTCTTGGGCCTTGGCTGGCATCGCCGCCGGGGTAGGAGCGATCTTGGCTGCCTGGCAGTGGCATCTTGCCGACATTGCGGCGCAACACCGGGTAGAAGCGTGTGCAAACATCCAGTTGCTGCCGCAAACGGTTTTTTCTTCGCCAGCCATCGGCAGTCCCTTGGCCTCGGCCCTGGCCGGGAAAGGTTCCTGCGCCGTTGCCGGCGCGCATCGGCTCCTGGGCTGGCCAATCACCCACTGGAGTCTCGCTTTCTTTCTTGCTTGTGCGTTGCTGTTGACGCTCGCCGTGCTGCTCACCCGCCGCCGCTGAGGGCCGCACGGCAGGCTGCCACGGCCTGCCCGGCGTAGGAGCGGCCAAACAAGAGCCAGTGGTTGAGCAAATGATATAGTTGGTAGAGCGGGCGGCGGCGAGCGTAGCCCTGCGGGTCGAAATCGGGCTGCGCCAAGCTCCGATATGCCTGCCAAAAGGTTGCGGGCGGGGTGCTGAAGAGTTCGAGCATGGCAAGGTCCATTTCCCGGTCCGCTACCGCTACCGCCGGGTCGAAAAGCCAGACGGCACCGTCCACATCCACCCCCCAATTACCGGCCCAAAGATCTCCATGGGTGAGGGAGGTGCGCGGTGCGTGTCCGTCGAGGATCGCCGGCAGGTTAGCGAGAAGGCGGGTAAAGAGCTCTTGTTCCGCTGCTTGCAGACTGGGCCCGAGCTTTTCCAGCATCGGCGCCAAGCGTTGCTGCTGGAAAAATGCTAGCCAATCGGCAGCGCTGGCTCCCGGCGTTGGGGTATTGCACTGCGGGGTAGCACCGAGAAAGTTGTTCTGCCGCCAGCCAAACTGTGGCCAAGCTGGGGTGTGTAGACGGGCCAGCACGCTTCCCAGCCGTCCCCAATCTTCGGCGCTACGGTGCTGAAAGGCCAGAAAATTCAGGGCAAGAACATGCTCGTCGGCCATCTCCCAGAGGCCGTAGACCTGCGGCACCGGCGCCGCTGCCGCCTGCAGGGCGAGGAGCCCCTCTCGTTCGGCAGCCAAATGCGCCGACTCTCTACCGACTTTGAGAAACAGGCAGGCGCTGGCACTGGCCGCCCGATAAAATCGGTAGGCATCACTGCCGCCACTGGGCTCGACCTGCCAGTGCCCGCCCAGTTTCTGCTCGAGGAGGCGAGAAAGCTCCACGCCTCAGCCTGGGTCGCTGCCGCGCAGCTCGGCCACGGTGTGCAGGGCCGCCTCCCGGCTCGCGGCAAGGATGTTCAGATGCCCCATTTTACGGCCACGACGTGCCTCTTTCTTGCCATACAGGTAGGGCTTGACCTGGGGGTGGCGCAGCCAGTGCCTCCAATCGAGCGCGCCATCGAGCCAGAGATCGCCAAGGAGATTCAGCATCACCACTGGCGAGAGCAGACGGGTATCGCCGAGGGGCAAGTCGAGCAGGGTGCGCAGTTGCTGATCGAACTGGCTGTGCACGCAGGCATCGAGGGTGAAATGACCGCTATTGTGGGGGCGCGGCGCCATTTCGTTGAGGAGCAGGCTGCCATCGACGGTGCGAAAGAACTCCACCGCCAACACGCCCGCATAGTCCAGGGCCTTGGCAATTTGTAGCGCCCAGCCCCGCGCCTGGTCTTGCACGGCCTCGGGCAGGGCCGCCGGCACGATGCTGAGATCAAGGATACCCTGGCGGTGGCGATTTTCGGCGAGAGGATAGAATACCGCCAAGCCGGCGCTGTTGCGTGCCAAAATGACCGAAAACTCTTGCTGCAAGGGGACCATGGCCTCGACGATGGCCGGGCGTTGCCCGAGCTCCTGCCACGCCGGCGCCAGCGCTTCGGGGCTCGGCAAGCGCAGTTGGCCCTTGCCGTCGTAGCCATCCTGGGCGGTTTTGAGCAGAGCGGGATAGGGAAGCGACTGCGCCGCCGCCAAGTCGGCGGGGGTACGGAGGACGGCAAATTCGGCGGTTGCCAAGCCGAGCTCGCGGAAGAAGGTTTTTTCGCGGATGCGATCCTGGGCAATGGCCAAGCAAGCGGGGTTGGGGCGCAGGATGCTGTGCTGGGCGCAGAATTCGAGGGTTGCCCGCGGAATCTGCTCGCGTTCGACGGTAATGGCAGCAACCCCCGCGCAGAACGCTGCCAGTGCCGTTTCCTGTTCGAAGGGGGCGCAGATGTGGCGCTCTGCGATCGCCGCTGCCGGGGCATCGGGGTCGGGGTCATAGACCCAGACGGCGCAATCGAAACGACGTGCTGCGAGTGCCAACATCATGCCGAGTTGGCCACCGCCAAGGATGCCGATGGTGCTGCCGGGCGCGATCATGGCGATGCTGGCGGTAGCTGGCTGTGCAGGGCCTGCGCCGTCTGCGCGGCGCGAAACTGCTCAAGGCGGGCGCGCAGTGCAGTGTCGTGCAAAGCCAGTTGTGCCGCCGCAAAGAGCGCGGCATTGGCGGCACCGGCAGCGCCGATGGCAAAGGTCGCTACCGGCACACCCTTGGGCATCTGCACGATGGAAAGCAAAGAATCCTGCCCCTGCAGGTGTCGCGAAGGCACTGGCACGCCAAGCACCGGAATCAGGGTCTTCGCCGCCAGCATACCCGGCAGATGCGCCGCGCCGCCGGCACCGGCAATGATTGCCTGCAGCCCGCGGCCAGCGGCTTCTTCGGCGTACTGGAAAAGTAGGTCGGGAGTGCGATGCGCCGAGACTACCCGCGCCTCATGGGGAATTTGTAGGAGCGCGAAGATCTGGATTGCCGCCTGCATGATCTCCCAATCGCTCTGACTACCCATGACGACGCCGACGACGGGCCCTTGCTGCATCCTTTCTCTCCTTCGGCGGCTGGCCGGAAACTTGGTATAATGCCGGGCATGACCGAGTCGCTCAAGCCCAAGATGCGCCCTATCCGTAGCTTCGTCCTGCGCCAGGGACGTTTGACCGATGCCCAAGAGCGCGTTCTTGCCGAACGCGGTGCGAGCTATTTCTTGGATGCGGACGCACCCTGGCAGTCGCCCTGGCCGCAATCAACACCGTTACTGCTCGAGATTGGTTTTGGCAATGGCGCGCATTTGGCGCATTTCGCCGCTACCCATCCCGATTGGGGCTGCATCGGGGCGGAGGTCCATCGCCCCGGGGTCGGCGCCCTGTTGTTGCAGGCAGATGCAGCACAATTGCAGAATCTGCGCGTGCTACCGGCAGATATCGTGCCTTGGCTACGCGCCCTTCCGGCCGCGCTCTTCTCCCTCATCGTCATCCAGTTTCCTGATCCCTGGCCAAAAAAGCGGCACCACAAGCGACGTCTGATTCAGGCAGAGTTTCTGCAGCTGCTGCAGCGCGTACTGCGCCCCGGTGGTGAATTGCAATTGGCCACGGACTGGGAGCCCTATGCCGAGCACATGATGCAAACCGTCGAATCCCTCCCCGGTTGGCAGAATCTCGCCGGTGCCGGCAACTACGCGGCCCCCCCGCAAAACCGCATCCCAACGCGCTTTGAGCGGCGTGGCCAGGCCCTCGGGCACCGGGTTTTTGATCTGCGTTTTTGCACCAAGCCCGAATGAAAACCATCGGCCTCTCGGACTGCACTCGTTGCCAAATGCGCGGCGAGAGCATCTTCGCCGGACTGGATCCGGTCGAACTCTGCACCCTTGGCATGGAGGTGCAAGATCTCGACTGCCGGGCCAATGACGTCCTCTATCGCAGCGGCGAGCCAGCGCGCTATGCCTACACCCTGCGCGAAGGGGCGGTAAAGCTGGTAAAGAATCTCGCCAGTGGCCAGGAAGTCATCCTGCGCTTACTGCATCATGGCGATCTCTTCGGCTTTGAGGGGCTGCACGAAACGCAGCACCGTCACGACGCTATCAGCCTCGCCCCCGGCAAGCTCTGTCGTCTCGACCTTGGCGAGCTGCAGCGTCTTTCCGAGCGCCAGCCCAAGATCCGTGCGGCAATTCTGCAGCGCTGGCACGATGCCCTGCGCGATAGCGAGGAGCGCGTGGTGGAGCTCGGCGCCAAACGCGCCGAGGCGCGGCTGGCGACATTTCTATTGCAATGGGCGCAGCGCTATCCGCACTTGCGCAGTCTACCCTTTCCCCTCACGCGACAGGATCTGGCGGCGTTTTTGGGGCTTTCGGTAGAGCATGTGAGCCGCATCATGGCGGAGTTCAAACGCCAGGAGTGGCTCCGGGAACATCGTGGGCAGCTGGAAATCCTCGCCGCGGCCCACCTGCAAGAGATTGCCGGCAAAAAACCCGAGTAAATTGCTCAAGATTGATTTTTATCAATGCAGCGACGAACAGAGCGGGGCAAACTACCGCCATGATTCAACAACTGCCATGGCGGCAGGGAGCAATACCATGTTTTTTCGGCAACTCTTTCATCCGGAAAGCAGTACCTTCACCTACATCTTGGGCGACAGCACTTGGCGCGATGCCGTCGTCATCGACGCCGTTGCCGACAGCAGCGAGGCCGTGCTCGCCGTGCTGCGCGAAGAACACCTACAACTCACCCATATCCTCGAAACCCATCTCCACGCCGATCACATCAGCGCCGCCAAGGCCTTGCGCAAGGCTACGGGGGCAAAGGTGGTCTTGAGTAGTCGGGCGGGAGCAGACTGCGCCGACCTGCAGGTGGAAGACGGCGACTTTGTCGTGCTTGGGGATGACGTCATCCGTATCCTCGCCACCCCCGGCCACACCCCGGAGTCCCTCAGCTTCCGCTGGCACGACCGCGTCTTTACCGGCGATGCCTTGCTGATCGGCGGCTGTGGGCGTACCGATTTTCAGGGCGGCAATGCCGGCCAACTCTATGACAGCATTCACGACAAGCTTTTCAGCTTGCCCGACGAGACCCTGGTCTACCCAGGCCACGACTACAAGGGCCGCTGGGTGAGTTGTATTGGCGAAGAAAAGCACAGCAATCCGCGCTTGGCGGGCAAATCACGGGAAGAATTCATTGCCATCATGAATGGCCTCGACCTCCCGAAACCCAAGCGTATCGACGAAGCAGTGCCCGCCAATCGTCTCTGTGGCCAGATCGCATAAGGAGGAACCGATCATGCAATCCATGCAAAGAACAGGTTTTGGACGTGGCGCCGGTAGCGGCCCGGAACAGGCGGCACGCCACCGGCACGACCAGGCGGTATTTCATCGTCTCCTCGCCTTGCACGAGAAGATTTCTCGCGAACTGGAAATCTTGCCCAATGGCATCCGGGCGCGCACCCGCTCCGACGACGCCGAGGTCGTTGCCCTGCTCCATGATCACGTCCCGTCGATGAAGCAGCGCCTACACGAGAACTTTGGCCTACGCTTTTGGGACCCGGCTTTTGCCGAACTCTTTGCGCAGCGAGACAAAATCCAGATGGAGCTTACCCTGCTACCAGACGGGGTGATGATCGAGGAAACCAGCGACGATCCGAATGTCATTACCCTGATTCAGGCGCACGGGCAGATCATCAATCTCTTCGTGGCCCGTGGCGCTGCCCAGGCACAGCAAGAGAGCCCCCTGCCGGCGGCGTACCAACGCGTTCTCGTATAGTATGCAAGGACACAGAAAAACGGAGGACAGTAAAATGCCACAGTTCACGATTATCGGCAGCGGTTTTGGCGGCCTCACCGCCCTTCGTACCCTGCGCCGCCAGTCGCCCGAGGCCAAAATTCGTCTCATTGCACCCAAGCCAGAATTCATCTATTACCCGAGCCTGATTTGGGTGCCTACCGGCCTACGCCAAGGCGAGGAATTGCGCATCGACCTGGGTGATTTCTTTGCCCGCGAAAAGGTCGAGTTTGTGCCCGGCGAGGTGCAGTCCATCGATGCCGAGGGCAAAGTACACCTAGCATCGGGCGAGAGCGTAGAGCAGGACGTGTTGATCATTGCCGCGGGCGGCCGCGGACTACGCAAGCTGCCGGGCATCGAGCACAGCCTTGCCATCTGCGATGGCATCGAGACGGCGCAGCAAATTCGTGATCGTTTGCAGGCCATGTCGGGCGGCAGCATCGCCTTTGGCTTTGCCGGCAACCCCCAAGAGCCCAGCGCCGTGCGCGGCGGCCCGATTTTTGAGCTGCTCTTTGGCATCGACACCTATCTACGCCGGCAGGGCAATCGCGACGCCTTCACCCTCACCTTTTTCAACCCCATGCGTGAGCCGGGCAACCGCCTTGGCCCCGATGCCGTGGCGGGCCTGCTGCAGGAGATGGAAAAGCGCCAGATACAGACCCATCTCGGGCACAAGATCACGAGTTTTAGCGCCGACAAGGTGCATACCGAGGGCGGCGATATCGATGCCGACCTGATCCTCTTCATGCCCGGCATGACTGGGCCTGGCTTTGCCGCCAACAGTGACCTGCCCCTCTCTCCGGGCGGTTTTCTGCAGGCCGATGCCTACTGCCAGGTGCCAGGGATGCCGGGGATTTATGTGATTGGCGATGCGGGCGCGTATCTGGATACCCCGGATTGGCTGCCCAAGCAGGGGCACAGTGCCGATTTACAAGCCAAGGCGGCGGTCCACAACGCCTTACGCCATCTGCAGGGCAAGGAGGCCGACATGGCCTTCCGCCAGGAACTCATCTGCATCGTCGACAGCCTCGATGGCGGCAACCTGGTCTATCGTTCGCCAAATATGGCGCGGGTCGTGCCCGGCTCCTGGTGGCACTTGGCCAAGCGTGCCTTTGAATGGCGCTATCTGGGCCCTTACCGTCCGCGGGGCGCGGCGTAAGTCCGTCCTTTCCACGCCCCGCCGCGGCCGGCATAGTGGCGGCGGGCGGAATCCAGCGTCATTAGGGTGTAGAGCCAGGCTGCCGGTTGCAAGGTCAGGACCCAGAACGGGGAGAGACCGCAGTGGCGTAAGGTCGGCCAGAATATCCGCCAAGAAAACAGTAGACTGAGCAAGGCCAGGAGCCAAACAGCCGTTTGTCCACGCCACAGGCCAATAAGCAGGAGCAGCCAGGGCGCCAAGTAGAGAAAGAGCATGGTGAAGGTGGCCAGGAGGAGTTGCGACGGGCGAAAGTCGAGCTGCACATAGGCGGAGCGGGCGACCATCCGCCAGATTTCTCCAAGCCGCTTGTACTCGCGCAGACTGTAACTCTCCTCCGCAAGCCCCAGCCAGATCGACCCTTGCTGCTTTAGTTGTGCCGCCAGGGTACAGTCGTCGATCAGGGCCGAGCGCATGGCAGTCAGGCCGCCACTCGCTGCCAAGGCGGTGCGCGCCACCAGCATGCACCCACCGGCTGCCCCGGCAAGGCGACGGCGCGGATCATTGACCCAAGGAAAGGGATAGAGCTTCTGAAAAAAAAAGAGAAAGGGTGGAATCAACCAGCGCTCCCATACGCTCCGACAGGAGAGGCGCACCATCAAGGAGACCAGTACGCGCCGTTCGGACTCGGCTTTGGCCACCAAATTGCGCAGTACCCGCGGCGGGTGGACGATGTCGGCATCGGTAAACCATAGGTAGGGGACTTCATCGCCTGCCACCGCCACCCCTTGCGCCATCGCCCAGACCTTGCCCGCCCATCCTTCTGGCAGCTCTTGACCAGCCAACACGGTCAGGCGCCCGGCGACATTCAGCCCTGCGGCGGCACGGTGGGCGAGGTCGGCGGTGCCATCGCTGCTTTGGTCGTCAATCACGATCAAGCGCAATTCGCCGGGATAATCCTGGCAGAGAATTCCGCGCACGCAGGCAGCAATGCCCTCGGCTTCGTTGCGCGCCGGTACCACCGCCATTACCGCTGGCCAATCGATCAGCGACCCGGACCCAAGTCGCTGGTCGGCGCGCCAGAAGCCGCCACGAGCAACGAAAAGCAGTAGCCAAGCAAACAACACTGCTGCGGAAAACAGCAGGGCGATCAAGCCGTACCACCGATGTTCCAGCTATCGGTGAGCGCCTCCGCCGCCTTACTGCCCGGATCTTCCAGACCTCTGCGCATGCACTCCATTTTGATCGCCAAACGCAGATCGTTGGTCGAATCGGCAGCCCGGATAGCGTCGTCGTATTCAATCAGACCGTTCATGTAGAGGCTCACCAGCGACTGGTCGAAGGTCTGCATTCCGACATCGTTGGGGCGCGCCATGACAGTCTTTAGGAGGCCAACTTCGCCGCGACTAATCAGGTCCGCAACCGTGGGTGTGTTGATCAATACCTCCATGGCCGCAATCCGCCCTGGCTTACCCTTCAGCGGCAACAAGCGCTGCGAGATGACTGCCTTGAGGTTGAGGGAGAGGTCCATGAGCAGCTGCTTTTTGCGCTCCTCAGGAAAAAAATTGATGATGCGTTCAATGGCCTGGTTAGAGTTGTTGGCATGCAGGGTCGACATACACAAATGCCCGGTTTCGGCATAGGCAACGGCGTGATCCATAGTGTCGCGACTGCGGATTTCGCCAATCAGAATGACGTCTGGCGCCTCGCGCAAGGCATTTTCCAGGGCATTTTCGTAACTCAGGGTATCGATTCCCACCTCGCGTTGATTGACGATGGACTTGATGTTGCGGTGCAGGTACTCGATCGGATCCTCAATGGTAAGAATGTGCCCGGCCGCATTGGTATTGCGATACTGCAGCATGGAGGCCAGTGACGTACTCTTACCAGAACCGGTGGCGCCAACAAAGAGAATCAGCCCGCGCGCGCTCATGGCCAGTTCCTTGAGGATGGGCGGCATGTGCAGTTTTTCGAGGGTGGGGATCTCGGTTTTGATGGAACGCAGCACAAAGGAAATCTCGTTGCGCTGAAAGAAGCCATTGACGCGAAAGCGGCCGATGCCGGTAATGGAAAGGGCCATATTCACTTCCTTATCGCGCTGAAATTCGTGGAGTCGATCGACCCCGAGAATTTCTTTGGCCAAGGCTAGGCTCTGCCCAGGTTTTAGCAATTCTTCACCAACCGGCACTGCGCGCCCGTCGATCTTGATGATGGGTGGCGAGCCGACGGTAAAATAGAGGTCCGAACCGTTGTTTTTGACCATGAGTCGTAACAGGTCTTCCAGCACTGGCATAGTCGATCCCTCGCCTTAGGCGACGTTGGCAAAGCTGTCTTTGTTCTGCGCCCGGCGCACGGCATCTTCACGACTGATGGTATGCGCACGCACCAGATTGAGCAGGCACTGATCCAGGGTCTGCATGCCCTGATTCTGCCCGGTCTGAATCACCGAATACATTTGCGCGACCTTATTCTCGCGAATTAGGTTGCGGATTGCCGGGTTGGCAATCATGATCTCGTGCGCCGCCACCCGTCCGCGGCGGTCAGCGGTCGGGATCAGAGTCTGGGCGACTACCGCGCGCAAGGACTCGGAAAGCATCGAGCGCACCATATCCTTTTCGCCGCCCGGGAAGGAGTCGATGATACGATCGATAGTCTTGGGTGCCGAACTGGTGTGCAGGGTACCAAACACCACATGGCCCGTCTCCGCCGCCGTCAGCGCCAAACGCATGGTCTGCAAATCGCGCAATTCACCCACCAGAATCACGTCGGGGTCCTCGCGCAGGGCCGAGCGCAGGGCGTTCTCGAAAGACTTGGTGTTGGGGCCTACCTCGCGCTGATTGATCAGGCAGCGGTTGGGGGTATGCAGGAACTCGATGGGATCTTCGATGGTGATGATGTGGTCTTGGCGGTGATTATTGAGATGATTGACCATTGCCGCCAGGGTGGTGGACTTACCCGAACCCGTCGGCCCCGTCACCAACACCAGGCCGCGGGGTACGTCGATGATCTCCTTGAAAACTGCCGGCGCATTGAGATCTTCGAGACTAAGGACCTTGGCGGGAATAGTCCGGAAGGCCGCCGCTGGGCCGCGATCCTGCTGGAAGGCATTGACGCGAAAACGTGCCACCTGGGGCACATCGATGGCAAAATCGATTTCCAGATTTTCTTCGTACCACTTACGCTGGGCGTCGTTCATGATGTCGTAGATCATGGCATGGACGACTTCCTTGCTTAGCACCGGCACGTTCACGGGCCGCATCTGCCCGTTGATGCGCACCATCGGCGGCAAACCTGCCGAGATATGAATATCCGAGGCCTTGTTTTTGACGGCAAAGCCGAGTAGATCGGTAACGTCCATCTGGCTCATCCGCACCCCCACATTTCGAAAGACAATGAACTCTAGGTAATATAGTCGAGCTTTGCGATTCCGCCCAAGGAAAGCCATGGACCTGCCGCAGCGCCTGCTTATCATCCAAGAACAACTCCGCCCCTACCCAGCCGCGCGCGTACTTGGCGTCAGCAAGAAGGTGTCGGCAGAGCGGCTGCGGGAGGCCCATGCCCTCGGCCTGCGCCACTTTGGCGAAAATTACCTGCAAGAGGCGTTGCAGAAAATGAGCGCCCTTGCCGATCTCGATCTCTGCTGGCATTTCATTGGTCGCATCCAGCGCAACAAGACGCGGGATATTGCCCGGCATTTCGACTGGGTGGAGAGCGTCGACCGCGAAATTCTACTGGCGCGCCTCAACCAGGAACGGGCCGGCTTGCCACCCCTACAAATTTTGCTCGAGGTGGCGGCCAGCGGCGAGGAAAACAAGGGTGGCGTCGCCCCAGACGAAGTTGTTGCCTTGGCACGAACAGTGTTGCGCTACCCCAATTTGCGTCTCCGCGGGCTGATGGCCTTGGTGCATCCCGACCCACAGGAGGCGGCAAGAAACTTTCAGCAAATGGCGCAACTTTTTCAACAACTACAGGCGGAATTTCCGGAGCAGGCCATTGATACCCTTTCCATGGGGACCTCGGGCGACTATCCTCAGGCCTTGGCCCACGGGGCCACAGAAATTCGACTGGGGACCGTCCTCTTCGGCGCACGCCCCAAGGAGTGAGCATTGCAAACGCAGCACATCGTCTTCCTCGGGGCGGGGAACATGGCCCGCGCCCTCATCGCCGGCATCTGTAAGAGTGGCTTTCCCGCCGGGCATATTCAGGTGCACGCCCCACATCCTGAGCGGCGCGATGCCCTGGCGGCAGAGTTTGGTGTACGAAGCTGCAGCGCCGAACCCTGCGACCTACCTTCCCAAGCCGTCGTTTTCTACGCCGCCAAGCCCAAGCAAGCGCGTGCCATTCTGCAGGGATGGGCAGAGCCACTGCGCGCTGCCCAGGCCCTGCTCATTTCCGTGGCGGCCGGCATTCGCCTGCAAGAATTGCAGCGCTTGGTACCCGCGGTAGACATCGTTCGAGTGATGCCCAATACCCCTGCTCAGATCGGCTTTGGTGCTAGCACCATGGTAGCCGGCCCAACGGTGCACGCGGCGCGGCGGGCGGCGGCAGAAACACTCATCAAAAGTACGGGAATGGTCGAGTGGCTTACGGAGGAAGACAGCATGGACATGGCGACCGCCTTAGCCGGTAGCGGGCCTGCCTACGTTTTCCTCTTTCTTGAGGCCCTCGAGGATGCCGCCGTGGCGGGAGGATTGTACCGCGATCAGGCGCGACGCCTTGCCATTGCCACCCTGCGCGGTGCGGCGGAACTGGCGGCGCGCAGCGAGCTGGCACCGGCCCTGCTCCGCCATCAGGTGACCAGCCCGGGGGGCACGACCGCGGCGGGGCTGGCTGCCTGGGAAGAAGGCCTGCGTCCTCTCGCCCAACGGGCCCTGGACGCCGCGAGCCAGCGCAGCCAGGCCCTTGCCCAACAGCTGGCCAAGGAGCTCTGAGCATGCTTCTCTTCGATCTCTACCGCCTGCTCGAGCTCGCCCTGACCCTACTTTTTTGGGCGATCTTTCTGCGCGCCATCCTGTCGTGGGTACAACCGGATCCGTATAACCCCATCGTACGCTTTCTGAGCCGGGTTACCGATCCCATACTCCTGCCCTTGCAACGGCACTTGCCGTCCTTTGGGAATATCGACATCAGTCCTTTCGTCGCGATGCTCCTCATCGAGGCGGCCAAGATGCTGCTGCCACGCCTGCTGTTTGGCACCCTCTAAATTCACCCAAGAGAAGCTACCATGACCACTCTGCAAGACCCCAGCCTGGAGGAAATCCTCGCCCTCTTCGAGCTTCCTTTTCCCGATCTCCTATTTCGCGCCCAACAAGTGCATCGGGAGCATTTTTCGGCAACCGAGCTGCAGTGTTCTACCCTCTTGTCGATCAAGACCGGGGCCTGTCCCGAAGACTGCGGCTACTGTGCGCAAAGCGTGCATCACGAGGCCAAATTGGCGGTCACCCCCCTGCTGCCTCTGGCCGAGGTCGTGGCGGCTGCCAAGGCCGCCAAGGCGGCGGGAGCGCAGCGCTTCTGTATGGGGGCGGCTTGGCGCAGCCCACACGACAAGGATCTCGAGCGGGTGGCGGAGATGGTGGCAGCGGTAAAGGACTTGGGCCTGGAAACCTGCGTTACCCTCGGCATGCTCAAGCCCGGCCAGGCCGAGCGACTGCAGGCTGCGGGCCTCGATTACTACAACCACAATTTGGATACTTCCCCGGAATTCTATGGCGAGGTCATCCATACCCGTAGTTACCAGGAGCGCCTCGACACCCTGGCTGCCGTCCGCGAAGCCGGTATCATGGTCTGCAGTGGCGGCATCCTTGGGATGGGGGAAAGCCGCCGCGATCGCGCCCGCCTCCTGCAAAGCCTGGCAGCCTTGCGTCCGGCGCCGGAAAGCGTTCCCATCAACGCCTTGGTGCCGATTGCCGGCACGCCCCTCGCTGGGGCAGAACCCGTGGACGAAATCGAATTTGTGCGCACCATTGCCGTCGCCCGTATTCTCTTTCCCATGAGCTACGTGCGCCTTGCCGCTGGGCGCGAGAAGATGAGCGACGCCCTCCAGGCACTCGCCTTTCTGGCTGGGGCCAACAGCATCTTCCTCGGTGATCGCCTACTGACTACCGACAATGCCAGCACCGATCACGATGCTGGACTTTTTGCCAAACTCGGACTGCGCGCAGCCAGCTAAGAGCCGCGCGCTTTGTTAACCATTAGCCGTGGTCGCCGAAGGAGAGCGGGAAGGAGTAGGTGACCAAGGCCTCGTTCTCGCCGGGATCTTGCGGGACGATGTAGGCATTGGAAATGTGCGCGATTTTTAGACCCAGGCGGCCGCCATTGGCAAACTGATACGCCAGACCCAGCTCCAGGCGGAACTCAAAGATACTGCCTAAATCCTTACCGTTGGCACCAGCATCGTAGCCACCAAAACCAAGCACCGGCGTAAGCACCCAACGATCCCAGGCAATATCGGAGTAGAAACCGGTATACCCCATAAAGCCGCCGCGGGTATTGGCCATCAAGCCCCAAACGGCGCCAACCCCAAATAGCTTGGAAGCGGTTTGATATTCGACATTGATTTCCGGCACCCGCGGATTCGGCCCGGTTTCGGGGTGAATGCCAACGCCGTTGAAGACGCCGATCCCCGTGCTGAGATACGCGGGCCCACCCTGGATAACGTGCAGCCCTTCTGCACTGGCAGCGGGGGCCGCAGCCAACATTGCCAAGGCAATGAGCCCCGTCTTGGCACCAATCAATCGCATGCTGCTCTCCTCAATGAAGTGAAAACGACTTGCCCGGCAGCGCCGCATGCGCTACCTTATCGACCGAACGGTCAGTATGTCTTTTGTTACTGATTGCGTCAAAGGTTACAGCGGTCTTTGCTTCCATCTATCGCGTCACACCCTGCGAAGTGTTGCTGGAGAAGGATATTCGCCATGCGTTGGTTAAAACGGTTTGCGGTGCTGATCATCATTGTGCTGGTTGCCTTTGGCGCCTATGCCTATTTCCAGATCTCCGACTACTATCCGAGCACCGACGATGCCTACGTGCACGCCCATGTCGTCAACATCGCACCACGGGTAAGTGGACGCATTGTCGCAATCTACGTTCGCGACAGCCAGATTGTGCAAAAAGGACAGCCCCTCGTCAAAATCGACCCGCGCGCTTACGAGTACAAGCTCCAGCAGGCCCAAGCCGAACTCGCCCAGGCCGAGCGCCAGCGCGCTGCTATTGCGGCCAACATTGCCGCCGCCCAGGCCCAGCTCCAGGCCAACCAGATTAACTATGGCAACGCCGCACGCAATGCCGAGCGCGCCAAGGCCCTCGCCGCCCAGCGCTATCTATCGGTCCAGGCGGCAGATAATGCCCAAACCAAGGCGTCGGAATTTGCCGCGCAGATGGCGGCCAATCGCGCCTCCCTCTCGGGCGCCAGCGCGCAGAGCGCCCTCAACCAGGCCAAGATTGAGGCCGCCGAGGCCGCCGTTCGCATGGCCAAGCTCGATGTGTCGGATACGATCATTCACGCTCCCATCACCGGGGTGGTGAGCAAGGTCGATAAGGTGCATGTGGGCGATGTGGCCAGCGTCAATCAGGATCTCTTTCCCCTGATTGGCAATGGCGCCTACTGGATCGAAGCCAACTACAAAGAAACCGATCTACAGCGGATTCATCCTGGGCTGGCGGCGAACATCCAGATCGATATGTATCCCAACCATGCCTTCAAGGGTCTGGTGGTGAGCATGAGTGGCGGCGCCGGTAACGCCTTCTCCCTCTTGCCGCCGGAAAATGCCACTGGCAATTGGGTAAAGGTCACCCAACGGGTACCAGTGCGTATCGAAGTACTCAATCCCGACCCCAAACTGCCGCTGCGTATTGGTACCAGCGCCACGGTTACTGTCGATACCGGCAATGTACCGGATTGGGTACGTTTCCTGCGCCCGATCTTCTAAAACTAGCGCGGCGGCAGTTGCCGCATCTGCCCGCGCTGGCGGCGCTCGGGATGTACCCAGGTGGTTGCCATCCCCAGCCGGCGAGCACTGCGCAGATTAGCACGGCTGTCATCAAAAAAATGACAGCGACGGGCGGCTACTCGGCAGCGCCGTAAAAGATGACGATACGCTTGCGGATCGGGCTTGCCGCGCAACCCTGCAGCGACCAAGTCGAAGATATCGACAAAAATGTGCTCTATGCCCAGCCGCTGCAAAACCCGCTCGGCGTGGGCACGGATACTGTTGGTAAAGATATAGGCCGGACCGTCGAGCCCCTCCAACCAACGCTGGAGAGTTGGATTCTTGGTCACGCTCGCCGCAAGGGCGGGGGGATGAATAGCCGCGAGAAATTCGTAGGGATCGGTGTCGTGGTGACGGATAAGACCCGCCAGGGTCGTGCCGTAACGCCGCCAATAGCGTTGGCGTAGGACCGTTGCCGCGGCAGAATCGAGCCCCAGTTTCTCCTCGAGATAGGCGTGCATGTAGCGATGCATCTGCGGAAAGCAATGGATGTTGGCGTCGTAGAGGGTGTTGTCGAGGTCGAAAAGATACACCGGCCAGGGGCGGCGACGTCGGCCGAGAAAACGCGGCAGAATCTGGTCGGCACGACGGGCACCGCGCCGCTGTCCGCGCCGCGCTTTCAATCGAGATCCGAAATCAGCGTACCCACGCCATGGCGGGTAAAGACCTCGAGCAACAGCGCATGCGGCACCCGGCCATCGATGATATGGGCAGCGCGTACCCCGCCCGCCAAGGCGTCGAGGCAGCAGTTGAGCTTGGGGATCATGCCGCCACTGATCACGCCGTTGGCCATCAACTGTTGCACTTCCGTAATGCGCAGCCGCTCGTAGAGCTTGCTCTCGGGGTCGAGAACGCCGGCAACATTGGTCATGAGTACAAACTTATCAGCATGCAGGGTGCTGGCGAGGGCGCCGGCAACCAGATCGGCATTGATATTGTAGGACTCCCCCGCCGGGCCAACGCCTATGGGGGCAATGACCGGGATCAAACCACCACCATCAAGAAAACGGATGAGTTCGGCGCTGACTTGGCTAACCTCTCCTACCCAGCCGAGATCGAGCCCGTCAGGACGCCGCAGCTTGCGCGCCTGGATCAGATTGCCGTCCTTGCCGGTAAGCCCCACCGCCTTGCCACCCGCACGCTGGATGCCCTGAACGATCTGCTTATTCACCTGACCACCCAGAACCATCTCAACGACTTCCATGGTCGCATCGTCGGTAACGCGCATACCGTCGACCATCTTTGACGGCAATTGTAGGCGCGCCAGCAGGGAGTTGATCTGCGGCCCACCACCATGGACGATGATCGGGTTCATTCCCACCTGCTTGAGCAGGGTAACATCGTAGGCGAATTGCTCCTGCAAGGCCGGCTCGGTCATGGCGTTGCCGCCGTACTTGATGACCAGGGTGCTGCCCTGGAAGCGCTGCATGTAGGGCAACGCCTCAATCAAAAATTCGGCCTGTAAGCGGGGGTCGATGTTCATGAAGACGAATCCTGTGGGTTTTGACGAATACCTTGCAACAACACCTCTACCATCGCCAAATCGTACTCCTCCGGGGTATCGATGAAGTGCACCTCGGGGTATTGTCGCAGCAAATCCCGCGATTGAAAAAAGATGACATTGGCCCCCAACAGCATCGTTGCCACCAAGGCAGGGTCGAAATCGGCGCGCAACTCGCCCTGCTCCTGCCCCAGCCGGAGTATGCCGACCAAACTAGCAAAAAGATCGGCGAGCCCGGCATCCGCCAAATCGCGAGCGCGGGGTTCCCCATTTTCGAGGAGTTCGCGCAGAAAGAGGCGCACCAAGTAGGGCCGCGCCAGGAGATGCCGGAGATGGCTCACTGCAAAATGGCGTAGCGCCTCACTGGCTGGGCCGCGGGAGTCCATCGCCTCCTGCAGACGTGCGCGTAAGGCCGCACTAGCACCCTGCAAGACCGCTAAGTAGAGCGCATCTTTATTGGAAAAATAGTGATAAATGTTGGCCTTGCTAATTCCGGCCGCCGTCGCGATGGCGTGCATCGATACCGCATCAAAGCCGTGATCGGCAAAGAGCTTCTCCGCCGCCGCGATGATCTTGAGGCGCCCTTCTCCTTCTTCGCAAGTGGCGGTAACGTCGTCTTTCATACCTGTTTCCTGCGGCCAAGCAATACCGACCCGTCGGTCAGTCAGTGTAGCACCGCGAGCGGGCAAGAGGCCATTTTTGGCAAGAGAGCGGCGGTGGTTTGCCGGCTTTACTCCCTAGGGCTGCCGGCAGCTTGGGCGCCCGCGCCTTTTCTTGTTAGCATTGCATTGCGCCCCGGTAGCTCAGTGGATAGAGCAACCGCCTCCTAAGCGGTAGGTCGACCGTTCGATTC
>JAWNZB010000140.1:0-3807 GCA_038447835.1 Candidatus Igneacidithiobacillus chanchocoensis | reverse complement strand
ACAAAGGCGGGAGAACACTGTAACCAAACGCGAGCAGGCCATCGGTCCGCGCGAAGAGCGCATGGGGCAACTTGAGTCGCAAAATAAGAAACTGCTAGACGAGCGATTGAGCATCGGCATACATCTCGGTCACATGCTAGGCGTTGAAAACGCAAGCATGAACAGAGGCAAGGTTATAGACGCCATCGTACAGACGGGAAACTTAGAGCAGTTCCGCGAGATACTTAGGAGAAATCGCGTTGAAATGAAGGGCCACGGCCAAGGCATCGGCTCTTAAGCCAAGGTACGGGAGGGGTGAGCAGGCGACGATTTGGGCACGAAAAAAGGGGGCAGAAAAGGGGTGCTTTCCTTTACTTGATACTATTAGAAACGTTACGACGAAGAGAAAACCGCTGGAGGCCAATAACGGCGGGGCTTTGAGTGGGTATTGACACCATAAAGAAAAAGGGCCTAATCTGGAGATAGCGAGTAACCAGAAGAAGCCCTATTCACCATGAAGAAAATCCCTCTACCGCAAAAGGAACCGCTCCATGTCTGCTAAGAGATTACAGGCAGACGGGGCGGCCTGCAAGCCCCGGTCGAAGCGCGACCGAGCATATGAATATCTGGGCGACAGCAGCCAGAAGGACGCTCGCTGGGACCCGCTCAAGGTCAACAGTCGGCGCATGGCGGCGGCACTGGTGGGTGCCGATGATTTAAAACCGCGTGCCCAGCGGATGCACGGATGTTCGGATATTCTAACCTTTGCATTGCAGGCGCTCCGGGAAACCGGAGAGATACGGTTTAAGCTGGAGCATGGCAGTTTTTGCCGGGACCGCATGTGTGAGACTGACCAGATGCTTAAATCACGGACATGGCAAAAGCAATTTAGGGCGGTAGCTCCCGCTCTCATCGAAAAGCACCCCAGTGCCCGTTGGTTGGTGCTCACCCTCACGATACGCAACCCAGACATCTACCAGACTCGCGCAGCCTTGGGCGAAATGAACAAGGCGTGGGCACGTCTGATACGCCGCAAAGAGTTCCGCGACGTGCTGGGATGGATTCGAGCCACAGAAATCACCAGAGGCGGCGGCGGGGCAAGTAAAAAAGGGGGCGGGCCTCTCATCGTAGACAACACCAGCCACCCGCATTTCCATATCCTGCTGATGGTGTCCTCTCGGTATTTCGAGGGGCCGCGCTATATTTCTCAAGCCAAGTGGCTCAAGGCGTGGCAGGAGTGCATGAGGGACGATGCTATCACTCAGGTGGACATACGCGCTCTGAAGCCCCGTAAGGGCCATTCTGAGGACCATAAAGGCGACGGGCTGGGGTGGTTGATGGCCGGGGCGCTGGAAGTGCTGAAATACACCAGTAAGGCTGTGGACCTGCTCCCGGCCAAAGAGCCGAAACATGCGGGACCGGGGGTGTTGGATTCGGTGCTGTGGGTGCAGGAGCTGGCCCGCCAGATTCGTGCCCTGCGCTTCATGATGACGGGCGGAGCGCTCAAGGATGCGCTCAAGGATTTAGACCATTTGACGGATGCAGAGCTTATCCATGCCGCCGACGATGAAGTGGCAGAGGATGAGGAGGAAGTGCAAAAGCTGTCTTTTGGGTTTTCAGGCGAGGTGAAGCGGTACAGACGCAAGCGATAGATTTTTAAGCGGCAAAGGCCGGGGCGGACACCCGGGCCAGAGCCTAACCACAACGCATCGAACGGAGGTGCATCATGGCTGTAACAGAGAATACCAGAGCAGAGCAGGATCAGGATGTAGATGTGGGCCAGTTTTTTGACGCGGGGAGGTTTTGTTCCCGCGCACTGTCAGCCATTTGGGGAATACAGGCCATCGCCGACATAATGCGGGGCGATACCTCCAATTTTGGCAGCGTCCAGATGGACGGCAGCCCTGCTCCACAGTTGAGCAGGAATGCGACCGGCGGACTCATCGAGGCGTTGACCTTGCTGTCCCGCATCGTCGAAGTGGAGTTAGAAGAACTGGAGGCACGGCAATGAAGCGTGATGCTCACGAAAAGAGACTGTATGCCTGGCGTCGATTGAGCCGGGCGGTGGACCGGCAGATCACCAGCGCGGGAGAGGCTAAAAAGCGGGCGGCGATCTGGGCGAAAATCTGGGGCGCTCGTGCCGGGTTCAGCGGCGCATCGTCACGGTGACGCCAGCAGCGGAGTGACCCAGCCAAGGCAACCCCTTCACCTGGTGAACCAGCGGGAGGCGGCGGTGCCCCTGTGTCACCAATCGCACAGGTGGTGGCAGTGTCGGGGCGGCGGCTGCGATGAGAGGCCCGCCACGGTGGTGTATGTGCCCCCAGCAGGTGCCGGGCCGTACATGCGAGAGGCGGAGGGGCGGATGCTTTCGGCACTGTCACTGTGCGGGGTTTCAAAAGGGGCTACGGCCCCTTTGCCTACGCCGTAACGAAGTTACGGCTAGTAGGTTAAAATGTCTGACAACCCACACAAAGGAGCCAAACCATGAGTATGACCGTATCCGTCCGAGTCGCGCACCTGTCCCCAGGCAAGGCCAAGGGCCAGCGATATCACGACACCAGAAAGCGCACCCCGGCATATGTCGAAGCCGACCGCTCGCACCTGAATAGCGAGATCATCACGCCACCGATGGAAGCCGAACTCCGCAAACAATGCGAAGAGCGCAGGGCGCAGCGGTCCCTCAAACGGGCCATGCGGACAGACGCTGCCATTATGACCAGCGGCATCATCACGTTTGGCAAGGATGCTCAGCCCGTCATCGAGGCTATGACCCCGGAGGAACAGGACGCGCTGTTCCTCAAGACCGCCCAAGTGATTGCGGCCCGCTGGAAAACCGACTTGATGAGCCTGACGGTACACAGGGACGAATCGGCCATACATGCCCACTTTGGGCTGATGGCAGTGGATCGCGAAGGGCAGCCGCTGGCAAAGACGCTCGACACCCGGAAGCTACAAGATATGGCTGGGGAGATTTACCAGCCGGTTGGCATCACCCGGGGCACCCCGAAAGCAGAGCGACTTGCTCGCGGCGATAAGCCGGCACAGGTATGGCATCGCACCGTGGCCGAACTGCAGCGAGACTTACCCGCAGAGGCCGCAGCCAAGCGCCAAGAGATCGAAGCCCAGAGCCAAGAGATCGCAGCCAAGCGCCAAGAGATCGAAGCCCGGAGCCAAGAGATCGAAGCCAAGCGCCAAGAGATCGAAGCCCGGAGCCAAGAGATCGAAGCCAAGCGCCTGGAGCTACAGGAGCAGGAGGCTAAGGCTGAGAAAAACCGCAGATTAATCGAAGAACAAGCGGCGAAGCTGGAAGCAGGGCGGGTTACGGAAGAGCAGGCAGAAGGCCGGATATCGGCATACGATAGGCGCGAGAAAGACGCCAAGGCCAAAGTCGCAGCCCTTGCGGACGAGATAGCAGAGAAGGAAACAAAGGCCGAAAAAATGGCGCAGGAGGTGGACTCCATGGAAAAGCGCCACACCGCGATTACGAGCGTCATGAGTATGATCGACGGGCCTTGCCCAGTCTTGCCCTTGCCTGTCACTGCAAAACTTAGTGACGGGCTATTAAAAGCGCATACAGAGCAGATATATCGACCGCATGACGTGCAGGAATTCGCTAGCGCGATTACAGCGTGGGCACAGGGCGCGGCCACTGAAACACTGCGACAGAAGCACAAAAACGCAATAGCACAGGAAGCGGAATTACAAAGGCGGGAGAACACTGTAACCAAACGCGAGCAGGCCATCGGTCCGCGCGAAGAGCGCATGGGGCAACTTGAGTCGCAAAATAAGAAACTGCTAGACGAGCGATTGAGCATCGGCATACATCTC
>JAWNZB010000034.1:0-20436 GCA_038447835.1 Candidatus Igneacidithiobacillus chanchocoensis | reverse complement strand
TACACTCCCAGCCTTCGGCGGTCGCTTCGGCGGATGCAGTACACCGCGTGTCCTGCCGGGGACTACTCGCCCTCGCTTCGCTCTCCAGGCGAGTAGCGGATGTAGCGTTTGAGCCCGTCACGGACGCGCTCGATGGTGTCTACCGCCAGGCACTGCAGGGCGGCGGTGCGAGCACCTTTGGGCTTGCGGGGTTTGCGCGCACGCCTGACGGGCTTGGGGCGACCGAGGGCATCGAGTCGTGCGGAACTATGGCGCATCTTGTCCGGCGCGCGGGCGATGATGCGCCCGAGGGTCGAAACCGAAGGCAGCCTGATGCCGTGGGCTGTACACCAAGGGGCAAGCAAGACATGGAGCTTCTCCTTGCCGAGGTTGGGATAGAGCCTGCGCAGCCGTCTTATCTCGACCACGAGCTTGGGGTCGGTCCGGGGCATCCTCTTCTGCTTGGGGGCCGAGGATTGGGCCGCCAAGGCCGCCGGGTTGCCGCCGCTCTCCTGGAAGGTCTTCTTCCAACGGTAGAGGGTCCTGCGCGACACCCCAAAGGCATCCACGGTGGCCTCCAGGCCGTACTTTTCGAAAAACCTAAGAATCTTCAGTCGGTGTTGTGCATCTTTCGGGGTCATCTCCCAAAGATGCCCCAACTCGGCTACCCGGTAAAACCCCCTGATCTTGTATCCAATGTGCTGAATTCGCATGACACTCCTTCTTCGCTACAGGAGCGCCAAAGGTCTCTGAACTTATGCATGCGCAGCCTACCCCGCTAGCGCTGCTTTGAGATCTTTGAGCAGCAAGAAAAGATGGTAGGGATCGGTGGGGCTGGGTTCGAAGTCCCATTTTGCGTACCAGCGGCGAGCAGCTTCGTCTTGGGCATGCACGAGCAAGCAACGTATGCCGACAATATCGGCGGCCTGGGCGGTTCGCAACAAAGCATCCTTGAGCAGCGCCTTACCCAACCCCCTGTTCTGGTGGTTCCGATCAACCGCTAGCCGCGCCAAAATCAGCGCTGGCACCGGATGGCGCGCCAATCCTTTGCTTATTCTTGGTGGGGCAGCGTCGGGAACAACGCTCCCAGCAGCAAGACTGTAAAAGCCAACCACCTTACCGGCATTGCAGCAGACATAGGTCTGCGCGCCACTGGCCTTTTGATTGATGAGCGCATATCGATGTAAAAACTGATTTAGGTCTGGTTTGCCGCAGTCGAAATCATCGAGCACATCTGTAGCAAGAAGCTTTCGGATTGGTTCATACGCCAGAGTCATCCGAGCACGCCAGTCTCCTTCAGTAATTTTTGCAGATGCGGCTTGGCTTGCACAGGCCGATCGAGTGCGTCCTGAAAGGCTTGCCACTGTGCATCCTCCAGTGCGAAGAGGCGACGATCTGCAAGCGCTCGGTTGGCGGCAGCCACGCCTGCGTCTAGCAGAAACTCGCTAACGCTTTTGTGGCTGGCGTGCGCCGCGCTCTGCAATAGTTGCTTTACGGAGCTACTCGCACGCACATCGATTCGTTCGGTTTTTGACGATTTCAGGGTGCTCATAATGGCTTCTGGTATCTTGGCCGGTACAGGAGCGTCATAATAACCTCCGTACATTGTCCTGACAATCTGGCGTGCCCACCTTGACGCTGCCGCCGCCCCTCACTACCCTCGTGCCCAAGCCCCGCCCAATAACCCATTAGCGCAGGAAGAATGAGATGCATCACCACCGCAAGCGCCCGTGCCCAGCCACCGGAACCCAGCTGAGGGCCGCGGCATGAAAGACCGGATTCTCGTTGTTGGCGGGGCGGGCTATATCGGCTCGCACATGGTCAAGATGCTGGCGCAGGCCGGCTACCGCGTGGTGGTGCTCGACAATCTCTGCACCGGCTTTGCCGACGCTGCCCGCTACGGCACCCTGGTGGAGGGCGACTTGGCCGATAGCGCCTTGCTCGACCGCATCTTTGGCGAAGAGCACTTTGCCGCGGTGCTGCACTTTGCGGCCTTGAGCCAAGTGGGGGAGTCGATGCAAATCCCTGCCCGCTACTACCGCAACAATGTCGCCAACACCCTGAACCTGTTGGATGCCATGGACCGCCATGGGGTGCGCAGCTTTCTCTTCTCCTCCACCGCTGCCATCTTTGGCGAGCCCGAGTACACCCCCATCGACGAGGCGCATCCCACCCGGCCCATCAACCCGTATGGGCGCTCCAAGCGCATGGTCGAGGAGATGCTCGACGACCTCGGCTGCAGCCAGGGCCTGCGCGCCGTTTGTCTGCGCTACTTCAATGCCGCGGGCGCCGACCCCGAGGGCGAACTCGGCGAGCGCCATGATCCCGAAAGCCACCTGATTCCCCTGGTGCTGCAGGCGGCAAGCGGCCGCCGGCCGCAGATTGCCGTCTTTGGCAGCGACTACGATACCCCCGACGGCACCTGCATCCGCGACTACATCCACGTTTGGGACCTCTGCAGCGCCCATCTCTTGGCCCTGGAGCATCTGCTCGACGGCGGCGCGAGCCTTGCCCTCAACCTGGGCAATGGTTTGGGATTTTCGGTGCAGGAAGTCATCGACACCGCGCGCCGGGTTACGGGCAAGGATATCCCCGTTCGCGCCGAAGTGCGTCGCCCCGGCGACCCCGCCATCCTCGTTGCCGACAGCCAACAGGCCCGCTCGACCCTGGGCTGGCAGCCCCGGTACGCCGAGCTCGATACCATCATCGCCCACGCCTGGGCCTGGGAGCAGCAAAAAGGAAAATGCTGGTAAACCGCGCGCGGAGTTGGTTACCGCGGGCCAAGGGGCGGCGGGATTCCGTCAATGCGCGATCTGCAGTTGGTTACCGCCGACCATCCAATAACCGCTTACGGTATTCCTATTCTCGATGCCCACTCCTGACCCGAAAAAAATCCCCCCTCTGTGCGTGTGACTGGACTGCGCCCCGCGCGACTTACCCTTTTGGAGGGTTTTGACGCCGAAAGGTTAGCTAGGCTAGACTAAATTATATCGGAGAGGGGGATGTACCCGATGACCGAAATGGTAAATGTATTCGAAATGAAGACGCATCTGTCCAAGCACCTAGAGCGGTTGGAATGTGGAGAGGTGGATGCATTGATCGTGGCGCGGGCGGGAAAACCCGTGGCGCGATTGACCCTGGAGCAACGAAAAAGCCCAGTGCAAATCGGACTGATGGATGGGCGTTATGCCATTCCGGATCATTTCGACGCCATGGATGCGGAAATTGTGCGGCTGTTTTCCGGTGACGAAGAA
This sequence comes from Candidatus Igneacidithiobacillus chanchocoensis, assembly GCA_038447835.1. Taxonomy (GTDB): domain Bacteria; phylum Pseudomonadota; class Gammaproteobacteria; order Acidithiobacillales; family Acidithiobacillaceae; genus Igneacidithiobacillus; species Igneacidithiobacillus chanchocoensis. Next base: position 17,203 of record JAWNZB010000034.1, on the reverse strand, counting down.
ACGGACTGATGCGTCTGCTACTCGATACCCATATCGCCCTGTGGACAGTCTACCGTTCTGCAAAGCTCTCCCCCATAGCCCGTTCACTTCTGGCAGACCCCACGGCAGAAGTCTACTGCGGTGTCATTTCTCTCTGGGAGATTGCGATCAAGCGCGAAAAATATCCAGATCAGCTACCGGACGCGGCAACGGCTCGCCGCGATTTTCTCCAGGCAGGAATCCAGTACTGGCCCCTACACGGCGAAGTTTTTGAGCGATTAGAAACCTTGCCTCAGATCCACAAGGATCCGTTCGATCGTTTACTGGTAGCCATGGCCTTTGCCGAGCCCATACGACTGGTTACGGCCGATGCTGTCCTGGCGGCATACGATGCGGGTGGGCAGTTGATTCTCACCGTGTAATGCGACGGGGAGAACGTTGAGGGCCCCTTGTTCTGCCTAATGGGCAGGCTTGGATTTGACCAATGAAGGCAAGAGAGGGGATTGAGTGCTACGCCGCAGTTCTCTATCGTGTGCGGAATTTTTCTTTGTGGGTATTGCATGGACCAAGAGCCAAACCAATCGGGTCGCCCCGAAACCCTCCGCGTGTGGCTGGAGCTGCGCCCGGCCCTGGACGGTTTTTACGGCATTCCGCAAGAAACGCGCTTGCTCTTTAGTGCCCTGGCGGGGCTCGACGACCTGGAACTGTCGGGCTTTTTGCAGATGTCGAAGCGGCGCTTGCGCGGCGGCGTGTATGGCCACAGTGCGGGCGATGCCGCGCAGAGCATCCAGCGTGCCTCGCAAGTGGTGGTTTCCCTCAAAGGGCAGACCGCCTTCGATTGGAAGACGACGGTGGCGGAATGGCTGCAGGAGCAGTGGGCGGATCTGCGCTTGCGCTGGCGGACCTGGCTGACTGGGCAGATAGCCACCGGGCGCTTTGATGGCGGCCCCTTTGCCGATTATCTGTGGCAGGAGCTCTTTGGCCGCAGCCTGCCGGCGGCCGAGCGGGAGCGGGTCTTGCGCCATAATCAGTACCGCGTTTGCGCCGAACCCTGGCGCTGGATGCACCTGGCAGGCATCGAGCGCGCGCAGGTCTTGGGGCGCTCGCGCTACCCGCGGGTGGATACCCGCGGCGCCGACATCCTCATTGCGCAAACGCCTTTCCCCGGCCGGGTGCGGCAGGAGACGGCGCTGGTGGTGCATTACCACGATGCCATCCCGGTACTCATGCCGCATACCATTTCCGACCGCGCCTTCCACCAAGCCAGTCATTACCATGCCCTTGCCGCCAATGTGTGCGATGGGGCTTGGTTTGCCTGCGTTTCCGAGACTACCCGCCAAGACCTGCTGCGCCTTTTTCCGGCAGCAGAGGCGCGCTCGGCTACCCTGTACAATATGATTCCTTCCCACTACCGGCCCACGGAGCCGGAGCCCGAGCGCATTCCGGGCATCGTCCGCCGCTACAGCCATGTGGAGTTCCGCGGCAAGAGTAAGACCGGTGGCGGTAGCACGGGCAAAGGGACCTTGCCGCAAAAGACCTGGACTCTGCAGCGGCGTTTTGGCTCTGAGGAGGCGCGGGCGGCATTTTTGCAGCGGACCCTGGGGCCGGGCAATCGCTTTTTGCTGATGGTCTCGACCATCGAGCCGCGCAAGAACCACGCGCGCCTGCTCGCCGCCTGGGAGGCCCTGCATGCCGAGGATCCGGAGCTGCGCCTGATTCTGGTGGGGCATATTGGTTGGGATTACGAGCAGGCCCTCGATGCCATGATCCCTTGGGTGGAAGAAGGCAGCCTCTTTTTGCTGCAGAATGTGCCGAGCGATAACCTGCGCCTGCTCTTTCGCCAGGCCCTGGTGACGGTTTGCCCGAGTGTGGGTGAGGGCTTTGATTTTTCCGGCATCGAGGCAATGCGCTGCGCCGGGGTGACGGTGGCCTCGGATATTCCGGTGCACCGCGAGGTGTATGGCGATGCCACCCGCTACTTCGACCCCTACGATACGGCGAGCCTGGTGGCCGCCCTGCGGCCACTTCTTTACGGTCCTGACGCCGAAGCGCAGCGCGAGGCCCTGCGCAGCCAGGGGGTAGCGCACAGCGAGCGCTACCTGCCCGAGCGTATTCTGCCCGAGTGGGAGGCCTTTTTGCGGCGGGTGGCGGCCGCAACGTAGGCCATTACCAACAGAGCTGCGTGCTGTAGGTTCTCGGCGTGGGCGCTGCCGGTATCGGTGCAGACTAGCAGAAAAGACAATGCAGGAAGGTGGTGCGCGATACTGGATTCGAACCAGTGACCTTTGGCTTCGGAGGCCAACGCTCTATCCAGCTGAGCTAACCGCGCATAGCGCCCGATTCTATTTGCCCTGGGGCTGGAAGTCTAGGGCCAGCCAGTATTGCTCTGCCGAACGGGCGCGGGAGGCATCGGGTTTGCGCACCACGACCTTGGCAAAGCTTGCTCGCAATTCCCGGCGTAGGTCGTCCGCACCCGCTCCCATGAATACCTTCATGAGCAAGCTGCCGCCGGGCACCAGCCATTCGCGAGCGAGGTCGAGGGCCAATTCGCACAGGCCGATGGCGCGTGCCTGGTCGCTGCTAGCAATGCCCGACATATTGGGCGCCATATCGCTCATCAAGAGGTCGATACCCTCGGGAAAGGCCTCTCGGCATTGGGCAATGACGGCTTCGTCGTAGATGTCGCCCTGAATGACGAGGGCATCGGCCACCGGGTCCATGGCGAGGCGATCCACCGCCACCAGGCGCCCCTGGGGGCCGATGAGGGGGGCGGCCACCTGCGTCCAGCCGCCGGGTGCCGCGCCCAGGTCGAGCACCCGCATGCCGCGCCGGAGGATGTGGTCTTTTTCTTGAATTTCCAGCAACTTGTAGCTGGCCCGGGAGCGATAGCCTTCCTTTGCCGCCCGCTGCACGTACGGGTCCTGAAAATGTTCCTTGAGCCAGCGCCCACTCGATTTACTGCGCGCCAATACCTTCTCCTTTTGACCCCATCTGCGGCGATCCGTACACTTCCGATCTTTAGACCAGACCCCAGAGCATACCATGCTGGACAGCAAAGCCCGACAAGACCTGCGCGCCCGCGCCCACCACCTCAAACCGGTGATTACCGTGGGCGCCCAGGGGGTAACGACGCCGCTGCTGGCGGAGTTGGACCGCGCCCTCTTCGACCATGAGCTGCTCAAGGTGCGCCTGCCGGCTCTCGACAAGGAAGAGCGCGATAGCTGTGTGCAGGCGCTGGTCCAGGGCTGCGCAGCGGAGGTCGTGGGTCGGGTTGGGCGCATCCTCATGCTCTACCGGCAGCGGCCGAGCAACGCCATTTTCGTTCCGATGATCAGCAAGCCATGACCGACACTCCCTATCATCCGCAAAGCCTGGAACCAGCCCTGCAGCAGCGCTGGGAAGAAGAAGGCCGTTTTCGTGCCCCGGCCTATCCCGAGGGCGAGAAGTTCTATGCCCTGGCCATGTTCCCCTACCCTTCCGGGCAGCTGCACATGGGCCACGTGCGCAACTACAGCATTGTCGATGCCATTGCCCGTTACCAGCGCATGCGCGGCAAGACGGTGCTACACCCCATGGGCTGGGATGCCTTTGGCCTGCCGGCGGAAAATGCCGCCCTCAAAAATGGCAGCGCGCCGGCGGCGTGGACCTTTTCCAACATCGAGCACATGCGCGGGCAGCTGCGACGCCTGGGGCTCTCCTACGATTGGTCGCGGGAAATTGCCACCTGTACCCCAGACTATTACCGCTGGGAACAGTGGCTGTTCCTAAAGCTCTACGAGCGCGGGCTGGTCTACCAAAAACTGAGCGCCGTCAATTGGGATCCGGTAGACCAAACCGTGCTCGCCAACGAACAGGTGGTGGACGGCCGCGGCTGGCGCTCCGGTGCCCTGGTCGAGCGGCGCGAAATTCGACAGTGGTTTTTGCGCATCAGTGCCTATGCCGACGAGCTATTGGCCGGGCTCGATTCCCTGCAAGGGCAGTGGCCGGAGCAGGTCTTGGCCATGCAGCGCAACTGGATCGGCCGCTCGGAAGGGGCGGAAATTCACTTTCCCCTGGCCGACGGCAGCGGTGTGATCAAGGTCTTCAGTACCCGCCCCGATACCCTTTTTGGTGCCACCTATTTGGCGGTGGCGCCGGAGCATCCGCTGGCGGAGCAAGCCGCTGCTGCCGATGCCCGAATAGCTGCCTTCCTCGCCCGCTGCAAGCAGGGCGCGGTATCCGAAGCCAGCCTGGAAACCCAAGAGAAGGAAGGCGTATACCTGGGTATTGAGGTGCGCCATCCCCTCACCGGTGCCTTGCTGCCGGTGTGGGCGGCAAATTTCGTGCTCATGGGCTACGGCGAGGGGGCGGTAATGAGCGTTCCCGCTCATGATCAGCGTGACTTTGAGTTCGCCCGCAAGTACGGCCTGCCGCTGCGCGTGGTCATCCGCGTTGATGATGCCGACCCCGGGGCCGACGAATTGCGAGCGGCCATTACGGCGCCCGGCACTCTCATCCATTCTGCCGACTTTGATGGCCTGCCCAGCGCCGCCGCCAAGGTCGCCATAACCGAGGCCCTGGCCGCCAAGGGCTTGGGGCGGAAGACCATCAATTATCGGCTGCGCGATTGGGGTATTTCGCGGCAGCGGTACTGGGGCACGCCAATCCCGATGATCCATTGCCCCCATTGCGGGGTGGTGCCGGTGCCCGAGGCGGAGCTTCCCGTCGTCCTCCCCACGCACTACCAACTCCACGACCCGCGCTCGCCCCTGCGCGACGATCCTGCCTTTCTCGAGGTCGCTTGCCCCAAGTGCGGGGCCGCCGCCCAGCGCGAAACCGATACCATGGATACCTTTGTGGAGAGTTCTTGGTATTACGCCCGCTTTGCCTGCCCCGATGCCGAGCAGATGCTCGACCAACGCGCTGCCGCTTGGTTGCCCGTAGATCAGTACGTGGGCGGGGTGGAACATGCCGTGCTGCATCTGCTCTATGCGCGCTTCTTCAATCGGCTGTTGCGCGACGTGGGGCTGCTGCCCAAGGATGGCGCCCACGACGAGCCCTTCCGTCGCCTGCTCACCCAGGGCATGGTCCTCAAAGACGGCAGCAAGATGAGCAAATCCAAGGGCAACACCGTCGATCCGCAAGCCATCCTCGATCGCTACGGGGCCGATACGGCCCGCCTCTTCATCCTCTTTGCTGCCCCGCCGGAGCAGTCCTTGGAGTGGTCGGATCAGTCCGTGGAGGGCGCCCATCGCTTCCTCCAGCGCGTTTGGCGAATGGTGCAGGAGTATTCCCTCCCCCTTACCCCCCTGCCCGCGCGCCTCGGCCCCGCCGCCCGCGAGCTGCGCCGGGCCGTGCACCAGTGCATCGAGCGGGTGAGCAGCAATATGGCGGAACGGCAGCATTTCAATGTTGCCATTGCCGCCTGCATGGAACTCAGCAACCAGCTCGCGCGGGTGGAAGCCGCCCCCGGCGACGATCTGCATGCGGTGCTGGGCGAGGGCTTGCAGGCCTTGCTCTTGCTCTTGAGCCCCTTCGCGCCGCACCTGACTGAGGCATTATGGGAGCGCATTGGCGATGGCCAAGCCCTGTTCACCCACCCCTGGCCCGAGGTCGATGCCGAGGCCCTGCGCAGCGATACCGTGAGTCTGGTCATCCAGGTCAATGGCAAGCTGCGGGAGCGTCTGGTCTTTCCCGCCGCCAGCAACCCAGCAGAGCTGGAGCAGGCAGTACTCGTCCACCCCGACATGGCCCGCCACCTGAGTGGTAAGGAGGTCCGCAAGGTGATCGTGGTACCCGGCCGTCTCATCAACATCGTGGTGGCCTGATGCAGCGCCGACACTTTCTGCTCCTTGCCGGTAGCCTGGCTCTGCTCGGCGGCTGTGGTTTTCATCTGCCCACGGGCAGTACCATTCCCCCGCGTTTGCAGGGTCTGCGCGTGGTCGCCAGCGGCCCTGCCGGCGGCGCCCTTGCCCAAGCGGTGGAGCGCGCCCTGGAGCGGGATGGCAATGTCGCCCGCCCCGATGGCCCGGTGCTCTATCTCGACAACGTCTACATCAGCCAGCGGGCGGTGAGCATCAGCCCGAGTAGCGGCGTTGCCCTGGAGTTTCTCAATACCCTTCATGGCAGCGTGCGCGTGGCGCAAGAGCAAAAGACCTTGCTCCCCGCCGAGCCTCTGCTGGTGGAGCATAGCTTTACCTACAACAGCGGCAACCCCTTGGCCACCTCGGCGCAGCAGAACGAGATCCAGCGCCAGCTCCTCGACGAGGCGGCGCGCCGGGTGCTCGCCCGCGTCCTCCTCGCCCCCTCCCTGCGCTGATGCGCGTTAAGGCACGCGACTGGCCCAACGAACTCGCGCGCGGCAAGGCCCTGGTCTGCGCCCTTTTTTCCGACGCCCCCTTGCTCCTCGAAGAGGCGGCGGCGCAAATCCTGGAGCGCTGGCGCGGCGAGGGCTTTGCCCGCGTGCAGCGGCTACCGCAAGAAGATCCCTGGACGACCCTGCGCGATGAGCGTGACGCCCTCGATCTCTTTGCCGAGGCGCGGATTCTGCTGCTGCGGCTCCCGGATTTACGCCTTGGCAAAGAGGCGGCGGCGGCCCTGGAGCGCTGGCTTGCCCAGCCCCCGTCGGATGCCCGCCTGCTCCTCCTCGGCCCGCGCCCCGACAGCAATGCGCAAAAACTCAAATGGTTCCAGACCCTCGATCGCGCGCCAACGGTAGCCTGCCTGCTCTTGTACCCGCCGGAGCTGCGCGACTGGCCGCGCTGGGTGGCGCAGCGACTGCGCCAGGCCAAGGTACGGGCAGAGGAAGAGGCCATCGCCCTCCTTGCCGAACGCAGCCTCGGCAATCTTAGCGCTGCCGACCAAGCCATTCGCCGTTGGGCGGAGCTCTACCCTGGGCGGGAGCTGCGCGCCGAGGACCTCCCGGACTTACTCGGTGACAGCAGCCAGTTTTCCATTTTCGACCTCAGCGATACCGCCTTGCAGGGAGAGGCGGCAGCCACCCTGCGCAGCCTCGAACGCCTGCGCAGTGCCGAGGCAGAACCAGTGCTCATCCTCTGGACCCTGCACCGGGAGCTGCGCCTGTTGCTGCAACTGCAGGAAGGCAATGCCCAGGAAATCCTGCGCCGGGAGCGCCTCTTTCCGCCGCGCAGCGACCGCCTGCTTGCCGCCGCCCGACGGCTGCCGCGCCCGCGCCTGCTGCAGGCCCTCTGGCAATGCCAGGAGATCGACGCTCGCATCAAGGGGCAAGACCCACGCCCCCTCTGGCCAGCCTTGGCCGACCTCGCCCTCGCTTTTTGCCAGAACGCCAAAGTCCCGGCACAATAAGGGCTTACCCCATGCGAAAGCATCGCGGCGCCCATACCGTGGGCAGCGCCATGCCCTCGCCCTTACCCAGGAGCGATAATGTCGAGCGAACTCGAAGACTTGATGCAGGATACCGGCAAGCGCGCTCGCCAAGCCCAGCGCCGCGCCTTGGCCCTCGAAGCCGGCCGTAAGAATGAGGCCCTGCAGCACATGGCCGCCTTTTTGCGCCGCGACGCCGACGACCTGCAGCGCGCCAACCGCAAAGACCTGCGCAATGCCGAGCAGGCCGGGCGCGACGCTGCCTTCATCGACCGCCTGCGCCTCGACGAGGGGCGCGTCGAGGCCATGGCCCGCGGCTTGGAAGAAATTGCTGCCCTCCCCGATCCGGTGGGCGAGATCACCGGGCTGCAAACCCGCCCTAGCGGCATCCAAGTAGGTCACATGCGCATGCCCTTGGGGGTCATTGCCATGATCTACGAGTCGCGGCCAAATGTGACTGCCGATGCCGCGGGTCTCTGCGTCAAATCTGGCAATGCCGTCATCCTCCGCGGCGGCTCCGAATCCCTGCACAGCAACCTCGCCATTGCCGAGCGCCTGCGCGCCGCCCTTGGCAAGGCCGGCCTGCCCCTCGACTTGGTGCAGTACGTGCAGACCGCCGAGCGCGAAGCGGTGGGCGCCCTCATCCGCCTCGATGCCTATGTCGATGTCGTCATCCCCCGCGGCGGCAAGGGCCTCCTCGCTCGCATCCGCGACGAGGCCACGGTACCGGTCATCATGCACCTCGATGGCAACTGCCATGTCTATATCGACCGCGATGCCGACGCGCAAAAAGCCTTACGGATTGTCGTCAACGCCAAAACCCAGCGCCTCGGCACCTGCAATACCGCCGAGAGCCTACTCCTGCATCGCGAGCGGGTAGACGACCTCCTCTTGCCCCTGGCCCAAGCGCTGCAAGAAAAGGGCGTAGAGATCCGCGCCTGTCCCGAGGCCCTGGCGCGTATTCCCGGCGCCGTAGCGGCGAGCGAAGAGGACTATGCCACCGAGTATCTGGCGGCAATCATTTCCCTCAAGATCGTCGATGATCTCGATGCCGCCATCGCCCATATCAATCGCTACGGCTCGCAGCATACCGACAGCATCGTCACCGAAAATTACAGCAGTGCCCGGCGCTTTTTGCGCGAAGTTGACTCCAGCTCGGTGATGGTCAATGCCTCCACTCGCTTTGCCGATGGTTTCGAATATGGTCTGGGGGCGGAAATCGGTATTTCTACCAATCGGTTGCATGTGCGCGGTCCGGTTGGCCTCGAGGGACTGACCCTGCAGAAGTGGATTGTGCTGGGAGACGGCCATATCCGCCGTTGAGGTGCCAACGGCGGCATTTTTGACGCGCCTGGAGGACTGCTACCGCGGGCACGGCTTGACCAGCGCCGAGGCAGAGGGCTGGGCCGCCGAGTTTGCACGTTGGGGTGTACCCCTACGCGCGCAAGCCGTGGGCTGGCGCCTCGATCTTCCCGAACCCCCTTGGGCGGCCGACCAGTTGGCCGCAGCCCTGGGCTTTACCGCGGACGAAATCGGCATCTGGCCCCTGTGCGACTCCAGTAATACCCGTCTGCTGGCAATGCCATCCCTGCGCCTGGGCCTTGCCGAAGCACAATGGGCGGGGCACGGGCAGCGCGGGCGGCACTGGCACTCCCCCTTTGGCAAACATCTCTATTGCAGCCTGGCGGTGGAAATTTCGCCACGTCGCGCCGGCCTTTTGCCCTTGGTCGCCGGGCTTGGGGTCTACCAAGTACTGCAGGCCCAAATTCCCGAACTCTGGTTGAAGTGGCCCAACGACCTCTGGGTCGGGCAGCGCAAACTGGCAGGATTACTCGTTGAGGGCCGCCATGGCCCTGCCGGCCAGCGCTGGGTGCTAGGTCTCGGCATCAATCTGCATACCGATCCTGCCTTACCCGCAAGCGCCATCAGCCTAGCGGAGCTCGGCATCGCGCTGCCGCGGGCGGAGCTGCTGCTTGCCATCCTACAGCGGTGGGGGGCAGACTTTCCTCTCCTCGAAAAGGCTGGTTTGGCCGCCTTTCATGACCGATGGCAGGCAGCGAATCGTTTGCACGGACAATGGGTGGAATTGGAAGAAGACGGCCGCCGCGCCACCTGGCAGGTCATTGCCCTCGAAGAGAATGGCGCCCTGCGCGTTGGCAACGGCCGCCAACAGCTAACCCTCGAAGCCGGCAGCGTCCGCCTGCGGCCCCGGCCATGATCCTCATCAGTGTCGGCAACACCCACACCCTTTTTGCCCAAACGCGGGGCGACAACAACTTCTACACCACGCGCCTTTCCACGGCCCTGGCGCCGGCGGGACTACGTCAAGCCTTGGGCGAGCCCTGGACCCATTGGTGGCAGCAAGAAGAGATCTATGTCGCTGGCGTCGTACCGGCAGCGGTCCGCGCCTGGCAAGAGGAACTACGCGACTGCCGCCTGCCGGACTGGGACCCGGAGCATTTTCATCGTCTCCTGCCCAATATCTATACCCCCCGGCAGTCCCTCGGCTTCGACCGCCGCTGTTGCCTCTTGGGTGCCTGGCAGGAGGTGGATGGCGGCGCGGCCTTGGTCATCGATGCGGGTACGGCCATCACCGTCGACACCCTGGCGGCCGGGCGCTTTTGCGGTGGCTGGATTTTGCCCGGCCTGCAGAGCCAGCTCGACTGCCTGCACCGGCAGACGGCGCAATTACCGCAGCTCCTTCCCGCCACCGACATCCCCCGCCTTGGTACCGATACCGCAGGCTGCATGCAAGCGGGAATCTGGCATGGGGTGGTCGCCACCCTGCGGGCAGCAATCGACAATTTTCGGGCGGAGTACCCCCATGGCGCGGTCATATTGACCGGTGGCGATGCCCAGCGCCTGCATCCGCAGCTGCCAACCAGTCGGCAGGATCCTCTCCTACTCCTGCGCGGTTTTGCCTTCCTCGTGCAAAAGAGTGTAAATACATCAGAAACATAGAATAACTTATTGTTTTTATTGTTATTTTATAACACGTTGATTTCCATTCATAATTTTGCGATAGTTTCCGTCCCAAAAACGGATATCTTGGGAGAAGGTGTCTTTAGGCACCCCAGCCGCTAAGAAGGCCCCACGGTAATAGGAGAAGGTTGTTTGCTGGAAAAAATCAGTTTGGGCGTGTCTATCGCGCTCTTGGCGGGTATTCTGCCCAACGCGGTATCGATGACGCAGCCAGGATTGCCTGTTGGGCTTCTCCATCAGGCCATGCAACAGCAGAGCACCGAGCTTGCGGCGGCGCAAAAGCAGCTGCAAGCGCAGAACACACCCCAGCTCGCTGTCAATGGCACCCTCATGCTGGGGCATCGCTTAGTTTATTTACACCGCGTCTCGGCCTACAACGCCGTGGCTTGGCAAACGAGCAGCAATCCCAGCATGTCGGCTTGCGGGCCAACCCGGCCCAATCAAATTGCCTTGTCACAGGATCTCTTCTTTCGCCGCAATGGCGGTAACCGCTGCGGCGAGAAGGTCGACATCCTCCTAAGTTCTGGGCAGGTAGTGCAGGGCGTGGTTTGGGACACCATGAACGCGCGCTATAAGATGTCTGCCGACATCCTCATGAGCACGGTGCAGCAAGCCGTAGACTTTGGTGTGCAGCGCGCTGAGCTCCGCTTCCTACCACATACCGGGGCGCCCAAGGTCATCGACTCCTAAGGACGAGAGCGGCTGGCTTCACAGCCCTCCGGCCATCAGATCTTCGATTTCGTCGATCTCCTTGGGCACGCCAGCAGAGAGGATTTCCGCCCCCTGCTCGCTGAGCAGGAGGTCGTCTTCGATGCGAATGCCAATGCCCTGATACGCGGCAGGCACGCCCTCCAGCCCCGGCGCAAAGTACAGGCCCGGTTCCACCGTCAGCGCCATACCGGCCGCCAAGGGGCGCCAGCTCTGCTCGCTGCCCTGGCGATAAGCACCCACGTCGTGTACGTCCATCCCGAGCCAGTGACCCGTGCGGTGCATGTAAAAGGGGCGATAGAGCTGCTTTTCGAGAATTTCCTCCCGCCCTTGGCGGAGAATACCCAAATCGCGCAAGCCATCCACCAAAACCGCCACCGCCGCATCGTGGTAATCACTCACCGGTCGTCCTACCTGCACCGCCGCAATCGCGGCCTTCTGACTCGCTAGTACCAGGGCATAGACTTCTCGCTGCGGCCCGGAAAAACGACCATTCACCGGCCAGGTGCGGGTGATGTCGCCGGCATAGCCGCCTATTTCCGCGCCGGCGTCGACCAGGACCAGATCGCCGTCGCGCAACTCATCGCGATTTTCTACGTAATGGAGGATGCAGGCGTTGGCCCCGCCGCCCACGATGCTGGAATACGCAAGGCGTGCCGCCCCTTGGCGCTGAAAGACATATTCGATCTCGGCCTGGAGCTGATATTCCCACATCCCCGGCCGAGTTTGGCGCATGCCATGCCGATGCCCGGCCGCACTCACCCCGGCGGCGGCGCGCATCAGATCGGCCTCCACGGCATCCTTGTGCAGCCGCATCTCCTGCAAAAAGTGCCCGGAATCGACCAGCTCCATGGGGTAGCCGATCCCTTGGCGGCTGCGGCTGCGCGCCTGGTTGCGCCAAGTCTGCACGCGGGCATCGAAACTCACATCCACCCCCATGGGGTAGAGGAGGACGGAGCGATTTTCGAGCCATTTGGGCAACAACTCGTCGACTTTGTCGATGGAATAGCACTGATCGACCTGGCAGAGCTCGCGAGCACCTTCGATGCCCGCCCGCCGCCCGTCCCAGGTTTCTCGCTCGGGATCACGAGGGCGGCAAAAGAGGATCTGCTCGCCTTCCCCATGCCCTGGCGCCAGCACCAAGAGGGCCTCGGGCTCGGCAAATGCGGTCAGGTAGAAAAAGTCGGAGTCGGGTCGAAAGGGGTAGGCTACATCGCGGTTGCGGATTTGTTCTCGCGCCGTCGGCAGCACCAGAATACCCCCCTGCCCTATTTGCGCCAGCAAACGGCGGCGGCGGGCGAGGGTATCCGGGCGCGGTAGAGAGAGATCGGACATGCTTTTCTGCCTGTTTCTCGGAAAGTCTTTACTATAGCACAGCAGGCCGCGCCGGGCTCCTTGTGCTAAGCTCAAGGCTCAGGCAAGGCAGTGAGGATCGGCGAGTGCAATATCTTGGACACCTGCAGCGCTCCGACCCCCTCTACGACTATCTGTACCAGCAAATCTTCCTGGCGCGACTGGGCATCACTCCCAGCAAGGGTTTTCGTGTCTTTGCCCTGGCCGGCTCCAATGCCGTCTATCTCTATGAGGATCGTCGCCATGGTCGGCGCGTGCTCGGCAAGTTTTTTGATCGCCATTCCGAAGCCGACAATGCCGCTGCTGCCCTGCACGAATTTCAGGTGCTTTCCCTCCTTCACGGCAACGGCCTGGGGCAGGGACAACATCGGGTGGTGCAGCCCCTTGGCGTGAATCCCGACTTTGCCGACGTGCTTTTTGAGTGCTTTGCCGTGGGGGAGCCGCTGCATCGCATCTGGGCGCGCTGCCAACCGGGCACCGCCGACCAAGACATGTACCATAGCCTCTCAGATCTCGCTTATTTTCTTGCCCGCTTGCACAATCACAATGTGCGCGGCGACCCGGCGCAGGTGAGTGCAGTTTTTCCTTACTTCGACAAGATCGTCGCACGCCTATGGCGGCGCGGGCGGGCCCGGCAAGGCGACATCGACCAACTCTATGCCTGGCGCAGCCATTGGGATGCCGACCCGGCCCTGCATGCCGACCATTGCGTGCGCCTGCATGGCGACGCCACCCCCGCCAACTTTCTGGTGAGCGGCCATCATCAACTCACTGCTATCGATTTTGAGCGCTCTCACTTTGGCGACCGCGCCTACGACCTCGGCATGCTGGCCGGGGAGCTGCAGCATTGGGCCCTGCATCGTTTTGGCCGCTGGGAAATGGCAGAGCCCTACATCGGCCACTTTTTGTGGGAGTATTGTCGGCATTTTCCCGACCAGCCGGCGGCCTTTCGCGCCATTACCCACCGCCTGCCCTTCTACATGGCCCTCACCCTGCTGCGCATTGCCCGCAACAGCTACCTGGGAGACCACTATGCCCGCGGTCTGGTGCACCGCGCCCTCGCCTGCCTACGGAGGTAACCATGAGCATCCGCGCCGTTCTTTTTGATCTGTATGGCACCCTGATCCATATCGAGACCGACGAATCCCAGGGCGAGATCTATTGGGCGTTGTCCCGATATCTGAGCTACCACCGCATCCACATCGGCGCCGACGCCCTGCGCGAGCGGTACTTCGATCTTGCCAAGCAGCAAAAGAAACACTCTCCCGAAACCTATCCGGAAATGGACGCCCGCGGGGTATGGCGGGAAATCTTGCGCAGCGGCGCCAAGCATTTTCGCCCCGAGGCCGTTGCCAGCGAGGGCGAGGAACGCATGCACGCGGTAGAAAAACGTCGCGAGCGTTTGGCCAAGGAACTGGTACGCCTGCACCGTGCCCTGTCGCGGCGGATGATCGAGCGCTACCCCGGTGCCAAGGAACTGCTGCAAAGCATCAGCGGCGAGTTCCAGCTGGCCATCGTCTCCGACGCCCAGCGCGACTTTGCCAAGCCGGAAATGCGCATGACCAAGATCCGCAAGTATTTTGCCGTCAAAACCATTTCCAGCGACTACGGTTACCGCAAGCCGGATCCGCGCCTCTTCACGCAAACCTGCGCGCAGCTCGGGGTGCAGCCACAAGAGAGCATCTATGTGGGCAACGACATGTACCGCGATGTGTACGGCGCCCAGCAGGCGGGCCTCAAGACCATCCTCGTCTGGAGCGATCAGGGGCGCAAGGACTACCGCGACCAGCGCGCCGACTATGACGCCCGCGACCTCTACCAAGCCCTCGAGGGTATCCGCTTTCTTGCCGACCGTAGCTAGGCGCAGCCATTGCCCAGGGACAGAAAGGCGGGTAAGTTAGCCTCCCATGAAACGTCAGATCCTCGTCACCAGCGCCCTCCCCTACGCCAACGGCCCTTTGCACCTCGGGCACATGGTGGAGTACACCCAAACCGACATCTGGGCCCGCTATCAGCGCCTGCGCGGCCACGAATGCCGCTATTTTTGCGCCGACGACGCCCACGGCACCCCCATCATGCTGCGTGCCCAGGCCGAAGGGATCAGCCCCGAGGAATTGATCACCCGCATGCACGACGAGCATCTGCGCGACTTCACTGACTTCGGCATCGCCTTCGATCTCTACCACAGCACCCACTCGCCGGAAAACTTTGCCATTTCCCAAGAGCTCTACCGTGCCCTGCGCGCCGCCGAGCACATCAGCGTGCGCGAAATCGAACAGGCCTACGATCCGGTGGCGGAGATGTTTCTGCCTGATCGCTTCATTCGCGGTACCTGCCCGCGCTGCAAGGCGCCGGACCAGTATGGCGACAACTGCGAGGTTTGCGGCGCCACCTACAGCCCCACGGATCTCCTCGAGCCGCGCTCGGCCGTTTCTGGGGCCACACCGGTGCGCCGCAACTCCGAGCACTATTTTTTCCAACTTGCCGATTTTGCCGATTTCCTGCAGACCTGGATCCATAGCGGCACCCTACAGGAGGAAATGGCCAACAAGCTCGACGAATGGTTCCGCATTGGCCTGAGCGACTGGGACATCAGCCGCGATGCCCCCTACTTTGGCATTCCCATTCCCGACGCCCCGGGCAAGTTTTTTTACGTCTGGCTCGATGCCCTGCCCGGCTACATGGCCGCCACCCAGCACTGGTGCCAGCAGCAAGGGCGGGATTTTGCCGAATTCTGGGGTGCCGCGGCCAAGACGGAGCTCTATCACTTCATCGGCAAAGACATCATCTATTTTCATGCCCTCTTCTGGCCTGCCATGCTCCAGGGCTCCGGCCACCGGCTGCCCAACGGCGTCTTTGCCCACGGGCACCTCACCGTCAACGGCGCCAAAATGAGCAAATCCCGGGGCACCTCCATTACCGTGCGGCAGTATCTCGATCGCCTCGACCCGGAATTTTTGCGCTACTACTTTGCCTGCAAACTGAACAGCCATGTCGAAGACATCGACCTCAATCTCGAGGACTTTCTCCTCAAGGGCAATGGCGACTTGGTGGGCAAGGTAGTCAATCTGGCGGCGCGGGCTTCGGGCTTTATCGAAAAGCATTTTGCTGGCCGCCTCGCCGCGAGCCTGGGAGAAGATCAGGAATTTTATACGCAGCTTTGCAGCAAGCAGGAAGAAATTGCCGCCAGCTACGAGGCCCGGGAGTATGCCCGTGCCATGCGCGAGATCCTCGCCTTGGCCGACCAACTCAATGCCTACGTCGATCGCCATGCCCCTTGGCTCTTGGCCAAGGATCCGCAAGAGCGCGAGCAGCTGCACCGGGTCTGCACCCTGGTCCTCAACGGCTTTCGGCTACTGATCACCTTATTGAGTCCGGTACTGCCGCGCCTGAGCCAGCGCGCCTTCGATTTTCTGCGCAGCGAACTCGCCTGGGATGCCGTTGCCCACCCCCTTCTCGGCCACGAAATCGCTCCCTTTACCCATCTCTTGCAACGTATGGACAAAACCCAAGTGGACGCCCTCATCCAAGCCCCCAGCGAAGCCGCAGCCGCGACTTCGGTTACCCAACCCGCTGTGGAACAAGCCAGCCACATCAGTATTGATGATTTTACCAAGGTCGAGCTGCGCATTGCCCGCATCGTGGCCGCCGAGGCGGTAGAGGGGGCCGACAAGCTCCTCCACCTCACCCTCGACATTGGCGAAGACAAAACCCGTTCGGTCTTTGCCGGCATCAAGAGTGCCTACGCACCGGAATCCTTGGTGGGACGGCTCACGGTCATGGTCGCCAATCTCGCCCCGCGCAAGATGCGCTTTGGCCTTTCGGAGGGCATGGTCCTCGCCGCGAGCGGCCCGGAGGGCGGCCCCTTTCTGCTATCGCCCGATAGCGGCGCCGCCGCCGGCATGCGCGTCAAGTAACCGCGCGGGCGGCAAAGGGGCTCAGGCGCTGCCCTCTTGCTGTGCCCCCGCCAGCAAACGACGCTCCTCGTAGGTTTCCCGAGCCAAGCGAACATCCTCCAAAAACCAAGGTAATTCGCGCAGGAGCAGCGCCTGCGGGCCATCGACCAAAGCGGTGGCGGGATCGGGATGGAAGTCCACCAAGACCATATTGGCCCCGGCAATCACCCCTTGCGCAGTCACCTGAAAAACCTCGGGAATGCCATCCGGCCCGGCATCGCGATTACCCACGGAGTGGGAAGGGTCGATACAGACCGGCATGCGAGTCAGTCGCTTTACCACCGGCACCTGGGCAAAGTCGACAAAGTTGCGATGCGGATCGCCCAAATTGGTCTTCATGCCACGCAGACCAAAAACGACATGGCTGTTGCCCTCCGAGGCGAGATATTCGGCGGCATTCAGCGACTCTTCGAGGGTGATGCCAAAACCGCGCTTGAGCAGCACCGGAAATTCCTGCTGCCGCCCCACTGCCTTGAGCAGCTCAAAATTCTGGGTGTTGCGGGTGCCGATCTGCAGCATCACCCCGGTAGGGTTACCCGTGGCCGCCAGGGCCTCGTGGATTTCTTCCATGTGCTGCTCGTGGAGGATCTCCATGGCAATCACCTTGATGCCGTATTTGCCCGCCAACTCAAAGACATAGGGCAAGCAGGCCTTGCCATGGCCCTGAAAGGCATAGGGGCTGGTGCGCGGTTTGTAGGCGCCCATACGGGTGCACACCTGCCCGTTTTCTTGCAGGGCACGCATCATTTGCTCGACATGCTCACGGGTATCGACGGCGCAAAGGCCGGCAAACACGTGCAGGGTGTCTTGGCTGAATTCGACGCCGTTATACACAAAACCGCTGGCCCGCGCGTCATTCTGATGACGCCCAAGTACGCGATATTCCCGCGACACGCGGATCG
>JAWNZB010000033.1:0-20788 GCA_038447835.1 Candidatus Igneacidithiobacillus chanchocoensis | reverse complement strand
GCTATAATCGGCCGGATTTTTTCGCACAGAGGAGCTTTCCATGGCAGGTCATTTTCCGTTCTCGGGCAAAGCCAACCGCGTTTCTGTTTACGCCTTTTTCGAGGCCCATAACTGGAGCATCGAAGCGCAAAAGGTGTATTTCGAGCACTGGTTCGCGTGGACCAAGAAATTTGTCCAGGCTGATCCCGATTTGCAAGCGAGCAAGGGCGTGCTTTTCGCTGGCGAACATCCGCACTTCGGCACCCATGCCGATCACGAGTTCCACCTGCATGGCTATGCCATTGCCACGCGCTTGCTCGATCTTGGCGAATTCATCAAAGGTATTATTTTCCCCAAGCTCGATCATGATGCCCTGCACGCCCTGGAAGAAGAGCATCACCACTGGGTAAAAGCGGCCGATGCCGTCGCTGCCGAGCACCCTCGTCCGGAGGCCCCGGAAATCGGTCGCTACCGCCACGTCTAGAGATACGTCGCGGTCATCGCGGCATCGCGTATGGACCAGGAGACCATTGAGCGTTGCTTTGCTGCTCTGCGAGCAAGCATTCCCGCTCCACAGACGGAATTGCAGTATGCAACGCCGTTTCAACTCCTGGTTGCCGTGGTGCTGTCGGCGCAAAGCACCGATAAAGCCGTCAATCAGTGTACCGCCCGGCTCTTCGCCCGCGCTCCAGATGCGCAAAGTCTCTGGGATTTGGGCGAGGAGCAAATCCGCGCGGAGATTCGTCATCTGGGACTCTTCAATACCAAGGCCCGCAACGTCCATGCCTTGGCTGGGCAAATTCTGCATCAGCACGGAGGCGAAGTACCCCATGATCGAAAAGCCCTCGAGGCCCTGCCCGGCGTGGGACGAAAAACCGCAAATGTGGTCCTCAACACGGTTTTTGGCGAGCCGACCATTGCCGTCGACACCCACATCTTTCGCTTGGGCAACCGCCTTGGCATTGCTCCGGGCAAAACACCCCGTGCCGTCGAAGAGCGCCTCCTCGAGGTCGTACCCGAAGCCTATCGGCAAGACGCCCATCATTTACTGATTTTACACGGACGCTACGTGTGCACCGCGCGCCGTCCGCGTTGTCGCGACTGCACTCTGCAAGATTGCTGCGCCTGGCCGCACAAAGAACTTTCGTAACGCGATGATCCTTGCGGGTTTCGCGGCGGGAAGTCAGCGGCCAGAGCTCCTCCTCGAACAGGCCTTGGAGCAGGCCTTGGGCGGGGCCCCAGCATGCGTCAGCGGTGCCTTGGCCCTTTTCAGTCCAGCCCAGCTACCCCTGCCCGGCGCTGCCCTACAGCGCTTGGCACAGCGCCTGCAATGCCCGCAAATTCGTGCGGGGTCCTTTCCCGGCGTTCTAGTCGGCGACCATGTGGTCTTCGGCCAACCAGCCTGTGCTCTTTGGCTGTTGACCCCGCCTCTGGGACTGGGGGAGCAAGGCGCTCTTCCCCTGCTTTGGGCCAAGCCGCAGTACCTGGAGGAGGGCGAGTTACCCGGGCATGAACGGGCGCAGTTTGGACTCATTAGCGGCAAACAATCCTGGTTTTGGCGCTACCCGCAGTCCCGCCAACTACTGCATACTGCCTTTCTCGGACCTATTACGCATCGCCAATTAGTTTCTACGGGCATCAGCCCGCTAACGGAGTTCTTTCCCCATTACCGACAGGAGGGCGCACTCCTGCTGCAATTGGAGCGCTACTCCGCCCTCCCCTTACTGGCGCGCAACATTCCCTTTGCCCTGCGCGAGGCCAAGCGCCTGCCCCTCGATCGCCTGCTCCTCGGCGAGCGAGATGCCCAATCGCGCATTCGCTACGTGCAGATTCTGGCCACCGACACCAACCGCAGCGGCTTGTGGTTGGAGCGTCCGCTCACTGCCAATACTCAGGTTTTTCTTGCTTGGCGCAATCCCGAAGCCGCCCTGCGCGATACCCGCGCCGCTGTCGAGCTTCTCGACAAAGCGCAGGGGACTCCAGACTTTGCCTGGATCAGCAGCTCTAGCGGGCGCGCCAGCGATTTTTTCCCGAGCGCCGAGAATGATCTACGCCTATGGCGAAGTCGTTTTCCCCATTGTCCCATATTGGGCAGCTTTTCTCAGGCAGAGGTTCTATATGGGCCAGAAGGCGGAAGAATTACGCGCTTCAGTACGGTATTCGATGCCTTCTACCGCTTGCCGCAGGCAGCTGATTGAACGCCGTCCAGCTTCTGCCAGAATACGTTCCGAGTGTAGTCTCGTAGGGGTCTTGCATGCGCTGGGTCTTGTTTCTGCTCCTCACCCTTTCCTGTCTACAGGCGTCAGCCGCCACCTACGCCCTACCCCAGGGCAGGGATAACATGGTTGGTGCCATTCACTACATGACAACGCGTCAGGAAGATACCTTGGTCGATATCGCCCGCGATCAGGATGTTGGCTACGATGCCCTCAAATCGGCCAACCCTAGCATCGATCCTTGGTTGCCCAAAGCCGGAGCCAGTGTTCTCATTCCCAGTGAATATATTTTACCCGCGGCGCCGCGGCGCGGAATTGTCATCAATCTCCCGGCCATGCGCCTCTTTTACTACCCAGCAGATCGCGCGGTGATCGAGACCTTTCCGATCGGCATTGGTCGCGAGGGCTGGTCTACTCCTCTGGGAAAAACCAAGATCGTTAGCAAAGTGCGTAATCCGACCTGGACACCACCAGCAAGCATTCGCGCCGAACATGCCAAAAATGGCGACCCCCTGCCCGCTGTCGTTGCTGCCGGACCCGATAATCCGTTAGGCCTCTATGCCCTCAAGTTCGCTTGGGCGGGTTACTTGGTCCATGGCACCAACAAGCCCTATGGTGTTGGGATGCGCGTCAGTCACGGCTGTATCCGCCTATTCCCCAAAGACATCGAGAGCCTCTTTCAGCAGGTTCCGGTTGGTACCTCGGTGGAAGTAGTTGACCAGCCCTGGTTATGGGGAGAACGAGAGGGCGAGTATTATCTGCAGGTGTTTCCTCCCCTGCATGTGCCGCAATCCTCCAGCGAGGAAGAAGCCGCTTTTCGCCAGTGGCTGCAGGCCAAAATTCCCGCGGGTTATGAGATGTCGTGGACGGAGGCCCTGCAAATCTTGCATCAGGCAGATGGTGTACCCACCCTTATGGTCCTTCGGGCACAGACGGTAAAGAATCCGCAATAAAGATCCTGTGAAAAAAAAGGGCCCCAAATGGGGCCCCGATACAGCAAGACGATAAAACTTACTTCATCATCGCCTTCTTGAACATCCGCTCCACCTTCTCGTTGGCTTCTTCAGCCTTCTGGTTGGCGGCATTGGCGGTGCTCATGGCCTGATCGGCCGTGCTCTGCGCGGCATTGGCCTTGCTCAGGGCGTCATTGGCGGTGTTCTGCGCAGAATTGGCCTTGGCGAGCGCCTCGTTGGCGGTCGACTGCGCGGCGTCAGCCTTGGCAGCAACCTTGGCCAAGTCGGAGCTGGTGGCACAGCCGGCCAGACCGAGGGGCAGAATCAGGGCAGCAACTTTCAACGTGGTGGTCAACTTGCTCATAACGATCTCCTCATATTGGGTGGAATAACGAGCAAAAAATCAAAACTACGGCACATACGTTGCCCTTGCACCTTCGCCCAAAGGGCAGCAGATATGTACCAGGGCATACCGTGCCCGTATTCTATGCGAAAAAACTCACAAATCTCAATAGAATGATCCGAGATCACCTCTTTGCTCGCATAGTGCGATAGTAAATGAGGGAGCAGGCTGGGGCACTGCCCACTGCAGCGTTCCATATTTTGAAGATTGAACACCAACCGGGTTGTGGGCATGCTAGAGCAGTTGGCAGGCAGGGGGCGGACCCACCGGCGTTCTAATATCAAGAGGACTACCACCATGACCGGTAAATTAAAACGAGAAGTCGGTTTTTCGGGCCTGATTTTTGCGAGCCTGGGAGGTATCATCGGTTCCGGCTGGCTTTTCGGGCCTCTGGATGCGGCACGGGTAGCCGGGCCGCTGAGTATTGGCTCTTGGATCATCGGCGCTGTCACCATTCTGCTACTGGGGCTCACCTACGCCGAGGTCGGGCCGCTCTTTCCTCGCGCTGGCGCTGCCGCACACATTGCCAATGTCGTACATGGCGATCTGCTCGGCAAAATTTGGGCTTGGCTGTTATTTATGTTTTATATCGCCATCGCCCCGGTAGAGGTGGTGGCGGTGCTTACCTACGCCAACAACTATATTCCCGGCTTGCTACAAGGGAATACAGGCTTGTTGAGTGGCTTGGGCTTGCTCGCCGCGGTGCTGCTGTTGGGGGTGATGTTTCTGCTCAACTTTCTGGGCATCCGACGGGTGGCCATGCTCTTTTCCGGCCTCGGCTGGTGGAAGCTAGCGATACCGATCCTAACCATCATCGTCCTGGTCAGTGCCAGTTATCATCCCGGAAATCTCCACGTACTGCATTGGAATAGCAGCTTCCATGGAATGTTCGTGGCGGTGGCCTCCTCCGGCATCGTCTTCAGCTATTTAGGTTTTCGCCAAGCGATCGAGTTGGGGGGCGAAGCAAAGAATCCCGGGCGTCACATACCTGGTGCCGTAATCGGCGCCATTGTCGTCGGTGCCATTATTTATGTAGGCCTGCAGTGGGCCTTTCTCGTTGCCATGCCACCGGATCAGGTAGCGCAGGGTTGGCAGAAACTGAATTTTCCTGGGCTATTCGGACCCTTTGCCGCTATCGCCTCCCTACTCGGAATTGGTTGGCTAGCGGTATTGATCTATGCCGATGCCCTAATTTCCCCTGGAGGCACTGCTTTGGTGTACGGCACCTCGGCGGCACGTGCCGTCGTTGCCAATGGCGAAGTTGGTGCGGGTCCAAAGATCTTCACAAAAATTAGCCCCACGGGCGTACCTTGGGTGGGAGTGATTGTGGCTTACGGGATTGGCTGTCTCTACTTTCTGCCCTTTCCCTCCTGGCAGAAGCTCGTCGGTTTCATTACCACCATTTCCGTCATTACCTACGGTATTGGGCCAATCGTCCTCTTGCAGCTGCGCCGCTCCGTACCGGAGCTCAAGCGTCCCTTCCGCCTCTGGGCAGCTCCCGTCATTGCTCCAGCCGCTTTCATTCTCTCTTCGCTGGTCGCCTTCTGGGGTGGCTTCCAGGCCCTGAGCTACATCTTTGGTGCGCTGTTTGCGGTATTGATCATTTACGGAATCCTGCGACTCCTGCGTGGTAAGGACTCGGGAATGTCCGGGTTCTACAATATCACCTGGATTTTCCCCTACTTCATCGGCCTCTGGGTGCTCTCCTACTTTGGCCCCAAGGTCTTGGGTGGAACCGGCGATATCGGCTTTTTTTGGTCGATGCTCTGGGTGGCCATACTCGCCCTGTTTTCCATGTTCTGGGCCTTGCGGGTTACCGTACCCGATGGCCGCGTTGCGGACTATTTTACCGCCATGGAGGAAGAGGGAATCTCTTTATAGCGTCGAGTTGCAACCAACAACAACGCTACAAAAAGGCCCCCGCCAAATTTGGCGAGGGCCTTGCTACTGCAGACTGCTCTTTAGGTCTAAAAATTTGCCGTCAAACTGACATAGAAGGTTCTCGGCTCTCCCGGCAAACCAACCAAATCACCCTTAGTGTTGGGACCATAGGTGCCGCCGCTACTGATGTACTCATAGCTATTGTAGCGATTACCGGCAACATTCAGCAGATCAACATCCACCCCCACGTTGCGGAAGTATGGCAGATGTAGAGGAATCTTGCTGTGCAAAGCCAGATTCAAGAGGGTATAGGCTGGTAGTTTTGCCGAAGGCGACGGCGACTTGGTAATACTATCGTAGAGCGCCTGCGGTCCAACATATTGGAGCCAAATTCGCGGCTCGAGCAAAACACCACGCACGAAGCTCTTCGTGTAGGCACCAATATTGAAAGTACTATCCGGTACGTTGGCAATGGGCAGACCAGCATAATTCTTATCATGCACCTCGTAGTTGCTGAAATGCGCCTGCTGCAAGGACAAATTCCCAAACAGATGCAGCCAGTAGACTGGATTATCGACGGCATAGAGATTTACACCTTCATAGTCCGAAGTGCCAAAGGCATTGATGACATCGCCATTGGCCAAGGTAATGGGCAAATACTGATTAGAGAAGCGAGTGAAATACCAGTTGGCGCTGAACAGAAAATGATGCAAAAATCCCTGGTGCCGCACATGCACCTTGAACCCTGCCTGATAATTTTGCCCTTTTTCCAAACTCAGAGAACTACCAGGAATAGCTTGGAAAGGACCGCCGCCGCCGCCAAAGGCAGGAATCTGGTTGGCCTCACCGTAACTCGCAAATAGGGCCAGATGAGATATGGGTCGCCAATTGATATTCACCGAAGGCTCTACTGCGCTCAAACTACGGGAATCGGCAGGCAATTTTGCTTGATTTCCCTTGGGATAGAGTTTGCTCGCCTCCGGGAAGGTTTCGGTGGTGTAGGGAGTGTAGTTGAGTTGCCACTGCTCGACACGTACCCCAGGGGTAATATCCAGGGTGGGGATGATGTGAATTCTATCCTGGAAGAACGCCGACAGATTCGTCACATCGAGAAAATTGCTGCGATACTTGTCGTTGGGAACGAAGCGATTGGCATTGTAGGGCGGATAGCTGCTGAAAAAGGCGTTCTTCGTATTATCTCTGCCTTTGATGAAGTAACCACCAAAACCGATCTGATTGTAGGGCAAGTTACTATCAAACCAGAGCTTATCGCCATAGGTCTCGCTATGCGGATCGTTATACTCATTGGTATTGGGCGCACCAACGGCAAAAGAGGCGTAGCGGTTATGCAGGCGGTGTCCATAGCGATACCAAATGTCATTGTGCAAAATGGTTGCCGAACCAATATCGACATTCAACTTATTATAGAACATCCAGGTACTGTTGGAATCAATTTTATACGGTGCTGCATTATAAAAACCCGAAGTCTGCTGACTATACAAGGGGCCGGGGATCGGTTTTCCGGTCTTGTCGTCAAAACCGTTGATGGTTGTCCCCGAGGCAGCATTCACCGGAATGTCATACGGCTTATACGCCGAACCGGAGGCTAGGTAAGCACCAAAGCTGTCATCGCCAGTACGGAATTCCTTACGGATCTTAAAGAGCCAGGCATAGCTATGGCTGGGGAGTACCACGCCCGAGGGACTATAGAGAGTGGTGCCGGCCGGAACGCCCAGAAAGCTGTTTCCGCTACTGACGCCACCGGCAAGTATCGCCGAAAAGCCATCAATATTTCCGGTACGCAGATCAAAATGAATGTTTTTGTATTCGTTACTGCCATATTCTATACCGACACTCGCACCGGGCTTGGCAGTAGGTTGGATCGGAACGAAATCGATACTACCACCGATGTTATTGAACCACCGATTTTGCGGGTTTCCTGGCCCGTAGGTCACGTGGATCCCTTTGATGAGGGAGGGCTGGTTGACTTGAGGTGACTGCCAAAGTCCCGTGGCGGGGTTGTTCATCGGGATGCCATCAAACTCCACCGCAATACTGTGCGCCGCCTCCGAGCCCTTGGGATTTCCCCAGCCTTGCTTGATCCCGTCGATACTGATCTGCGCCTTGGCAGCACCGGTTCCATAGCTGGCAAGGACATTTACGCCGGGCGCGTAACTCAGCATCTGCGCGCCACCCGCTGCTGGTCCCGCTGCTTCGATTTCGGCGCGGCTCAACACCTTGCTGGAAATACCGGAATGGAAGATCTCTTTTTGACTGGGTAAGAGCGGTGTGCGACCTGCAACGGCAGATTGGGTAACGACATTATTTGCCACTTCGCCCACATTCACCGCTTGCTGCTGATGATGCTTGTGATGATGCGGGGGCACAGCGGTATCCGGGGCATCTTGGGCGCTAACTAAGGCGCTGTGCGACAGGGCGGCAGCTACGGCGAGCGAAAGCGCGCGCCAACGCGTTTTGCGAGGGGACATAAAGGTACTCCTGTAGTAGCGGTCGATTAAACGTATGAATGTTTATGGATGCTAGCAAAGGAGTGTTACGTTTTTATGAACAACCTATGACAAATTTATGATTTTTCAATTTTTTATATTTATGCCCGGATAAAATCCATAAGAAAATTTACCTTGGCAGGCGGCTTTCGGGAGCGCAGAATAAGAAGACTTTGGCATCGGAAGAGGAGTGCTGCCCATGCGTATCCCGGTCAATATGCAACCCATCGAGCGCTGGTTGCGTCTCTATTTTGGCGTCATCCTGCTTGCCATCTATTTTATGAACCCCTTTCCTTATAAGGAGTGGACCTTCTCTGGGCTCTTACTGATAGCGACGGCCGCGACCGGCTATTGCCCGATCTACGCCCTGCTGCGGCGCCGCGCTGGTCGCAATCCAGACCCTCAGAAATAATGCCAAGCCAGGCTCAGGGCCACCGTCCGCGGTGCCAGGGGATAAAAATTGGCACCGACGTCGAGGGTAGGGCCGCCGGTGTTGACTAACCCGATCGCTTGGCGATCCAACAGATTGTAGACCCAAAGCTCGAGGCTCCAGCGCCCTTGGCTTTGCGACCAGTCATAACCAACATGGGCATCCGTTAGAAAGTAGGCAGAAATAGGCTGACGATGCAGACTATCGGCCCAACGCTGGCCCAAATAATGTTCCAAAAAACCAGCGTGCCAGCGCGGATCGGCATATTCCACGGCTACATTGGCCGTCCACAGAGGGGTATCCGGGGTCTGCAAACCGGCAACAGGTAGTGGCTCCGCGCCGGCAAGGGTGAGGTCGCGCGCAAAGACGCTACGGCTGTAACTTGCATTGCCTGCCAGCTGCCAACGTGGCGCCAGTTGCCACTGCGTGCTTAGGCTAGCGCCGTAACTGCGCCCATTCCCCACATTTTGCGGATAGGTCAGGCCAGCCAGGGTGTCGTACACCGGTACCGACTTATGGGCAAAGGTACCGTAGTAGAAGAGTCCCTCGACAAAGCCGCGCGTGCCGAACCAGCGCAGCGCCAGATCACCCTGATCATTGCGCTGCAGGCGTTGGGCGTTCCAAAGATTTTGCACCGACAGGCCGGCGCGCTGAAAGACAGCGGCATTCTGTTGGTAAGCCGGCCACAGATCGTAACCGGGATTGGCGACCGTACTGCCTGCCGATAGTCGCAAGAGCCAATCGGGGGCCACCTGCGCCGCCGCGTGCGGTAGAAAAGCGCGCAAGGTAGGCCCCCGCACCGAGAGCGCCGGAACGGGTGTTGCCGTGCTGAGTGCCGCACTCAGCGACGTGGCTTGGGTGCTTGCCGGGGCAAAGCTGGTAATGCCGGGCAAGGTATCCCAAAGATAGCGGCCTCCGGCACTCAGAGACCAGCGCCCGGCACGCCACTCGCCCTCCCCATACAGGGTGTGGACACGCTCGGGGCTCGCGCCTTTTCCCAGCTGGGACCAACGCAAAAAGCGCAAGCCGCCCGCCGCGGTAGGGGCAAACAGGGCGCTGTTCAGTAAGGGATGCGGGGGATTTTTGGCGTCGAAAGCGTATCCCGCGGACCAATGCCAGTTGTGCAGATCTTTGCGCCAGCGCAGCTGCACCCCCCAGCGCCAAGTGTCGATGGCAGAACGCTGGACCAGCGGCTTGCCCGCCATGACGATGCCGCGCCAGTATTCTCCAGTCTCGCGCAATCCGTAGGGAACAAGGGTCAGGCTACCCCAGTCTTGCAAAGACTGCTGCCAGGAGAGCAGTAGAGCATCATCTTGAAAATGCTGGTGATTGTAACCCTGATAGAAGGCCGCCTGCGGCAGTGCTGGGTTGGGGCTGGGATCAGCGGCATAGGCCAACCGCGCAAAACGGTCGAGATCCTGACTCTGGGCAAAGGTCAGTGGTTGATAGTTGTCGGCCCGGTAGTCGTCGTGCACATAAAAGAGGCGAACGAGACCACGAGCATAGGGCTGCTGCCAGCCCAATGCCACATTCGTGCGCCCTTGTGGGCTCGCACCCCAGCCACGCCACAGACCAGCACGGGTAAAGGAGCCAGAAAGAAATAGCGCCGAACCCCCGGGGAGTTGGGGACTATCGTAACGCAGAAAATTGCGGGTAAACCCCTTGCTGCCGACACTCTGCTCCAGGCTGATGCCCTACTTCCCCGCAGGCCACAGCAGGCGACTATCGACTACCCCGGCCAAGCTGCCGGGGGCGAGAAGCGAGGGGGGCACCGCGCCAGCGTAGAGCGTCTCCCCCCGGATATCGCGTTGATCCACCAACCACTGCCCTGGTCCCGGCACCCCAGCAATCAGGGGAACCCCCTCGAGGAGGTCGCCAGCACCATGCTGTGCCGTTTCGCCACGTACCCGCAGGCCCTTATTGGGACTCTGAATATTTGCCAAGCCGAGGGCGTCGGGCGCGTTGTAGGAAACCCCGGGCAGAAAGGCCAAAGCCGCCTCGCCATTCGCACCGCCAGGCCCCGCCAGACGGGCAATCTGCGCCTGATCGAGATGGTAGGCGGTGCTAGCACGAGCCGCCGCGTGACTGCCAAAAATCTCCTGATCCTGGCTATCTGCCTCGGTGCCTACGGCACCCAAATCTTCGCCAGGGGCGACAGGCGATAGAAAAAGGCACAGCAACCCCAGAGAACAAACTCGACCCTTCATGAAGCTCCCTCTTTTTATGCAACTTGGCTGCAATATTAGGAAATCATCATCTGCGCTGCAAGAGGCTCGACAAGGGCGCCTTCGCCGCCTACTCTGGGCAGTGCAACTTTCTCTTTCGTCAGGAGCGAATCATGGAACAGGTGGTGCTACGTACCAATCATGGAGAAATCCATATAGCGCTGGATGCAGAAAAGGCGCCAAAAACCGTTGCCAACTTTCTGCAGTATGTGGATGAAGGTTTCTTTGACGGCACCATCTTCCATCGCGTGATTCCCGGCTTCATGATCCAGGGCGGGGGCTTTACGGAAAAAATGCAACAAAAGCCCACCGGCAACACCATCAAGAACGAGGCCGACAACGGCCTGAAAAACGAGCGCGGTACCCTCGCCATGGCACGTACCAATGATCCTCACTCGGCAACAGCGCAGTTCTTCATCAATCTTACCGATAACGATTTTCTCAACTTCCGCTCTGCTTCGGGCAGCGGCTGGGGCTATGCCGTCTTTGGCAAGGTCACCGCGGGTATGGACGTCGTCGATGCCATCGCCAAGGTGCCCACCGGTAACCACGGCATGCACCAGGACGTACCCAAGGAGGCAGTAGTCATCGAAAAGGCCGAGCGCGTCGCCTAAAGCGTGCAGCCGGCACCACCCGCCCTGTCCACGCGCCAGGGCGATCTCCTCTGCATCTCCGATCTGCACCTGGGGACGGATAAGCCTGAGCTTACCGCTCTTTTTTTGCAGTTTTGCGAAGAGATTCCCGCTGGCGTCAGCGATCTCTGCATCCTTGGCGACCTCTTCGATTTTTGGGTGCATCCTGCCCAAGCGCAGGAGGAACCCCAGCAAGCGATTTTGCAGGCTCTGCAAGGACTGGTGCGTAAAGGTATGCGCGTTTGGGTAATGACCGGCAATCGCGATTTCGCCCTCGATGCGCGCACCTTACAGCACTTTGAGCTCGAAGCCCTCGCAGACCCGACCCTGTTACCCGGCGGCATTGTCCTAACCCACGGTGACCTTTTGTGTACGGATGACCATGCCTATCTGCGCTTTCGGCGGGTGATTCGCAATCCGCTCGTCCTCACCCTGCTGCGCGCCCTGCCCTATGCGGCGCTACTGGCGTTGGGCAAGAAGTTGCGACGCCGCAGCCAACGGGAACTGCAAAAAAAGAGTGCTGCCATGACCCAGGCAAGCCCATTGGGAATTGCGGCGGCCCTGACCGGTACCGGGGTATTCCATTCCGCCTCGGCTCCCTATCAAACGCTCATCCACGGTCACACCCACCTGCCTATTGATGAAGAAATTTCCAATATGCAGGCGCGCCGCTACGTACTCAGCGACTGGCAAGCAACGGGTGCCACCCTCTTACTCTGCGCACCCACGGGAAACTGTCGTCTCTGGCGGTACACGCCAACGCCGCGCTAAGCGCAACGCTATACACTGCCGAAATCTGCCAGTATCATTTGCCCTTTGACGGCATTCCTCACCATCATGGCGCTCATCGTTCAAAAATTTGGCGGCACCTCCGTCGGTAGTATCGAAAGAATCCAGGCCGTAGCAGATCGGGTTGTCGCCAGCCGTGCGGCCGGCCACGACGTCGTCGTCGTGGTTTCGGCCATGTCTGGCGAAACCGATCGGCTTCTCAAACTGGCCAAGGAAATCGACCCAAATCCGCACCCGCGCGAACTCGATGCCCTGCTCAGCACCGGCGAGCAGGTGACCATCGCCCTGCTCGCCATGGCTTTGCAGCACAAAGGTCAATCGGCCATTTCCCTCACCGGCGCGCAGGTACCCATCGAGACCGACACCGCTCACAATAAGGCGCGCATCGAACGCATCGACGGTACTCGCCTGCGCAGCGCCCTGGCGGCAGGGCAGGTGGTCATCGTTGCGGGCTTCCAGGGGGTTACCTCGGGCGGCGACATTACCACCCTTGGTCGTGGCGGCTCCGATACCACCGCCGTCGCCCTGGCTGCCGCCCTGCAAGCCGATGAATGCGCCATCTACACCGATGTGGATGGCATCTATACCACCGATCCGCGGGTAGAGAGCCGAGCGCGACGCCTCGATCGCATCACCTACGAGGAGATGCTCGAAATGGCCAGCCTCGGCGCTAAGGTGCTGCAAACGCGATCGGTAGAATTTGCCATGAATTACCGCGTGCCGGTGCGGGTGTTATCCTCTTTTGTAGACGGCCCCGGCACCCTCGTTACCAGTGAGGAAAACAGTATGGAAGCTCCCCGCGTCTCGGGCATCGCCTTTTCCCGCAACGAAGCCAAGATCACCATGGTGGCGGTACCCGATCGCCCGGGCATCGCCCACGCCATCCTCGGCCCGGTGTCGGCGGCCAACATCAATGTCGACGTCATCTTGCAGAATGTTTCGGAAGACGGCAAAACCGACTTCACCTTTACCGTCGAGCGCAATGACTTCGATCGTGCCCTGCACATCCTGCGCGGAGTGGCTGCGGAACTTGGTGCCGCCGACGTACGCGGCGACACCGGCATTGTCAAAGTGTCGGTAGTTGGCGTGGGCATGCGCTCTCATGCTGGCATTGCTGCCGGCATGTTCGAAGCCTTGTCTAAGGAAAACATCAATATCCAGATGATCTCTACTTCCGAGATCAAGATTTCTGTGGTCATTGCCGAAAAATATCTAGAACTCGCCGTGCGCGCCCTGCACGCCGCTTTTGGTTTGGATGAGGCGGGTTCCTGATGGCGCTCATGCAAAACTATGCTCGCCTTCCTGTCGCCTTCGTGCGCGGGGAGGGGGCTTGGCTCTATGACGACTCTGGTAAGCGCTATCTCGACGCCCTTGCCGGCATTGCCGTTTGCGGTCTTGGTCATAGCCATCCGGCGATAACCCGTGCCCTGCAAGAGCAAGCAGGTACGCTCCTGCACACTTCCAATCTGTACCACGTCCCCCTGCAGGAGAAGTTAGCCGAACATCTTTGTCGCTTGAGTGGGCTGGACGCCGCGTTCTTTTGCAACAGTGGCGCCGAAGCCAACGAGGCAGCCATCAAGCTGGCGCGCCTGCATGGTCACGCCCGCGGCATTGCCGAGCCGAAGATTCTGGTTTTTACCCAGTCCTTTCATGGGCGTACCTTGGCGACGCTCACCGCCACCGGCAATCGCAAGATCCAGGAAGGCTTTGCGCCCTTGGTTCCGGGCTTCGTCCGCGCCCCCTTCGGCGATTTGGCGAGCGCTGCGGGCATCCTCGCGGCAGACCCGGCAATCTGTGCGGTGCTGGTGGAGCCCATCCAGGGAGAAGGCGGCGTGCGCCCGGCCCCCGCGGGCTTCTTGCCGGGCTTACGTGAGCTTTGCGACCAACACCAAGCCTTGCTTCTCCTCGACGAAGTGCAGACCGGGATCGGACGCACCGGCACCTTTTTCGCCTACCAGCAGGAGGGCTGCCTGCCCGATGTCTTGAGCCTCGCCAAGGGCCTCGGCAACGGTGTTCCCATCGGCGCAGTTCTTGCCAGGGCACCGGCAGCGGCGCTGTTCTCCGCGGGTAAGCACGGCACCACCTTTGGCGGCGGGCCACTGGTTTGTGCTGCCGCGTTGGCAGTCCTCGAGACCATGGAGCGGGAAAATATCCCCGCCCATGCCGAAAAGATGGGAGCAGAGCTGCGTGCACTGCTGCAGCAATCCCTGGGCAAGCATCCCCAAGTCGAGGAAATTCGCGGAAGAGGCCTCATGGTCGGTGTCGTTCTCCGTGAAGCGCCACATAAACTGGTCGAGCGCGCTCTGGCCCAAGGCCTGTTGATCAACGTCACGGCCGAGCGCATCATCCGTCTGCTGCCGCCGCTCATCTACGGTCCCGAGGAAGTGCGGCTGCTTGCCGAAAAACTTAGCGCCCTACTGGGGGAACAGCCATGAAGGCGCCCCGCCATTTCTTGCGCCTGCAAGATTTCAGCCGCCGGGAACTCGAGGCCCTCTTACACCGCGCGGCGGAACTCAAGCGCATGCAGCGCGCTGGGGAGTCCTACACGCCCCTAGCCCAGCGTACCTTGGCAATGGTCTTTGAAAAGTCTTCCACCCGCACCCGGGTTTCCTTTGAGACGGGTATGGCACAGCTAGGCGGTCATGCCCTCTTCCTCTCGCCGCGCGACACTCAACTGGGGCGCGGGGAGAGCATTGAAGATACCGCTCGGGTGTTGTCGCGCATGGTCGACCTCATAATGATCCGCACCTTTTCCCATGCCGGGCTCGAGGCCTTTGCCCGCGCCAGCCGGGTGCCAGTCATCAACGGTCTGTCCGACGACCATCACCCCTGCCAACTCCTGGCCGACCTACTCACCGCCCAGGAACTCTGGGGTAGCGTTACCGGTCGAACGGTGGCGTTCATTGGCGACGGCGCCAACAATATGGCCCGTTCGTGGATGGAAGCCGCCCAGCTCCTCGACTTTCAGTTGCAGATCGGAGCGCCAGAGGGCTTCCAACCCAGTGCCGCGGCACAGGCGGAACTCGGCGCGCATACAAGAGTCTTCAGCAACGCCCAAGCGGCAGTGCAGAATGCCGATCTGGTGGTTACCGACGTTTGGACGAGCATGGGGCAAGAAGCAGAAAGTGCCGAGCGTCTTGCGCGCTTTGCCCCTTTCCAGGTAAACGCGGCCCTGATGGCACACGCAAAACCCGGGGCGGTATTCATGCACTGTCTGCCCGCGCATCGTGGCGAGGAAGTCAGTGCCGAGGTCATCGACGGCCCCCATTCCCTCGTCTGGGAAGAGGCAGAAAATCGACTGCACGCGCAAAAGGCCGTGCTGGAATTCCTTGCGGGCTTTGGGCCCGTGGCCAAATCAGGAGTCTGAACATGGTAAAGAAAGTAGTACTCGCCTACTCCGGCGGTCTCGATACTTCGGTCATCCTCAAGTGGCTGCAAGACCAGTATCAATGTGACGTCGTCACCTTCACTGCCGACATCGGCCAAGGCGAGGAGCTCGAACCGGCGCGGCGCAAGGCGGCACAGCTCGGGGCCAAGGAAATCTTTATCGATGACTTGCGGCAGGAATTTGTGCGCGACTACGTCTTTCCCATGTTCCGCGCCAATACCCTGTACGAAGGCGAGTATTTGCTCGGCACCTCCATTGCGCGGCCGCTGATCGCCAAGCGCATGGTCGAGATTGCTGCCGAAGTCGGGGCAGACGCCGTTGCCCATGGCGCCACCGGTAATGGACACGACCAGGTGCGCTTCGAGCTCGGCGCCTACGCCCTCGACCCCAAGATTCGGGTGATTGCCCCCTGGCGGGAATGGGACTTGAACTCCCGGGAAAAGCTCCTGCAATATGCCGAAAAGCATGGCATCCCGATTGAACGGCATGGCCAGAAATCGCCTTACTCCATGGATGCCAACCTGCTCCATATCTCTTATGAGGGCGGGATTCTCGAAGACCCATGGGCCGAGGCGGAGGAAACCATGTGGCGCTGGACGACGGCGCCGGAAAAGGCCCCAGACCAGCCTCGTTATATCGAGATCCAGTTTGCCCATGGCGACCCGATTGCCGTTGACGGCGAGGCCCTGCAGCCAGCGGCGCTGCTGGCGCATCTCAACACCATCGGCGGCGCCCATGGCGTCGGCCGTCTCGATATTGTCGAAAACCGCTATGTGGGGATGAAATCTCGCGGCTGCTACGAGACCCCCGGCGGTACCATTCTGCTACGCGCCCACCGTGCCATCGAGTCTATCACCCTCGACCGCGAGGCGGCGCATCTCAAGGATGAGCTCATGCCCCGTTATGCCAGCATCATCTACAACGGTTATTGGTGGAGCCCCGAGCGGCGCGCCCTGCAGGCCCTCATCGACCAGACTCAGCGCCTGGTCAATGGCGTCGTTCGTCTCAAACTGTACAAGGGCTCCTGCACCGTGGTGGGACGCAAATCGGAGCAGAGTCTGTTCGATCCGCGCATCGCCACCTTCGAAGACGATGCCGGCGCCTACCGGCAGGCCGATGCCGAGGGCTTCATCAAGCTCAACGCCCTGCGGCTGCGTATCGAGAAACGCCTACAAGGCTAGGAGTACCCATGCGAATTCTCCACACCATGCTACGGGTGCGCGACCTCGAGCGCTCCCTCGCTTTCTATACCGAAATTTTGGGTATGCGCGTGCTGCGGCGCAAAGACTATCCTGAGGGCAAATTTACCCTGGCTTTCGTCGGTTTTGAGGAAGAGGACCGCGGCGCCGTCATCGAGCTCACCCACAACTGGGGCGAGCATGAATATGAGCTCGGCACAGCTTTCGGTCACATTGCCATTGAGGTCGAAGACGCCGCTGCCACCTGCGCCGAAATTCGCGCCCAAGGCGGCAAAGTGGTGCGAGAAGCGGGTCCAATGAAGCACGGCAGCACGGTTATCGCCTTTATCGAGGACCCCGACGGCTATCGCATCGAACTCATCGAGCGGAAAAGTCGGCAGGACTGAAAAATTTCAGTGCGGCCATAGGGCGTCCCCCATGCCTGCCAAATATGCCGCATGGGCGGCCTCCTCTTCCACCGAGGCGGTAATCACCCGTAGATTTCCCGCGGGACGTATCGAATGGCGAGCGTCCGAAGGCTTCGCAACTTGAGCAGGACCGCTTTCTTGCAGGCCGATGTCCACCTGTCCGCCGGTCATGGCCAAATACACTTCCGCCAGTAGCTCGCAGTCGAGGAGTGCGCCGTGTAGGCTGCGCTGGCTGTTGTCTACAGAAAAACGCCGACACAGGGTATTGAGATCGTTTTTTTGCCCCGGAAAGCGCCGCCGCGCCTCGACCAAAGAGTCGTAGACGGCATTTTGCAGGGCCGGGCGCCCGAGACGCTGCAATTCTGCCTTCAGAAAACCCAAATCAAAAGGCGCATTGTGGATGATCAATTCCGCATCACCGAGATAGGCGAGAAAGGCCTCTACCTGCTCGGCAAAGAGCGCCTTGTCGGCCAGAAAATCGTCCGTCAGACCATGGACGCGCACTGCCTCGGGATCGCAGGGGCGCTCGGGATTGAGATATACATGAAAATTATTTCCCGTACATCGTCGATCGACGATCTCCACGGCACCGATTTCGATAATGCGATGCCCTTGCGCTGGGTCGAGGCCCGTAGTCTCAGTATCGAGAACGATCTGTCTCACAACCAACCCTCTCCTTCTACTTCCTGTAGAGCCCCGGCATGATGGTCGAGGACGCGATTGATCAGCGCATCGACGGCCTCGTTCTCCGCGTCGCCCGAGTGACCACGCACCCACTCCCACTCGATGCGATGCGATGCTGCCAGGGGCTGCATGCGCTGCCACAAATCGACATTTTTCACCGCGCCCCCGCCAGCTGCACGCCAGCCGCGTCGCTGCCAGCCCGGCAGCCATTCCGTCATCCCCTTGATGAGATACTGGGAGTCCGAGCGTAGCAATACGGCACTTGGCCGTTTCAACGCCAAAAGTCCATGCAGCGCCGCCCCTAACTCCATGCGATTATTGGTGGTTTGCGGCGCGTAGCCCCAGAGTACGCGCTCGCGCTCGCCCAGGCGCAGCCACGCGCCCCAGGCGCCAGGTCCGGGGTTACCTCGGCAGGCACCATCGGTAATCAAGCGTACTACCGCCTCATTCATGCACTGCCCCCATCCTCCTCTGCATCGGCAAAGCGCATCCCGGCCGGCGCGGTATGCAACTTGGGCACAAATTTCTTCTTTTTCTGTGGAATCACGCCGACCATGGTTGGCGCATTCTCGCGTTTTTGCGCGAGCAAAATGTAGGCGTTTGCCCCGGCCGGCCACCAACGATCCCCTACCAACTCCATCCACTGGGCACTGCGCCCCAACCCCGGAAAGGTATACTGAAAATAGCGACCTTGCCGTAGGCTAAAACCGAGTTCCTCCAGGTGTCGGCGCAGTTGCGGCAAAGGGAGGAAAGGCTGGCGCCAAGGCCAGCTGCGATCGCGGCGCCATAGGTGCCAGCGCCGCAACATCCCCAAACTGCCGCTGGGATTGAAGTCCATGATCAAGATATGCCCTTCGGGTCGTAGCACCCGCCAGCACTCCTCAAGAATTTGCCGGGCATCCGGCATACGCGTCAAACAAAAAGGCACAATCACCAAATCGAAACGCATGGGAGCGAAAGGCAGGGCATCGCAGCGACCATAGACCTGCAGGTACCCCTCCGCCGAACAAACATAGCCGTCATTGAGGAGAATCCAGTCTTTCTGCAGGGGAAGCGGGTTCCAAAACACTGGTTGGCCCAATTGCAGAACCGTATCGGCGGGCAGGCGCTCGATCCACGGCGGCAGAATGGACGCTGCCCGCTCGAGCAGCAAACGGCCACTGCGGCCGAGCCACCACTGTGCCGCCCGCCGCTGGCGCAGGGAAGAACGCGGGACCCCCCTAGGCATGAGGAACGGCTTGTGCTCTGATCATAGGCCCATGGTACCCTGACTTGGAGCGGTAGCCCATATGCTCACCCTCATTCCCGCATTTACCGACAACTATATTTACCTTGTCGATACCCAGCGCGGTCTCTGGATCGTCGACCCCGGCGATGCCGCTCCCGTACTGTCCTACCTTGAAGACAAGCAACTGCAGCCGAGCGCCATTCTCTGTACCCACCACCATGGTGATCATGTAGGTGGCGTCGCGACCCTACAGGCGCGCTACGGCATACCCGTGTACGGTCATGGAACGCGAATACCATGCCTCACCCATGCCTTGGCGGAAGGCAGTGTCGAGATCGACGGCACGTGGTTCGAGGTTCTCGAGATTCCCGGCCACACCCTAGATCACATTGCCTACTACTGGGAAGATTTGCTCTTCTGCGGCGATACCCTCTTTGCCGCCGGCTGCGGCCGCATCTTTGAAGGCAACCCGGCAATGATGTTTACCAGTTTGCAAAAACTGGCCCGTCTACCGAAAGAAACGCGGGTCTGTTGCGCCCATGAATATACCGAAAGCAATCTGCGCTTTGCCGCCGCCGTCGAGCCGCACAACCCCGCCGTCACCGAGCGCCAGCAAAAAATCGATAGCCTACGCCGCGCCGGTGAGCCCAGCCTGCCCAGCCAGTTAGAAGAAGAACTCGCCAGCAACCCGTTTTTGCGCTGCCAACAAGAAAGCGTCATCGCCGCCGCTTGCCGGCATGGCGCTACTGATCGATCTCCGGCAGCGGTTTTTGCCGCCCTGCGGAGTTGGAAAGACGGGTTTCGCTGAACTGCTCTTTACTGGGCGCAAAAAGCAACTCAACCCGGTAACAAAGTCCACTCCAAGCGTTGCTGCCAAGAGCGTGCATACATTTCCCGCACTTCTGCTGCCGAGATGGAGCGTAACTGTTCGAGCATCTCCACATCGCTGCGCGGGGCGCCGCCCTGGGCGACCTGACGCAGGCGGCGAGCCAGACGAGTTTCCAAGTCTTCCTGCCCCAAGAGCCACTGCTTGCGCAGCCCCTCCCGGCTCCAGCGCATTTCCTCTGCCGTCGGGCCCGCTGCTGCCAAATCACTCAGAATTTCGGCAATGGCGCGGCCGGCCTCGCGATGTTTGCGCCCCGGCACCGCGGCATATAGGCTCCATTCTCCTGTATCGCTGAGCGCCTCGAGCTGGGAGTAGGTCTGATAGACTAAACCGCGGCGCTCCCGCAGCTCCTGAAACAAACGCGAGGCCATTCCCGCACCGAGAATATGGTTGGCAAAGAGCTCTGCCAAGTGCTCCGGCGAGCCAAAAGCCGAGGCCGCTGCCATCCACAGCAAGTGCGCCTGGCGCGCCTGCGCGTTGCGTTGTTGCTTTTGCATCCCAAGCTGCGGCGATGGCGCCCTATCCAGCGGCAGCGAGGCGCGCGGCGCGAGCTCGCCAAAACGCTTCTCTACCTGCCGCAGCAGTGTCTCGCCATCCACCGCACCCACTGCTGCCACCAGGATGGGAGCCGTGGCAAGATAAGCGTCATGAAAGGCACGCAGTCGGGTAGCGCTCGCGCGGCGCACTATCGATGCCTTGCCGAGCACCGGCCATCCCAAGGCATGATCGCCCCAAAAGGCTGCTGCCACCCGCTCCTGGAGGTGATCTTCCAGATCCTCGGCGGCCATGGCAATTTCCTGCGCCACCACCGCACGCTCCAAGGCGAGATCACTCGCCACGAGGTGCGGGCAGAGCAGTAGATCGGCAAGGAGATCGAGGCCATGGGCCAAGTCTTCTTCGAGCACCGTAAGGTGCAGGGTAATGGATTCGCGGTCGGTAAAGGCGTTGAGGGTACCACCCAGCCCCTCTCCCAAACTGTTG
>JAWNZB010000032.1:0-20945 GCA_038447835.1 Candidatus Igneacidithiobacillus chanchocoensis | reverse complement strand
GGTCACCATCTTCTGCGCCGAAGGTGATGCGGGAAAGGCCTACCGCGGCGCGGTACCATTTCACGTCGACAGACTCGAGGTGGGCGACATTCCGCGGCCTGCCACCGGCATCATGATCAACATCGGCAATCCCGAAATCGCCTTCAAGACGTCGTTCCTACCCAACGACGGCGTGGGACTGGCGCGCATGGAGTTCGTCATCAACGAAACCATCAAGGCGCACCCGCTGGCCCTGTTGCACCCGGAAAAAGTCAAGGACCCCGCTGCACGCGCGGCAATCGACCGCCTGCTACGTGGTTATCCGGACGGGGCGAGCTTTTTCGTGCAGCGGCTCGCCGAGGGCATCGGCACGATTGCAGCAGCGTTCTGGCCCAAACCAGTGGTCGTGCGCATGTCCGATTTCAAGTCCAACGAATACGCCAGCCTGATTGGCGGCGCCGACTTCGAGCCGGACGAATCCAATCCCATGATCGGCTTTCGCGGCGCCTCGCGCTATGCCCACCCAGCGTATGCCGAGGGTTTTCGGCTGGAATGCCTGGCGATGAAGCGGGTGCGCGAGGACATGGGGCTTAGCAATGTGATTCTCATGCTGCCCTTCGTGCGTCGGGTGCAGGAGGCCGATGCGGTGCTGGCCAAGATGGCCGAATTCGGCCTCAAGCGCGGTGAAAACGGGCTGCAGGTCTACGCCATGTGCGAAATCCCGAATAACGTCATCCTCATCGACCAGTTCGCCAAGCGCTTCGACGGCTTCTCCATCGGCTCCAACGACCTCACCCAACTCACCTTGGGCGTGGACCGCGACAGCGAAATCGTCGCCTTCGACTACGACGAGCGCGACGACGGTGTGAGGGAAATGATCCGTCTGGCGGTCGAGGGCTGCCGACGCAACGGCATCCACTCGGGGCTCTGCGGTCAGGTACCGTCGGACTATCCGGAAATGGCCGAATTCCTGGTCGAGATCGGCATCGACACCATGAGCCTGAATCCTGACACGGTCATTGCCACCACCCAGCATGTTCTCGCGGTAGAGGCGTATCTGGGGCGGAAACACCGTCAAAACAGATAGTTGAAGGCCCGGCATGGTAGCCACCATTGGCCGGGCCAAGCATATGAACGCATTGGGCAGGGACGCACTGTCCGTATCAACCCCTGCCCGTCAGCCTCGCCGTTTGCTCACGCGGATAGAGCACAATCCTCATGAGGCGATAGAGCAGTAGTCGTAAAGACTTCAGGAGTGAGATGTTTGAGCTGATAGCTCACACCTAGTTGGGTCTTCCAACGGTAGAACGCTCGCAGGTGATTCCGTGATCCTCGCTCCAACTCGTCGTAGACTCTGCGGATAATCTCCCGATCGGTTCGCCGGGCGGCCTTTTGCAGGTCGTCGATATCGAGTTCCTCGATGAGCAAACCGACGCGCACTGCCTCTTCGCGACTACGCAGGCCCTGCTCGACCAGCGCATCATAGAGGCTCTGCAGCTGCGGATTATGAAACCGCCCCACGGCCAGATCTTGAGCTGGATCGGGCAAACCGAAGTGTTCCAAGAGCGCTAGTATGGCGTCCATGTGGGCCTGCTCCGAACCGCTAATATTCCCGAAGGGCCGAATACCCCAGCGCTCATAGAGGCGGAGGTAGACGTCACGGGCGATCTTTTCTTCTTCCCGCATCAGCAGCAAGTCTTCCTGCTCTGCTGCACTCAGGACGCTACGCGGGCTGGCCGCAATTTGGGAGCGCATCTGAGCAACATGTTCCTGGCGATGTGCACTGCGATCCGGCATTTCGTCGAGAGTCAGCGCTTGCTCCATGGCACCCCCGAGTCCGCGTCCTGCAGCGCCGCCGCGCCCCCGACCTTTCCCCATGCCTCGCCCTTGGCGAAGATTTCCACTACCTTGATTATTCATGATATTCTCCTGGTTTTTGACAAACTATAAGGCGCGGACCTGCTCCAGAGCATTTTCCAGAATTTTCTGGAGTTGCGCCGGCACATCAACTTGCCCTTGGGCCGCCGAAAAACGCTCCTGAATGGCGTCCCGCAGCTGTTGCAGGGAGAGCCACAAGGATTCCCATTCGTCCTTTCGTAGCGCTTCGAGTCGCTCACCAACGGCATCGGCCAACTGCCGGTTTTCCGTTAGGAAAGCCTTCCCCTGATCGGTGAGGCGATACAGGCGTTTGTTTCCGTCTGCCGTCACCACAATGAGTCCAAGATCCTCCAGCATGTTCAGCATCGGATAGATCATCCCCGGGCTCGGGCTGTATACCCCACCCGACTTCTCCGTGAGCCGTTTGATCAGCTCGTACCCATGACAGGGCTGGCGGTGGAGTTCCTGCAGCACGACAAAACGCAACATGCCTTGATCCAACAGTCGCCCTCGGCGTCTGCCGCCTCGCCCGCGACCACAGCCCTCGTCCGCCGCGCAGCCTCTGCAAAGATTCGCATCCAAGCCCTTCTGCTCCATCTACCATACCTTTTTACGATATAACTAACTTAGATATATCATAATCAATCACCGAATGC
The DNA here is from genome assembly GCA_038447835.1 of Candidatus Igneacidithiobacillus chanchocoensis. Taxonomy (GTDB): domain Bacteria; phylum Pseudomonadota; class Gammaproteobacteria; order Acidithiobacillales; family Acidithiobacillaceae; genus Igneacidithiobacillus; species Igneacidithiobacillus chanchocoensis. The sequence continues at coordinate 18,432 of JAWNZB010000032.1, read as the reverse complement.
TGTCAAGTGCCAGTCGCGCCCACCTTCCCCGCCCGGTTTCAGTTGCCCCAGGTGAAAATAAAAAGCCCGCTCGAGGCGGGCCATACTGCGCCGGTGTGCTGGGTGTGCTTTACAGTACGTTCACCGGGATCTTGAGGTAGCTCTTACCATTGGCCTCTGCTGGCGGCAAGGCTCCGGCACGCATATTTACCTGCACCGAAGGCAGGATGAGCACCGGCATGGCCAGTTTGGCATCGCGCTCGGTGCGCATCCTGACGAATTCCTCCTCGCTGACGCCGTCCCGCAGATGAATGTTGCTGGCGCGCTCTTCGGCCACCGTCCACTCTGCACGCGGTTCCCGACCCTCCGGCGGGTAGTCGTGGCAAAGATGTAAGACCTTATCCGCGGGCAGCTGGAGTAGTCGCTGCACCGACTGGTATAAGGTGCGTGCATTGCCATTGGGGAAGTCGCACCGCGCCGAGCCAACGTCTGGAGCAAAAATCGTATCACCCACGAAAACGTGCTTGCCCACGGCATAGGCGCTGTCCGCCGGAGTATGACCAGGCACATGCATCACTACAAAACGCAGTTCACCGATCTCGAGGCTGTCGCCATCGGCGAAGATGCGATCAAACTGCGAGCCATCGGTTTTGAACTCGCTCTCGGCGTTGAAAATGGGCTTGAAGGTTGCCTGTACCTGCGTAATGGCGGCACCAATACCGATTTTGCAATCATAGCGCTGGCGCAAGAGCTGCGCGGCGCTCAGGTGGTCGGCATGGACATGGGTTTCCAAGACCCAGACCGGGTGCAAGTGCTCGGTCTCGATATAATCGACCAGCTTCTGCAAGGACTGCTCGCTCGTGCGGCCCGACTTGGGATCATAATCCCAAACCGGGTCGATGATAGCAGCTTTCCGGCTGACGGGATCGGAAACGACGTGGGTGAACGTCGATGTGGCAGAATCAAAAAACGTCTTGATCACAGGTTCAGTCATAATAGTACGCTCCCTTCGCAAAAAACATCCATCGATGAAACTCTGGGTCGATCATCAAAATATGATCATGTCTTATTAATCAGGGTGTTGACTGCGGCTTTTATAATTAGTATATAAGAAGACACTAACTAATTCAAGTTCTGGGAGCGTACCCCCACTTTCTCAATGAGGGTTTTCTATGTGGACTGACATCGCGACTTTCGATCCTTGGACATCTTTTTTCGGTGGAATACTCATTGGGCTGGCAGCAGTGCTGTTGCTGGCGGTGAACGGAAAAATCGCCGGTATCAGCGGCATCTTGGGTGGGCTGTTTACCGCCCGAGGGGCAGACGTTGGTTGGCGCCTCGCCTTCATTGCGGGTTTGATCGCCTCCCCTTTCCTGCTACGCCTAACCCACTACGACAATACCGTAGATGACGTCAACGGCACCCTGACCGCACTCCTGCTCGGTGGGTTTCTGGTGGGGTTCGGGGCACGCTTGGGCTCTGGATGCACTAGCGGGCATGGCGTCGTTGGTCTATCGCGCTTGTCGCGACGCTCCATTGTTGCCACCTTGAGCTTTATGACGGCCGGGTTTTTAGTCGTCAACCTCGTTCGTAATGTCCTTTGAATGGAGGCTTCTCCCCATGCAACTCGTTAGTGCTCTGCTGATTGGTCTACTCTTTGGTGTTGGTCTGAATATTGGTGGCATGACCGAACCGACCCGTATCATTGGATTTTTTGACGTTTTTGGCACCTGGGATCCCTCCCTGGCCTTTGTTATGGCAGGTGCCTTGAGCGTTGGCCTGCTGGCCTTTCCTTTCCTGATTCGGCACGGCAAAACGGTGCTTGGAGAGAAAATGAGTGTACCAACGCGCCGCGATATCACCCCCTCGTTGGTGATCGGCTCGCTGCTTTTTGGGAGCGGCTGGGGTTTGAGCGGCTATTGTCCTGGCCCCGCCCTGGCGGCCATCGGCACCCTCGATACCGAAGTGCTACTGTTTTTTGCTGCCATGCTGCCGCTACGAGCCTGGAGAGCGAAGCGGGGGCGAGTAGTCCCCGGGAGGCCACGCGGTGTACTGCATCCGCCGAAACGACCGCGTAAGCTGGGAGCGCAGGCGCGTGCAGTGCCGCATGGTGGCCGTCCAGCCATTTGGGAAACGAGTGTGCCGTCTGCGCCCCAACGAGGGCGCATGACGACACGCCGGTGACCAGGGCGGCCGGGGCCTGTTATCTGGTCGGCAGCGCAAGGCCGATCGCGCAAGGACGCGCGAAAAGGCCTGCTGAGCACGCCGACTCTCCTTTCGGTATGGTGTTTCACCTCAGCTGGGAACGCTACCAGAGCCGGCGTTTACAACCGAAACAGGCGGTTAGCTGAGTCGTAAACCGTGGCGATCTCCGCGCCAGTGCGAGATCGCCACTTACCGCGCCAGCACAAAAATCCGCAAGATTTTACGGTCCTTGATGGTGTGCAAAAGCGCCATGAATAGGTGCCCGCCCCAATATCCCCAGAGCAAATTGGCCACCAGCGAGTGAATGCTTTTGGGTAGAGCATAGTAGGTGGCGGCAGGTTTGACGCCATGGGCGGAGAGAATCAGGTAAAACATCAAAATACCCGAGAGCCCCATGGCCGTAACCACGAGAATGCCCAATCCATGCACAAAGCCGGGTAGCCCCCCACGCATTCCCCCGGCAGGCAAAATGCCGCGGCGAGTGCCGCGAATATCCTCCAAAATCCGGTCTCTATGCACCCCAAAATAGGGGAAAAGATGCAGACGAAGCTCCCGCGATAGGAAAATTTCTCGCCAGAACAACAAAATAACCAGAAGGGTGGCGGTACCCAATAGCATATGCGCCCAATACAGCGCATGCTGGTACGGAGCAACGCCCACGTGCTTCCAAATCGCATGCATTTTTAACTGACTGAATAGCTGAAAGGTAACCAAAATCGCTAGGGCAAAATGCAACCACTTTAACGGTAAAGGCCAGTGCTGCGCTTCCATGATTTCCTCTCGGTAAGGGTAAACAAAGCAGAATACAGAACCGGGGCCAACCACAGGCTGGTGAAGGTGGCGAGCAGCAAGGCGCCCATTACTGACAGCGCCAAAGGCTGCAAGAGCCCGGTGCCATGTCCAATGCCAATGGCCAAGGGCAGAAAACCGAAGACGTCTGCCAACATGGTCATGAGAATGGGACGAAAGCGCTGCCGGGCGGCCCAGGCAATCGTAGCCGGGCGCGCTTGGTACCCGCCCAATTGGCGGGCGCGGGCAAAGAGCAAAATGCCATTGTTCACGGCAATGGCAAAGACCAAGAGGATGCCGAGCATAGAGCTGCTATCGAGATCCGTTCCCGTCAGCCACAACACCAACAACGCCCCAGGCGCCGCAAAGGCGATGGCCAGCAAAACCGCAACCGCGGCGCGCTGGGAACCAAATTGAAAACCCAGCAACACCAAAAGCAGCAGGAGTGCCGCCGCCAAAATCATCAGCATTTGCTGAAAACTCTTTTGCTGTGCCTGGTAGTATCCGGTGATCTGCGTGCCCACGCCAGCAGGCAGATGGCTGCCATCGACAAGGCGCTGCAAACGTGCCGCCGCTTGCGACAAGCCCTCACCGAGACGCGGATTGAGGCGAATTTCTGCTACCGGGACGAGATTCTGTTCCATCACATAGGGCACTGCTGCGCGCAAATGAATGGCCGCAGCCTGGCCGAGCGGCACTACACGCCCATTGGGCAGGGGCTCTGCGAGAGCGGCGAGGTCTTGCGGTGCCGTGCCTTGCGCGCCCTGCACTTCCACGCGAATTGGCAAAATCTCCTCGCCTTGGAGCAGATATCCCGCCTGCACCCCCCAAAATTGCAATTTGACACTTTGCGCCAGGCGCTGCGGGCTTTCGCCAGCAATATTCGCAAACGGTGTTGGTTGCAGTTGGATCTCCGGGCCGGCCGAGGGGGCTTTGAGCACAATCGATTGAAACGCACGACTCGCTCGCAGGGTTTGGGTAAGACCAGCGGCCGCCTGCTGTAGCACCGCAGGGCTCGCACCGTAGAGCTGTAGGACCAAGGGCGCATGGGAGCCCGACATATTGCCGAGACGATTGACCATGACCTGTTGCGTCTCCAGGGTAGTGAGATCGGGCGCGGCGCGCCGAAAGGCCTGGTGGATTTGTTGCATGACCGCATAGGTGCTATCGGGGCGCTGGTCCTTCAGGACGATGGTGATGCCGCCTTTGTTGGCGGTAGAGTGGGCATTGCCGAGTCCGCGGCCAACCACCAGAGAAACCCGCGCCACATTCGGATTCTGCGCGGCAATCTGTAGTAGCGTACGGCCCACGCGCAGGGTCTCGGCGGAGCTACTACCAGTGGGCGTGCGAAAGGGGACCACGAAAATCCCCTCCCCCCAATGCGGCAGAAACGCGGTGGGCAGTTGCATAAAAAGCAGCGCACCGACACCTGCCAACACGAGCATTACCGGCAGGGCAAGGAGGGGACGTCGCAACCCGCGCACGAGCAGCCGTGCGTACCGGCGACGCAGCCAGGCCTCGCCCCAGAGCCGCCGTGCCGGCCGCGGACGTCCTGCCAACCAAAGCGCAAAGATTGGGGTGATGGTAATGGCGACGAGCTGCGAGGCAGCAAGAGCAATGACAATGGCCAGGGCCATATCACGAAACAGGAGCCCCACGGTTCCCGACAAAAAGATGAGGGGAACAAACAACATGCAGGAGGTGAAGGTGGCCAGGGTCATGAGGGGCAACAAATCGAGCAGCCGCTGCAGGGCGCGCTCCCGCCGCCGCTCCACCGGCTCGTGCTCAAGGCCATAGATACCGCGTTCGATAATGACGATGGCATGGTCCACTAGGGCGCCAACGGCTGCCGTTATACCACCCAGGGTCATGATATTCATGCCAAAACCAAGGGCATGGAGAATCAGCAGCGTTCCCGCTAAGGAGAGGGGTACCACGGTCAGGGTTGCGAGGGCGGCATCCCATCGTCCCAGAAAAAACAACACGACGACAAAGGCCAGGAGCGTACCCAGGGCGAGGGCCTGCCATACATCCTGCAGGCTCGAGTGGATTAGGCGACTCAGGTTGTACACCGGCTGCAGATGAACCCCGGGCGGCAAGTCCCGCGCCAATTGCGCCAAACGCTGCTCGGCCGCGTGTGCCACCTGCACCTCGTTGCTCCCCTGCTGCGCCGAGAGGTCGAAAAGCAAGGCATGCTGCCAGCCGGGAACCGCGGCCGCCCGCAAGCGCGGCGGTGGCCCTAGTGAGACACTGCCGAGGGCCCCGAGAGGCAGTGGGGCGTGAATGCCCTCGGTATTGGGCGGGCCGATGGGCAAGGTGAGTTGCGCGAGCTCCCGCGGATTTGCGGGCCGCGGTGCCGTTGAAAGAACGAATTGCTGATGAAAGGCCTGGAGCACACCCGAGAAGAAGGGGCCTTGATTCTGCTGCAAGGCCGTCAACACTGTCGCCGCCGAGAGATGGTATTGGGCAAGGAGATGGCGCTGCAGTTGCACCCGGAGTTCCGGCCAACCGCGGCCCGTCTCCTGCACCTGGTATACCCCGGGCAGAGAAAGCAAGGCCGGGCGGATGACGAAAGCATAGCTTGCCATCATGCTCGAACTGTCGAGGCGATTGGACACCAGGGCGTATTGGAGCACAGGGTAAATGTTCGGCCGCATGAGTCGCACGCTCAGACTCGCACCGGCCGGCAAGGCGACGTGGGAGAGGCGCGCTTGTAGGCGCAAATACACATTCTCGGGGTTGGCGTCGCGGTCGAAATAGACATGAATCTTGCTCAAGCCCACCCCGGTCTGCGAGCGCACCAAGTGCACCCCGGCCACTCCCTCGGCGCTCTCTTCCAGGGGCCGAGTCACCTGCAACAGCATGATCTGTACCGGCAGGTCCTGGTCTTGCACGAGGATGGAAATCTTCGGGAAATTTACCGCCGGAAAGACGCTCTCGGGCATACTACGCAGTGCCACCAAGCCTGCCGCCAGCAACAGCAAAGACAAGACGAGGAGCGTGCTGCGCGTTGCCCACAAAAAGGCAAGATAGCGCCGCATCATGGCGCCAGCCGCACGGCAGCGCCGGGGGCAAGACGGGTCGCTCCGGCGGTAATCACCTCCTCGCCTACGCGCAGCGCGCCCCGCACCAGCACCGCGCCACCCTGTTTGCCGACGATGTCGACTGGCACCCGCTCGGCCCGACCGTGCTCCATCTTCCAGACAAAACTCCGCGCGCCGCGCATGACGATCGCTGCTGCGGGAACCTCTAGGCTACCCTGGGCAGGGGCGGTGGCCGGGTGTAGCCGCAGCTGCACCCACTCGCCTGGCAGTAAGTGATTCTTGGCAGGCAACTGGATGAGGACCGTTACCAGACCAGACTGGCGGGCACTCTGCCCAATGCTGCGTATGCTGCCACTCGTTTTTTCGCCATCGTGGACGATGCCCACCGGGTCACCGGCTGTCAGTTGCTGCGCTAGGGGCGGCGGTAACAAGGCCTGAATCCAGGGCTGGCCGCGCCCATCGAGGCGGGCGATTACCGTCCCGGCGGCCACCTGGGTGCCGTTGGGTACTACATATTGCAGCATCCCCGAGTTCGGCGCCGTAATCTGCAAGGCCGCCGCCTCTTGCTGCAAAGCGGCGAGGGCATCCCCCGCTTGCCGAACGGCCAGCCGTGCCGTGTCCACCTGCGCCTGCGCAATAACACCATCGGCAAACAGATGCTGATCTCGCCGCAGGGCCTGCTCGCTGTAGCTGCGCTGCGCCTCGGCCGCCGCCACCCGGGCCGAGAAGCCCGCTGCCTGGATGCGGGCAATCACCATCCCCCGCTGTACCTGAGCATCGCCTTGCAGGGACTCGAGTACCCGCCCGCTCGTCGGCGCGACCAGCGTTGCTGCGGCATTGCTGCGCACCTCGCCCAAGGCGGTTACCACCGTACCTTGCGCTGCTGCCTGCACTGGCATCACCTGCACGGGAACACCGGCCGCGTCGGCAATGGGCACGAACACGGCCATGAGGAGCCCCAAAAGGCCATAGCGGCCGATTTGCATGTCTTTCACGGGATTTGTCCCTCATCCAAAAGCAGCTGGGTATAGGCCATATGTAGGCGCAACCGTGCTTGTACAGCGCTGAGGCGTGCCTGAATCCAAGCGTTTTGCGCCTGGGCAAGATTCAGGGCATTGATGGCGCCATCCTGAAAACCCTTGCGCGTCATGTCGTAGACGGCCTCCGCTTGGTGCACGATCTTGTCGGCGCGCCGGGCGTTTTCCTGGGCAGCGCGAAAGGCTCCCCAATCCTGGTTCAAGCGGTTGCGCATTTGTAAGAGCAAGGCTGCCTTATCGTCACGAATGGCGGCGACCTGCGCCCCCGCCGCTGCCACCGAGGCTTGGCGTCGACCAAAACCAAAAAGCGGAAAATCCAGACGCAGCCCGGCCTGCCAACCGAGGTCATGCCCCCGCGGAACGCCATTGCTATCGACGCCGTAGGCCAGTTGCGCGTTCAACACGGGCAGATAGCTGGCCTCTTGCACCGACTTTTGCGCTCGGGCAACCTGAATCTGCCGCTGCGCCACTTGCATAAGCGGTTGTTGGGCCTGCATTTGCTGCCAAAGCGCCGTGCGGGCGGGTACCGGCATCGGCCCTGCCAGAGTAGCCGTCGCGAGTGTCGTTGCTGCTGAAGCAGGGAGATTCAATTGGAGGTTCAGGGCGCGCTCGGCGGTCTGCTGCTGGACCTTTGCCAGGGCGTACTGGTTGCGAGCCTGGGTTAGCAGGAGTTCCGTTTGCACCAGGTCCATGCGTGCCACCGAACCTGCCCGAAAGGCTTTTTGGCTGCGGGCAACGAGTTGCTTTTCCTGATCCACCGTCTGCCGCCAAAGCGCCGTTTGTTCTTGCGCCAAGCCCAAACCAAACCACGCGTTGGTCACGGCAGCTGCCGTCTGCAGCCGCGCTAGATCGACTTGATAGGCAGCCACCAGGGCGCCGTCGTGCGCCAGTTTCGCCAATGCCTGCAACTGGGCATCGAAAATTGGTGCGGTCACGACGACCTCGGCAATACTCTCCTCGCTGCCATTGGCCGACACGAACAAGGGTTGCCCCTGCCGACTCGCCGACCAGATCCCACCCATCTGCAAGGACAATTGTGGCAGGCGATTGGCCGCCGACGCCACGGCCAGATCGCGGCTGGCGCGAGCACGATCTGCGGCAGCCGCCACCTGCGCCTGCACAGCAATACCGCGCGCAACCGCCTGGGAGAGTGTCCAAGAGGACGCCAGCGCCGGGACCGAGCCAAATGCGATGGCAACAATTGCGACTCGCCCCAAGGCGACCCCGGAAAATGCCATTGGCAAAGTTGGTGTTTTGCGGAACATAGCTTCGCAGTATGGCACAAGAGTCTTTGCAAATAATTAGTAGGGGCGTAGAAATAACAAGGGCGCCGCCTCCGAAAAGGCGACGCCCGATACCCCAACGCCTTAGAAATGTGCGGAAATACTTCCGTACACGGTAAGTGGCGCGCCCGGTAGGGCCAAGACTTGCCCGGCAGAATCGCCGCCCAACAAGCCACCACTCGAGATGTATTGGAATTCGTTGTAGTGATTGTTGGTGAGATTGAGGATATTCAAACTCAAGTCGACATGGCGTAGAAACGGTACCAGACCGACGCTGGGAATCTTTTCATCGATACCCAAGTTGAGCGTGCCATAGGCCGGCATTTTATCGGCGCTAGGCGCGCCGGTATTGTTGTTGAACATGGCCTGCGCACCAACGTATTGATACCACAGGCGCGGCTGCAATACGGTACCCGCAAGCGGCAAGCGATAGGTAACGCCAATATTGAAGGTTTTATTAGGCACATTGGATACCGGTAAGCCGTCATAAGAAACGCCACTGGTTACATAGTGATCAAAAACGGCTTTCTCGAAGTTCGCATTCATGAATAAATCGAGATTGTAGAGGATCTCGTCATCCAAAGCGAGATTGACGCCCTGATACACTGAATCGCCATTGGCATCACCAATATAGTTTCCGTTGCTGTCATAGAGAGGAATATATTGATTGGTGTAATGGAGATGATAGAAACTAGCGGTAAACAGGAAATGATGGAGGAATGCTGCATTATCAAAATGCACCTTCACACCCGCATTGTAATCTGCGCTGTGCTCCAAATTGTAGATCGGGGCTTTTTTCTGATACAGCCCGCCACCACCGCCCACCTGCGGCTCCTTGTATGCCTGGGCATAGCTGGCAAACACCGCAAGCCATGGAATGGGACGCCAGTTGAAATCCAAGGACGGCTCAACCTGGGTGAAACTTACATTGGCTGCTGGCAGAACTCCTTGGTTATTATGAGGATATAGCGCATAGGCTTGAGCAAAATCGCTCTGCCCAGAGGGGGTATAGCGCGTCTGGTAATTGATGACGCGAACGCCCGGGGTAATGTGCAGGTTGGACATTGGCGAAATCCGGTCTTGCACAAAGGCAGCGAGGTCGGTCTGCTGGAAATAATCGCTGCGATAATGTGCATTTGGTACCAGGCGCGAACCATAATAGGGCGCATTGGTGTTGTAGAAGGCATTCCTAGTGTTGTAATCGCTATTGAGAAAGAAGCCACCGAAGCTCACTTCGTTGTAGGGCAATTTGGCGGTCAAAAATAGTTTATCGCCATAGACCGAGTCGTGCGGGTTGTTATACTCGTAGAGATTACTGGGATTGGACAAGCCATAGTTATTGTAATGAAAATGTAGCCGATGACCATAGCGATACCAGATCATGTTATGTAGCGACCAGGTTTTGTCGAGTTCGACATTCAGCTTGCTGTACAGTAACCAAGTGCTGTTGCTGTCCTGCTTGAACCAGACACTATTCGGCAGGGAGGAATAATATCCACTTGCTGTCTGACTATATAGCGGCGAATTGGCGGTGCCATCCAAGGTCACACCGGCAATCGAGTTCACGGGAATCGGTACCGGTCGATAGCCAGAGCCTTTCGCTAGGTAGGCGCCAACAGAAAAATCGCCATTGCTGAACGTCTTGCGCGTCTTCAAAAACCAGGCGTAGCTATAACTTGGGTTATTGAAACCATCCGGGCTTTGCCGATAACTATTGGACGAGCCGGCGCCACCGGCAAGGATGGTAGACCAGCCGTCGATACTGCCAGTACGAATGTTGAAAACGATATTTTTCGCATCATAGCTGCCATAGGTGAGTTTGATGTCGCCACCCGGCTTGGCGGTGGGCTGCAGCGGTACAAAATCGATTTGACCACCAATATTGTTATACCAGCGATTTTCTGGATTGCCAGGACCATAGGTGATGCCAATGCCCTGCAAGATGCCGGTTTGCGGTACCTGCGGCGACTGCCATAGCCCCGTGGAAGGATCGACCATGGGTACGCCGTCAAAGGTGACCGAGAGGCTACCATCATCGATCTGCCCGCCGGAAAAACCACCCCACCCCTGCTTAACGCCATTGATGCTGATGGAAGTCTTGGTTGCCCCACCGGAACCATACCCAGAAACACCAACACCAGGCGCATAACTCAAGGCCTGGGCACTGCCGCCCAAAGGTCCAGCGGCGGCCATCTGCGCCTTGTCGAGTACCTTGATCGATTGGCCGGAGCTAAAATTATGTTGTTGTGTGAGGCTCTTGGCCTCTTTGCTGCCAAGATCGCTAGTAACGCTGACGGCGGCACTCACCTCACCAACGGAAATCGAGGATTGGGTGGGCGCAGTTACCGCAGCATCGGCGTAAGCCATGCCGGCACTCAGGAAGCCGGCTGCGGCCATGGCCGCCCGCAGAATCGAAGCAACCCTCCGAGGAGGAACAGGAGACATCGCATTTTGGGACATGAGCATAACCTCTCGTAGCGGATCGTTGTATCTCAACAAATATGTTGGTTGCATGACAACCAAACATGCGAGAGGCTAGCACATCATTATTACAGTTTTATGAACCTTTTATGAAGTTTTTATGACAATAGATACAGCATCATCACTGCGGATCTCTGCCATTAATGCTTCACGCTACTGTACAATTCTTAGCGTACAATTAGCTGGATATCAGCAGAGGAATCGCCATAACGCACGTAGACCTAGGCGCTGTCGGCTGCTATCTTTCCGTCGCCCGTTACGATAGAGGATACCCAATGAAATCTTTGCTGCTCACCTTTGGCATGGCAGTCGTTACCGTCTTCGTGCCAATCACCTCCTCCGCCGAAACCGTCCACTTCCAGTTGGTCAAGAAAACCCTATTACCCACAACGGATGGCCATGGCGATCTTCTCCGTTACGATCCCGAAACCAAAAATATTTATGCCTCCATGGCGCACAGCGGTGGCGCGGTGATCAATTCTGCTGACAATAAGATCGCGCATATCATTCAAGGAGGAATTCAAAATTCTTCGGGTATGGCTTGGGATAAGAACTATGTCTACTGGACTTCCAATGGCAAAACCGATGGCCAAGCCAACGATCAAATCTATGTCATCTCTAAGCATAGCTGGAAAGTTGTATACCACTTTCGGCCCGTTGGCTTGACTCCTGACGCCATCTATGTCAACACCCGCAATCATCGCTTGTATGTCGCCATGGATGACAGCAATTGGATTGACATATACCGGCTAGGCGAAAAACCCCGCTTTATCGGCAAGATTGCACTGTATCCGCAATCGGGAAGTGGCCCTGATGTTGGTAGCTTGCGAGCCGCCAAGGATCGACTCTATGCACCGGATGACTCTTGGGAAGAAGTCATCAATCTCAAAAATAACCAGATCATCCATAAGATCAACACCGCCCTACCCACCGCCAATGATCAAAACTCGCACACCAAGGGGCAGGCCTTTGATGAAAAAACCGGCGATTTGTGGGTTGGCACAACCAAAGACGGCATCTTGGTTCTCCAGGGTAAGGATTTAAAAATCCTAAAGCGTCTACCTTCGCAGAGCGGTATCGATGAGGTAGTGCTCGATCCGCAATATCAATTGGTCTACGCTTTTGAAAGCAAGGCGGAGGGATTTGACGTCTATAATGCAGTCACCCTGAAACCGGTGGCCTTTGTCAAAACCTGATACCTCAGCACCCATACCGGAGCTATCAACCCACGCAACCATGAAGTCTACGCGTACGCCGGTATGGACCACACAATATTCGTGTACCGACCGATTCTTTCCCGATGAGCTCAGGTCACGGTGAATTGCCCCATCATGCCATTGTCCTCATGCTCGAGCATGTGGCAGTGGTACATATAGGGGAATTCCTCCGTCGCCGGCTGTGCATAGTGGGCAATGAAACGCACCGTCTCGTCGCGGCGAATGAGCAAGGTGTCTTTCCATCCACGCTCGGTCGCTGGTGGCGCTACACCGTTGCGCGAAAGAATTTGAAATGAGGTTCCATGTACATGAAAGGTATGCGCCATCTCGGCACGATTTTCGATTTGCCAGATTTCTGTACTGCCTAACCGCAGCTTTTCGTTGATTACCTGCATATCCATATAGCGATCGTTGATGGAGAATAAGCGCTGCCCATCAATACCCAGAGACATTCCTCCGGGTCCGGCATGGCGCACCTGCTGCATCGCTTGGCGTAATTCCGACATATCTTGCTGCATTGCCATACCACGCAACACAAATTGTCGAGTTTGCGCATTGGCCTGCAGGGAGGGAATCTCCGCCAAACGATCAGGCAGCCTGCCTCCCGGCCCCAGTCGCGGTCGCACGCGTATGGCGAGGAGCGGAAAATTGCTGCGATCGTAGGCATCGCTGTCCATGGGTCGTGCGCTCAATGCTGGGACAACGCTCCCGGAATCACTACGTAGGTAGAGTTCTTTACCTGCAAGACTGCGCAAGTCGATGAGAATTTCGGCACGTTCTGCCGGAGCCAAGAGCAAACGCCGCACCGCAACCGGGGCCGCCAAATAGCCGGCATCGCTGGCAATGACGTACAACTCGCGATCATCAGAAAAGGTAAAATTATAGAGCCGGGCATTCGAGGCGTTCAGCAGTCGCATCCGTAGCCATTGCGCCGGCGCATGGAAAACGGGGGCTTCTCGCCCATTGATGAGAAAGCGATTGCCCTTCATCCCCATCACGTCCATGGCCGTCGGCATGTACTGCAAGGTACCGGTGTCGTCCAATACACGATCCTGCACGATCACCGGTATGTCATCGACGCCCCAGCTACACGGCAGGCCCAAGGCCGCATCGGTACCGTCCTGTACCAAGTACAGCCCAGCCAAACCAGCGTAAACGTGCGGCCCGGTGCGCGAGGCAGGATGCGGGTGGTACCAAAGGGTGGCCTCGGGCTGGTCGAGTTGGTAGTCATAGCGCCAAGTCTTCCCCAGCCGAATCAGACTTTGCGGACCGCCGTCCATGCTGCCGGGCACATGAGCGCCGTGCCAATGGGTCGTGGTACTTTCCGGGAGAGTGTTGTGTACCCAGAGGCGCACGGGCTGGTGCCGCGGAATCAACAAGGCCGGCCCCAGAAGCGCGCCGTTGTAACCCCAGGTAGGGGTATGTAGACCGGTACTCAGTTCGCTTACGCCCGCAGCAATTTGCAGATGAAACTCGCGTGCCCCGTCGGCAGCGAGCTGCCCGCCGTACTGCGGCGGGATCGGCAAGGGTGCCGAAAAACTAGGCGCGGGTAGCGGCGAGGAGGGAGCGGACGTGCCCATACCGCCCATACCCCCCATGCCATTCTTGCCAAGGGCTGCCAAGGCAGTCAGACTCAAGACGCTGCCGGCACTAAAGCTAAGAAAGCGCCGGCGGGAAAGTGCGAAATGTTTATCCTTCGACATGGGAGAGCCTCCGAGGGCATCAAACACGGTAACTAGTCGCACCGTAACACTTGCAATAAGTAGAAAGTCAACTGTCGTTTTCCTAATTATTTCCTAAGTCTTCGACAGTATGCTCGGAGCGGTAGCGCGAAGGCGCAATGGACAGCGCAGGTACACGTTTTGGAGAAAGTAAAAAATGTCGTCCTGGCGCAGGGCATCTAGCCCTATGACGAATATCACCCAGGCAGCGGATGCTGCGTTGGATAGAACAGCGCGGGCGCAGCAGGGAAGATATCTGCTGTCAGTGATCGTACCCTGCCATAACGAATCTTTAAATATCATTCCCTTGTTTGAGCGCACGCGCACAGCTTTAGCGCATACCGGCCAGTCTTGGGAGATGATTTTTATCAATGACGGAAGCACTGACGATACGCTATTACAGTTGTTAACTCTGCGCGAATCAGACAAACGAATTACCGTCATCGATCTTTCGCGCAATTTTGGCAAAGAAGCGGCCTTGACCGCAGGATTGGATCATGCGCGTGGGGACGTCGCCATTCCCCTCGATGCCGACTTGCAAGATCCCCCAGAATTGATCCCCGAGCTATTTGCCAAATTTCTTGAGGGGTATGACGTAGTTAATGCACAACGACTACACCGGGATGGCGAGCCCCTGGCAAAACGCTTGAGCTCTTTTCTTTTTTATCGACTTTTGGGGCGTATCAGCAACATCAAGATCCCCGAGGATACTGGCGATTATCGCCTGCTCTCACGGCGAGTGTTGGATGCTCTACAACGCATGCCAGAACGACGCCGCTATATGAAAGGGCTCTTTGCCTGGACAGGATTCCGCAGTACCTCGGTCGCCTATCGCCGCGAAGCTCGACATACTGGTCGTAGCAACTGGAATTACTGGCGATTAGGGCAGCTCGCCATCGAAGGCATTACCTCTTTTAGCTATGTACCCCTGCAGCTCGCCTCCTTTAGCGGGATGATCATTGCCCTGAGCTCTTTTCTGTACGCTGCCTATCTGATAATTGAAACCCTATTATACGGCAATAGCGTCAAGGGCTATCCCTCACTGATGGTCGCAGTACTCTTCCTCGGCGGGATGCAACTGCTAGCTCTTGGCATCATTGGAGAATATTTATCGCGTATTTACGAAGAGAGCAAACAGCGCCCCATCTATTTGGTGCAGGACACCTGGTCAAGCCCTATCGAAAATACAGACATTCAACAAGAAAATGCATAAAAAAAGATATTTTTTATATTCCATCGCAATATTTGTATTTTCCCTTCTCTACTTTGCTTGGGGAATTGGGAATACCAGTCTCTGGGATATTGACGAGCCCATCTATGCCCAGGCACTGAAGGAGATGATTGCCCATCACAATCTTTTGGTGCCGACCTTCAATAACCAGCTTCTCCCCGACAAGCCTATACTCAACTACTGGCTGATGTGGTGTGGTACCCAAATTTTTGGATGGAACTCTTTCGGCCTGCGCATAGGGTCGGCACTCGTTGGCGCACTGTTCATTTTATTGTTATGGATAGGTGTAAAGCGGCTGTACAATCCGCGCATCGCTTTGTTCACGGCAGCAATAACCGCAACCCTACTGCACAGCAGCATCATCTTTCGTAGCGCTACACCTGATCCACTCCTAATTTTGACCGTTTCTGCCGCGCTGCTGTTTTTTCTGATCGGATACACCGAAAACGCCGACAAACGATTTCTCATTGCTTTTTATATTTCCCTGGCTTTTGCCACCTTAGATAAGGGTCCGATAGGCTTCCTTTTGCCTGGTCTGATTATCGTCCTTTTTCTTCTCGGCCGGAAAAATCTACCATTTCTCTGGAAGGAGGGACAGCTGCGCATAGGTATCCCGCTCTTTCTACTTATTGTACTACCTTGGTACGTTGCCGTTGGACTCGAAACACAGTGGTCTTGGGATAAGGTATTCCTCATCCAGCAGAATATCGGCCGCTTCGACTCGAGCATGCAAGGACATCAAGGGCCCTGGTTTTATTATCTTATTAGTATTCTACTCGGTATGTTGCCATGGTCGTTATTTTTTCCGCAGACTTTTTCTTTACTGCGCCAACTATGGCACCATGCAGATGCAAACAACCGCAGAAAACATAGCTTTCTACTCATCTGGGCCGTCGTCTGGACCGCCTTCTTCTCGCTGTCGGCAACCAAACTGCCAAGCTATGTTTGGGAATCATACCCACCCTTGGCGATTTTTGTTGCCTGGTATTTTGACCAGCGCCTGCTTATGCACAACACCAAGCCCTCCCGTCTCGACTGGCTTGCTCCTGCTATTCTTTTTGCTATTGGTGTTGCGCTCAGTGTTTTTGGTGGCTGGATTTTACCCAAGCAAGAACCACAGCTACCGAATCTCCTACTCATCGGTTTACCCTACAGCAGCGCAGCAATTGTTGCCCTGGTTTTTCTTCGGCGGCAGAATTTTCGAGCAGCGCTACTCAGCTTTGCTATCGGGGCGCTTATTCTCAGTGCCATGCTGGTCTTTCTCTACACTCCGGAATTCAATTACCTGAAGCCATCTCGAGCGATGGGAGAAGAAATTGCGAAAATACAGCAAGGCGCGCCATACCAACTCGCCTCTTGGCAATGGTTTCAGCCGGATTTTCTGTTCTACGCCGGGCGCGGCGCCATGCCCGTCCATCACCTCACCAACTTGGACGAAATCGCTCCTTTGGCGCAGCAGCAACCACTGTATTTGGTATGCCCAGAAATCGACATCAAGAATGTTCAGGCTGTCGTGCCACCCCCCTATCACGTAGCGCCGATCCTTGTGCGCTTTGAGCTATATAGCCGCGAGAAAATCGCTCTGCTGCAGATTCGTAAGAGCGGCCCTTTCAGCCGCGCCAACGGGTGAGCCCGCCTACCTTCGTCTGCTAATGGTTATCTAAGATTCTCCCGCCATACTCATCACCGTGGACGCATTGGGCGTCCCGTAACGACTTGGAGGGTAGCGTGAAAAAGCAAATCATCATTGGACTGTTTGTAGCAGGAATTGTTGCCAGTGGTAGCGCCCTGGCGTTCAAGGGCGAGCAGTACAGCAAGGAGGCCAAGGTAAGTTTGGCGGAGGCCAAGACCATTGCCGTACAGGCTTTTCCGGGCAAGATTACCGACGTGGAATTGGAGAAAGAAGCCGGTGGCAGCGGCCTGCGTTACTCTTTCGATATTCAGCGGGGTAAAGTAGTACACGAAGTAGGGGTAGATGCCGTTACGGGCAAGGTCTTGGAAAATTCCGTCGATAACGGCAAGGATTGAGCAAGACCAACCTTGGGCGAGGAATTGGGGAAGGTATGCGGCTCTTGTTGGTAGAAGATGACGAGATGCTGGGAGAGGCCCTGGTCCTCGCCCTGCGCGAGGGTGGCCATGCGGTAGATTGGGTGCGCAACACCCGCAATGCCCGTGCCGCCCTTACGCCAAGCGAGCACGAAGTCTTGCTGCTCGATCTTGGCCTTCCTGATGGGGAAGGCCTAGATCTGTTGCGCGAGTTGCGCGGCCGTGGCAGTGCGCTGCCGGTGCTCATCTTGAGCGCCCGGGATGCCGTCGAGACCCGTATCGAGGGCCTGGATACGGGTGCCGACGACTACCTCGTCAAACCCTTTTCGAGCCGAGAACTGCTAGCCCGCCTGCGCGTGCTGCAGCGACGGCAAGGCGGCAGCGGACAGGCCCTGCTTTCCAACGGCAAAATTCATCTCGACCCGAGCAGCCACGAGGCGTGGCGCGAGGGCGCCGAGGCCCAGCGTCAACGCCTCGGGCGGCGCGAGTTCGCCCTGCTCAGCACCCTCCTGCAGAAACCGGGGCGTATCCTCAGCCGCGAAGAGTTGGAAACACGCATCTACGGCTGGGGCGAGGAAGTGGAAAGCAATAGCATCGATTTCCTCATTCATGGCCTGCGCAAAAAACTGGGCAGCGACGCCATCAAAAATCTGCGCGGCGCCGGTTGGCTGGTAGAGAAGGACGGATGAGCGCCGCCACCCCCTCGCTACAGGGGCGACTCTTCTGGACCCTGAGCTTTTGGCTTATCTTGGGTGGCATCATTGCCTCGGTGGTGGATTATGGGCTGGCCTACCAAGATGCCAAACAGCTGCAGGATGCGACCCTGGCCGAGATTGCCCAATGGGTCGATCCCGCGCATCTGCCGCAGCGCGATCTGCAGGTACCTTGGTTTGCGCACAAGGGAAAGCATATCCGCCATGACGAGGAATTTGGCGCCGTGATCGTGGAGCGCGTTGGCCCCGGCCAGGGCAACGATACCCTGCCGATTCCAACCGCCTGGAAACCCGGATTTCATCATCTACAGGCCAAGGGAGAGCATTGGCGGGTGTTCCTCGCCGCGCTGCCGGGTGGCGATGCGTTGGCCGTCGCCCAGCCCATCTCGGTGCTGCAGGAAGCCGCCTGGGATGGCGCTCAGCAAAGTATCTGGCCGATACTGCTGCTTTTGCCCATCGTGCTCCTCGCCCTGCGCTGGCAGGTCTATTCGGTGTTTCGCCCTCTGCGCCGCTTGGCGCAAGAATTATCGGCATTGCATCCAGACAAGGCGCAGCTTCGCTTACCCAATACCCAAGTGCCGCGCGAATTACTGCCCTTTTGGTTGGCTATTCAAGAGCTGCTGCAGCGGGTGGCCGACTTGGTGCAGGTTGAACGTCGCTTTATTGCCGACGCCGCCCATGAGTTG
>JAWNZB010000139.1:0-3968 GCA_038447835.1 Candidatus Igneacidithiobacillus chanchocoensis | reverse complement strand
TCACTCGGGTGCGCTCCTTTGGTACCGAGCGCAGGCGCTGCCCAAAACGCTGCAAACACTCGATGGCACGGGCGGCGACTTCGGGAGCCAGATCACCATTCGGGAGCAAGCCCTCGGCCAGCCGCACCCCCTCGCGCAGCCGATCGAGGAGGCGGAGCTCGCCGCCGATCTCCTCGGCGATGACCATGTGGAAGGAGTTGGATCCCAGATCCAGCGCAGCAAGAAGGTGTTGGTTCGGGGCGCTGTCATCACTGGGCATGATTCAATCCTGGAGTTGCTTGCCGACTTCCTCTAACGGAATATGACGGACGTTGATCCCTTTGACAAGGTAGATCACGTACTCACAGAGATTGCGGGCGTGGTCGCCAACGCGCTCCAAGGCCTTGGCGACAAAGAGCGCATCGATGGCCGGGGTGATGGTGCGCGGATCTTCCATCATATAAGTGATAAGACGGCGCATGGCGGCGCGATATTCTTGGTTCAACTCTTCGTCCCCCTTGGCAATTTCGATGGCCGCCTCGGCATCGTTGTTGGCAAGGGCATCCATGGCTTGCCGGAGCATGCCCAAAGCATAGTCACCCATCGTCTTGATATCGCGTAAAAAACGACTGTTGACGCTGGCACTGCTGCGCTGCATCGACAAGGACATGCTGGCAATCTTGACCGCCTTGTCACCAATACGTTCGAGATCGGCAATGGATTTGATCAGGGTCATTACCAAACGCAAATCACCGGCCGCCGGATGCCGGCGCACCAGTATATTGATGCATTCTTCCTCAATGCGCAGCTCGTAATCGTTGACGATACTGTCGCGACCGATAATTTCATTGGCCAGGGACTCATCCTGATGCAGCAGGGCATGTAGCGCATTACGCATCTGCTCTTCCACCACACCGGCCATGCGATGCACCAGTTCGTGCACCGCGTTCAGCTCGTCGTCAAAACGATGGGAAACATGGGGATCGGTGTTCAACATGTTGTCGCTCCTTAGCCGTAACGACCAGTGATGTAATCTTCGGTTTGCTTCTTTTGGGGGTTGGTGAAAAGTTGCTGGGTGGGACCGTACTCCACCATCTCGCCCAGGTACATAAAAGCAGTAAAATCAGAGACTCGCGCCGCTTGCTGCATGTTGTGGGTAACGATCAGCAGGGTGAACTGCTCGCGCAGTTGCGCCACCAACTCTTCGATCTTGAGGGTAGCAATGGGGTCCAGCGCCGAGGTGGGCTCATCGAGGAGGATGACCTCGGGGCGAACCGCCACCGCCCGGGCAATACACAGACGCTGTTGCTGGCCACCGGAAAGGCTCAGGCCACTTTTCTTCAAGTTATCTTTGACCTCGTCCCAGAGGGCAGCCTGGCGCAGGGCCTGCTCCACGCGCTCATCAAGCTCTACTTTACGAAGTTTCTCGTAGAGCTTGATGCCAAAAGAAATATTGTCATAAATCGACATGGGAAAAGGTGTGGGCTTCTGAAAGACCATGCCTACCCGCGCCCGCAGCAAGTTGACATTGTAATTGGGGGCAAGGATGTCTTCGCCATCGAGCAGAACCTGGCCGGTGGCGCGCTGGCCGGGGTACAGCGAATACATGCGATTGAACACGCGCAGCAGAGTAGATTTGCCACAGCCGGAGGGGCCAATGAAGGCGGTGACCTGGTTGGCCGGCATGTCTAGGTTGATTCCTTTCAGCGATTTGTGCTCGCCGTAATAGAAATCCAGATTACGTACCGAAACTTTTGCGCTGTTCTCAGCAGCAGACATGGCGACCCCCATAGGTTTTTACTTGATGCACTATAACCGAAGATTATGACACTTTGATGACAGCGGTTCCTAGCCTTGCCAAGGATTGCCACGCCGGTTGAGCTGTGCCGGCAGGTGCACGATGAATTCAGAACCCTGGCCGACTACGCTACGCACCTGCAAGCGTCCACCGTAGCGCTCGGCGCTGTGGCGGACGATAGACAGACCAAGGCCGGTACCGCCAATACGTCGGGAGCGGCCCTTATCGACACGATAGAAGCGCTCGGTAATGCGTTGTAGATGCTCCTCGGGAATGCCGTCGCCAGTATCGCGCACACGCAGCACGAGCGATCCCTCCTCCTCCCCCCAGGCGATAAAGATATCTCGCCCGCGCGGGCAATATTTGACGGCATTTTCGAGAAGATTCTGCACAATTCCCGAAATATCTAGGGGTTCGGCAAACACTGCCAGGCCCAGATCGAGTTCCAAGTGGAAGGCGAGTTCCTTCTCGAGGCTGGTAGCCAGGAGGCTTTCTCGTGCCCGCTCCACCAATTGCGCCACAAAGATATTCTCGCAGCGCTGCGGATCCGGTTCGGCACTTTCTACCCGCGCCAGGGAGAGCAAATCCTCGACCAGCGACTGCATCCGTTGCCCCTGCTCCTCCATGAGCCGCAACTGCGGCCCCACTTCGGCATCCTGGGCTAAAGGGCTGTCGAGAAGATTCTCCAGAAAGCCGCGGATGACCGTCAGCGGGCTGCGCAACTCGTGGGAAACGTTGGCAACGAAGTCCTGGCGCACCTGCTCCAACTGCCGCAGCCGCGTAACATCGCGAAAAAGCACCAAAGCACCGGCGCTGCCGAGGGGATAGCGCAGCACCTCAAAGGCGGCATTGGGACGATCGGCAAATTGCATCGCCATACTGCTCGGCCCGGCACCGGCCAGAAAATCCTGCATTTGCGGCAAGCGCAGCCAAAAGGATAATGGCTTGCCAAGATCCTCCGGCCAATGGAGGTGCAAAAGGCTTACCGCCGCCGGATTCATCCACAGCAAGCGTCCCTCATCGTCCATGAGCAGAAGCGCATCGGGCAGGGCCTGCAGGGCATCACGCAGTTGCATGATCTGCTGGTTGAGGGTGTGTTGCCGCTGCTCCTGATGCCGACGCCAGTGGTAGCCCTCGGCAAAAGTCTCCTCCCAGATACCGCTACTGATGGGCGGAATACGGGTTTTCTTTTCGCGAAACCAGGCGCGAAAACGCAGCGCCTCTTGGCGGTGCCAGCCAATCCACAGCGATAGCAACACCAGGGTACCCCAGAGAGGGGGCAAGAGCGATGCACCGCTGGCCCCGAGGAGCTTCCAGGCGAGAAGGATGCAGAGGGGCAGCAGGGCTGGCACCCAGGCCCGCAGGTGATTCATGGGTGTTTGCTAAGGCTTTCTGCCGGCGGCGGAACGGGATTACAACGATACCCCTCGCCGCGCACGGTCTCGATGATGTGGGCGTAGGAGTAGCTTTCCAGGCAGCGACGCAGGCGCCGAATGTGGACATCGACGGTGCGCTCTTCGACATAGGTTTGCCGCCCCCAGATGAGATCGAGCAGGGATTCGCGGCTGTAGACTCGGTCGGGGTTGGTGACCAGCAAGCGCAGCAAACGGAACTCCGTCGGCCCCATGCTCACCACCTGATCCTGCACCAGCACCCGGTGGGCCTTGATGTCGATATACAGATCCCCAATGCGCACCCGATTGGGAGAAAAGCCGCCATAGCTGCGCCGCAACAGGGCCTGCACCCGCGCCACCAACTCTCGCGGCGAGAAGGGTTTGATCAGGTAATCATCGGCCCCGGATTCGAGGCCGTGTACGCGATCCCCTTCCTCGCTGCGCGCGGTGAGCAGGATGATGGGGATGCCTTGCAAGGTGTCGCGCCGGCGCAGATTTCGACACCAAGCAATGCCGCTTTCCCCCGGCAGCATCCAGTCGAGGATGATCAGGTGTGGTGCCGGATCGACCAAGAGATCTTCGGCAGCCTCGGTACTTGCCGCACAAAGTACCTCGAACCCGTGCTTCTGTAGGGTCAGTCGCAACAGTTCCTGAATGCCCTCTTCATCCTCCACCACCAGGACGCGAAAGATCTGTTGGTCTTCGCTTGCTTCGCTCATCTCTCACTCCCGCAGAAGCGGCCATTCTGGCCCAGAGACAGCGCCATTGCCAAGACCGGCGATAATGCCACCCCCAAG
>JAWNZB010000138.1:0-3970 GCA_038447835.1 Candidatus Igneacidithiobacillus chanchocoensis | reverse complement strand
AAACGCGCGAGACTGTTGAGGGCATCGGCATCCCAGAGCTGCCGCTGGGGTAGGCTCGCGGCCTCACGCAGCAGGTCGTGGGCGGCGAGCCCTTGCCCCAGGCCGGGGCCGAGGGCAAGGACGGCGCTTGCCGGCAGGCGGCTAGCCAGGCGTGCCGGCCAGTCCATCCAGGTCGCTTCCGGTAGCTGCGCCGCCAGGTACAGGCGTGCGGCGGGGTGGCCGATGGCGGTTACCAGCCCCGCACCGCTGCGGTAGGCCGCCAGGGCGGCCAAGCTCAGGGCACCGCCCATTTCCGCGTCACCACCGAGCACAAAAACGTGGCCAAAGCTACCTTTGTGCGCGGCGCGCGGTCGCTGCGGCAGGGTTTTCAGGCCCTCAGGAAGAAGATTGCGGAGAGTTGGCGTGGCGGGCATCAGGCTTTCTGGATGTCCTCCTCCGGGTAGGCGCTGACGTGGTGGATGGCCAAATCGGCGCCGAGGTATTCTTGCTCTTCATCGAGGCGAATTCCGACGGTTTGCCGCAGCAGGCCATAGACTACGGTGCTGCCGAGCATGGCAATGGTCAACCCCAGAGCGGTTCCCAACAACTGCGAGACGATGCTGACGCCACCGGCACCCCCCAGGGCGCGCAGGCCAAAGATGCCAACCGCAATACCGCCCCAGGCCCCGCAAACGCCATGCAAGGGCCACACGCCGAGCACATCGTCCAGGCGCAGCCGATGTTGCACAAAGGTGAAGAGATACACAAAGATCGCCCCGGCAATGGCACCAATGGCCAGGGCGCCGATGGGCTGCACCACGTCGGAGCCGGCACAAATGGCCACCAAGCCCGCTAGGGCACCGTTATGCACAAAGCCCGGATCCCCTTTGCCCAGGGCAAGGGCGGCGAGCATACCGCCAACCAAGGCCATGAGGGAGTTGAGGGCGACCAAGCCTTGCACCGCCTGCAACTGTTGCGCGCTCATCACATTGAAGCCAAACCAGCCGATGATGAGAATCCACGAGCCCAAGGCCAAAAACGGGATATTGGAAGGCGGCATGGGGTGGATGCTGCCATCGCGACCGTAACGCCCGCGCCGGGGGCCGAGGAGCCAGACCGCCATCAAGGCCATCCAACAGCCAACCGCATGCACCACTACCGAGCCGGCAAAATCGTGAAAGGGCGCCCCAAAGTGCTGGGTAAACCATGCCTGTATCCCATAATTGCCATTCCAGACGATACCTTCATAGAAGGGATACACCAAACCGACGAGAAAGGCGGTGGCTACCAACTGCGGCACGAAACGCGCCCGCTCGGCAATACCACCGGAGATGATCGCCGGCACCGCCGCCGCAAAGGTGAGCAGAAAGAAAAAGCGCACCATGGCAAAGCCTTGGTCGCTAGCGGTGAGCTCCTGCACACTGCCAAAAAAGCTGATGCCGTAGGCAATGTGGTAGCCAATGAAAAAGTAAACGATCGTCGAGATGCCAAAGTCGCTCAGGATCTTTACCAAGGCGTTGACCTGACTACGGCGGCGCACGGTGCCGAGCTCCAAAAAGGCAAAGCCGCCGTGCATGGCAAATACCAGAATGGCACCCATCAACAGAAAAAACACATTGTCGCCGGGCAGGGGCGCGGCAGTGCTGATCATATGGTCTTCCTCAATGTTTTATATCAAAAATCTAGTGTTCCACGGCCCTGGACGGCACGCCCCAGGGTACTGCGGTCGAGGTATTCGAGCTCGCCGCCCATGGGAATCCCCCGGGCAATGCGGGTAACCCGAATCCCTTCCGGAACCAAGGCAGCCACAAACTGCGCCGTCGCCTCCCCCTCCAAGGTCGAATTGGTGGCAAAGATGACTTCCTGCAGCCCCTCCTCCTGCAAGCGTTTTTCGAGAAGATCGAGGTGCAGGGCATCTGGCCCGATGCCATCAAGAGGAGAGAGATGGCCCATGAGCACAAAATATTCGCCAACATAGGATCCGGAATCCTCGATGGCCAGGAGATCGGCCGGAGACTCGACAATGCAAAGCAGGCTCCGATCCCGACGGCCGCTGTTGCAGATGCTGCACAGCTCATCCTCGCAGAGGTTATTGCAGCGGCTGCAGTGGCGGACACTGCGATGCGCAGCCGCGAGGGCCTCGGCCAATTGCGGCATGAGGGCGCGCTTGCGCAGCAGTAGGTCGAGGGCGATGCGCTGTGCCGAGCGCGGGCCGATACCCGGCAAACGCCGCAGCAGGGCGACAACGCGATCGAGGGAGGGAGTGCCGGCGGCCATGGCTTAGAAAGGTAGGTTCAGCCCCGGAATGTTCATCCCACCGGTAACCGTTGCCAAGCGCTCGGAACTGGTCTTTTCGGCCTTGCGCAGGGCATCGTTGACCGCCGCAGCAACGAGATCCTCGAGCATTTCCTGATCGCCGTCGGCCAAAAGCGAGGGATCGATGCGCACCCGCCGCACATCGTTGCGACAGGTCATGGTCACCTCCACCAGGTTGCCGCCGGCGTGCCCCTGTACCTCTACGTGCGCCAACTCTTCCTGCACCTGCTGCAGGCGCTCCTGCATCTGCTGCGCCTGCTTCATGATATTGCCCAAACCGCCTTTCATCATTTCTCTTCCTCCACTACAAGGGGTGTATTCGACCATCGATTTCCAGCCGCAACAATCGCGCCGGCAATTCCTGCTGAAATTCCTGCAACCGCGGATCGGCCAGAGCCGCGGCGGCAATGGCCTCGCGTTCCGCCTGGCTGCGCGCCGCGCCCTCCTGCGCCAAGGTCACTTCGGCGCCCGGCTCCAGAGTCGAGATCTCGAGCACCGTATCGGCCTGCCAATGCGCCCGTAGGGCGGCACGCAAAGCGTCTTCCTCGCGCCGTAGCAAAGACTCATAGGCTGGGTCGAGGGCAAGCTCGAGACGGCTGGCGTCGCAGTGGCGGGCACGGCTATGGCGCAAAAACTCTCGCTGCGCATCGCTCACCGACAACTGCGGCAGCAAGGCCTCCCAGGCCGCTTGCGGAGAGAGGGCTGCTGCAGCGCTCGGCGCAGCCATATGCCTCTCCGCCTTGGGCGCCGGCATTGCGGTATTGGTCTCGGTAGAAGCTGGCGCGGCTGGTACCGGGGTTGGTACCGAAAGCGCTGGCCGCGGCCCTTCCGGCAATAAAAAGGCCAGAAGTCGCAACAGGGCCATCTCGATGGCCATGCGAGTATTGGGATAAAGGGCGAAGTCTCGACGCGCCGAGAGCAAAATGTGATACCAAGACTGCAGTAGCAGCGGCGATTGCACCGTCACCCGCTCTTGCAAGGCCGGAAAGAGTTGCCGACGCGCCTCGTCGAGCCACTGTGCGAGCCCCATACGGTGCAGTTCCTCGATGAGGGCATCGAGCAAGGCGGCAGCGTCCTGCCCCAGAGCGAGTTGCTCCTGCAACAACGCAAAAACCCGCTGCGCATCGCGATCGAGAAGGGCAAGGAGAAAGTTGGCCGCCACATCGCGAGGGCAGAGGCCGAGCATGGCCACGACGGTGTCGAGGTCGACCTGCCCGGCCCCCTGGGCAATGGCTTGGTCGGTCAGGCTCAGGGCATCGCGCAGACTTCCATCCGCCGCCTGCGCCAGCGCCGCCAAGGCCTCGGTACTCGCGGCAATGCCCTCCGCCGCGAGAATCTGCTGCAAGCGAGCAACGATCTGATCTGGTTCGAGACGCCGCAGATGAAACTGCAAACAACGCGAGAGAATGGTGGCTGGGATCTTTTGCGGATCAGTGGTGGCCAGGAGAAATTTCACATGCGCCGGCGGCTCTTCCAAGGTCTTCAACAAGGCGTTGAAGCTATGGGTAGAGAGCATGTGGACTTCGTCGATGAGGTAAACCTTGTAGCGCCCCACACTCGGCGCGTACTGCACGTTATCGAGCAAATCGCGGGTTTCATCTACCCGGGTACGGCTGGCAGCGTCTACTTCCAAGAGGTCGACAAAGCTGCCCTGGGCGATGCCGCGGCAAGCGCT
>JAWNZB010000137.1:0-3973 GCA_038447835.1 Candidatus Igneacidithiobacillus chanchocoensis | reverse complement strand
ACTCACAGGTGACCTGGATGCTGCCTTCGGCGGCCAAAGTCTCCTCTACCTCAGTCTCGCCCAGGGCAATGAGCATCCGTTCCACGCGCTCAGGGGAGCAACTGCATTGGAATTGCAAGGGCTCCGGGGCACGCAAGCGTACCCCCACGTTCGGGAAAATTTCGGGCAAAAATTGCTCCGGCCGCGCCAGCAACAAAGAGCGATCGGATCCCACCGCCAAAAAGCCGGTGGCGGTATTCCACTCTTCGGTGGTGAGCACCCCGGGCAAGCGCTGCAAAAAATATCCTCCGGCAATTCCCTGTTCGGCATCTACCAACAGGCGAAAATAAGCCGGTGCCTGCACCGATTCCAAAAAGTAGGCCTCGAGGGATTGGGTAAGCGTCTGCCGCAATTGAATCAAGCCCTGGTAGCGGTCCCGATCCAAGCCCATGTCTACGGTTAACGCCAGGAGTGCCTCGGGCAGGGTTGCGAGATCGACGCTTTCGTCGTCGCCACGCCAGCGCGCGTAGGCGCGCATGCCGCCGCCGGCGAGGAATTCCGCCACCAAAAGCTGAAGATTTCCCCCACTCTGCGCTTGCAGGATGAGACGCTCAAAATGCTTTTGCGTGCTCGAGAGCAGCGCCAGCCCGACCATGATTTCGCCGAGAAGCTGGCGCACACTCGGGGGAAGTTGCACGTCGCGCAGCACGCGCTGGAATATGCCATCTACCCGGCAGCGCGCACCTCGTAGGGGCAGGCTCTCCCAGTAAAAGCTCTGCACGAAATCGCTCGAGTTTGTATCGCTCATGCTGGCACCTCTCGCGCCATGAGGGGTTGCATGGCGTGTAACAGTTGCTTGAATAGACGCGGATCACGCGCCTCTTGCTGGGCAAGAAGCTCCTTCATCCGCTGTCGCTCGGTGGGATGACGAAAACAGGCAGGGCAGTTTTCGATGATGATGGGTAGCCCCTGCCCCTCGGCATAGGCGCGGGTCTGTCGCTCGCGACAATACACCAGGGGCCGGATGACCCGGAGGTCGCCCTCGCGGACGCGGTAATGCGCCTTCATCGTACGCAATTCGCCGTTATAAAACATCGACATAAAAAAACTTTCGGCAAAGTCGTCGAGGTGCTGGCCGAGGGCGAGGACGTTGTATCCCTCGCGGCGCGCACATTGGTAGAGTACCCCGCGCCGCATCCGCGCGCAGAAACTGCAGTAGGACGGGCGGCCGAGATGTTTCTGCGCCCTGCCAAAAATATCCTGACGTTCCCAAAACCAGGGCAGGCCAAGACCGCGCACGTGCTCGCCGAGGGGTTCCGGCTGAAAATCCGGGCTCTGCGGATCGACCGTTGCCACCCCCAAGGAAAAAGACAACTTACTATGGCGCTGCATCTGCGTCAGCAAGGCAAGTAGGCTCAGGGAATCCTTGCCACCGGAGAGCGCCAGCAGAACCCGGTCTCCGGGCCAGATCATGCGATAGTCCTGGATGGCCTTGCCCACGCGTCGAGCAAGCAATCGGGGCACCGGCAGCCGATGCTCCTCCCCCAACGTAGGCTCCACGCCCGCCTCAGGCTGGGGTAACACCGGCAAGCTCCAAGGCTGCGGATAATTCTTCTGGGGAAACGGTGGCAGCGCCCAACTTCCCGACCACAATGCCCGCTGCCCGGTTGCCCAACTCGACGGCACGATCCAGTGGCCAGCCAGCCGCAACCGCGGTAGCAATGGTGGCAATGACGGTATCGCCAGCGCCGGTAACGTCAAACACCTCGCGCGCCTGGGCGGGATGATGATGAATTCCATCGGCCAGGAAAAGCGTCATGCCCTCCTCGCCGCGAGTCACCAACAAGGCCTCCAATTGCCAAGCCTGGCGCTGCTGCTCCCCAAGTTGCTGGAACTCCTCCTCAGTACGCCAGGTACCGGCCGCGGCCTGAAATTCGCCCTTGTTTGGGGTAATCAGGGTAGCGCCGCGGTAGCGGGTATAGTCGCGCCCCTTGGGGTCGACCAGTATCGGCAAACCCTGAGCGCGGGCGCGCTGAATCCACGGTTGCGGATCGAGCAAAACCCCTTTACCGTAATCGGAAAGAAGTAGCGCCGCACAACCGTGCAAAAAATCGGCATCGGCAACAAAGAGCTCTGCCAGCCTGGCCTCCTCGGGCCGCTCTTCAAAGTCCAGACGCAAGAGTTGCTGCTGCTGCCCGATTACCCGCAGCTTGACGGTAGTGGGCAAGCCGTCGAGATGCCGGAAGCTTGTCTCCACCCGTGCTTGCTCGAGGAGCTGCGTCAGCGTGTCGGCCGCCGTATCACGCCCCAGAAGAGCGCGCAGGCGGCAGTCTGCCCCGAGGGCAACGATGTTGAGGGCAACATTGGCAGCACCGCCGGGGCGCTGCTCTTCCCGACCCACTTGCACCACCGGCACCGGCGCCTCGGGAGAAATCCGCTCCACTCGGCCGAACCAATAGCGGTCGAGCATAACATCGCCAAGGACGGCTACCCGCGCCTGGCGCAGGCGTTGTACGGCTTCAGGGACGACCAATGGCACGGTAGCGGAGTCCTGCAGCTTGCGGAAGACGGGGTTCGTAGAGATTGCGGCCGTCGATGATCAGCGGATTGCGCAGCAAGTGGCGCAATTGCGCGAAATCGGGACTGCGAAAGATTTGCCACTCGGTACAAATGATCAAGGCATCGGCGCCGGTACAGGCGTCGTAGGGGTCTGCACAGAGGCGTAGGTCGGTGGCGTTACCGTAGATGCGGGCGGCCTCGTCCATGGCTACCGGATCAAAGGCCTGTATTGTCGCACCCCGCCGGCGCAGTCCATCGATGAGGGTACGGCTTGGCGCCTCGCGCATATCGTCGGTGTTGGGTTTGAAGGCTAAGCCCCAGATGGCAATGCATTTGCCCTTGAGGTCTTCGCCGAGTTCCTCCACCAGCTTGCGCTCGAGCACGCGCTTTTGCGCATTGTTGACGGTCTCGACGGCGCGAATGAGGGGCGCATCGTAGTCCAGTTCCCGCGCCGTATGCTCGAGGGCGCGCACATCTTTGGGAAAACAGGAGCCGCCATACCCGCAGCCCGGATAGATGAAATCGAAGCCAATACGCGGATCGGAGCCAATACCAATGCGCACCTTCTCGATATCGGCACCCAGTTTTTCTGCCAAGCCAGAGAGCTCGTTCATGAATGAAATCTTGGTGGCCAGCAAGACATTGGCAGCATATTTGGTCAATTCTGCGGACGGCACATCCATGAGAATCAGACGATCATGATTGCGGTTGAAAGGAGCGTAGAGGTCGCGCATACGCTGCGCAGCATTCTCGTTGTCGGTGCCAACAATGATACGGTCGGGTTTCATGAAGTCACCAACCGCCGCCCCCTCTTTGAGAAATTCCGGATTGGAAACTACGGCAAAATCGCAACGCACCCCACGGCGGTCGAGCTCCGCCTGCATCGCGACACGTACCTTTTGCGCGGTCCCCACCGGCACCGTCGACTTGTTGACGATTATGCGCGGCTCCTGCAGGTGCTTGCCAATATCCGCGGCCACTCCAAGCACATAGCGCAAGTCTGCCGAGCCGTCCTCGTCTGGAGGCGTCCCTACCGCAATGAAAAGAAACTCACCGTGGGCCACACCCTCGGCAATGTCGGTACTAAAGCGCAAGCGTCCGCCGGCAATACCGCTACGCACGATTTCCGGCAAATCCGGCTCATGAATCGGAATTTCGCCAGCACGCAAGCGCTCGACCTTGGCGGCATCGACATCGATGCAGAGCACCTGATTGCCTACCTGCGCCAGGCAGGCACCGGTCACCAACCCCACATAACCGGTGCCAATGATGGTCACCCGCATGATTCACCCTCCAAATTGGCACCGGCCTCTTCTTCGATGACGACGGTGGCAACGGCAAATTGTGCGTCATCGCTTAGGCTGAGCCAAAGCCGCGGCCGCCGCGCGCACTTCGCCAACTGTTGCTGGGCCGCCCCCGACAGGCGCAGGGAGGG
>JAWNZB010000136.1:0-3983 GCA_038447835.1 Candidatus Igneacidithiobacillus chanchocoensis | reverse complement strand
TGGCTGGAGGCACCGAGCAGGTAGAGGGTTTTTTCGGCATGGAAGGCAGCAGAATAGTTGTGCAGCTCCCAGGCAAGCACGGCATACAATTGCCAGAAGGGTACATCTTCCAGAGTCGCCTTGGGCAAGGCCCGTTCCATGGCAGCAAAGGCCAGACGATACTTGCCTTGCATGGATAGTAAGCGCGCTTCCTCGATCGCACGCTCGGGATCGGGCCCGTATAGCTTGGTGCTGCTTTCCAGGGCGCGCAGACTGCGTTCGATATCCCCCAACTGGTAACTCAGATAGGCCTTCTGCGCAAGGAGAAAGCGATTGGGACCACTGCGCTTCAAGGCCGCATCGACATCCTCCAGGGCTTTGTCTGGTTCACCCAGCTCCCCGTAGGCGAAGATCAGCGACTTCCAGTCGGCATTACTGAGCTGTCCGCTGCGCGCTCGCCCAGAGAGCATCTGTACCACCAGATCTGGGCGCGACAGGGTCAAGGCCAGACTCACGGCCTTGCCCTGGGCATCCGCGTCACCATGCGTCGCCAGCCAGTGCCACTGGCGCAAAACCTCTTCGCGCTGTCCCAACCAGGTTCCCACTTGGATCAGGCGCTGGCGCCACTGCCGGTCTTCTGGACGCAACCGTACTGCAGTATAGGCAAGGCGATAGGCCTGTTGCAGTTCGTGACTCTGCAAAAACGCACTGTAGGCCAAATCATAGAGCTTCGTCGAATACGACCCAGGGAAGGGCTGTACCTGTAAGGGTGCCTGATACCAGCTCGGGGAAACACCTCCCTGATCCAAATAGCTCATACCCTTGCCGCTTTTTTGACTGGCTTGTAAATGAGCGGCAAAAGCGTTGGCGTCCTCTTTCTGTGCCAGATATTCCGCGCGCCAGCGTACATCATCCGACGCCAGACTACCGGGTGCCTTCCACCAATCCTTGGGCATGGGCACGGTGCCCGCATGGGCAATGCCCGCACATAGCAGAACGAGGCTTAGAACCGGCCACTTCACGACTTGTTCCTTGCGGTGCCACGCAACAACTCGGCGTGCAACCATTGCGCTGCCAACTTGGGACGACCAGCGGAGAGGGCCAGGTGTGCCAGCAGCAGGACCAAATCGCGCTTTTGCCACCACTCGGGATGTCTTTGCATGGCGGCCTGTCCGGCCACCAATGCCGCCTTGGCACCAGCGCCGCCCTCAATCCAACGTAACCCTTCCACCAACAACGATTCAGCCTGATCTGGATCACGGCTTTGTACGGCAAGATCGAGAAGAATTTGTCCACCCCGAACCGGATCGCCGCCCGCCGCCCAGGCATCAGCGGCTGCCTTCCGATCGGCCAGGGCGCGATCTGGATCCGCTTGGGCCGCCTCCATCCACGCCTGGGCACTCAAGGAATAGGCACCAATCGCAAAGGCATCGTGAGCAAAGTCGCGCCACTGCGCTGCCGACCAAGGGCCCAATGTGTAGAGCGATCGCAACATCGGTCGCAGGGCGTACAGTGCGTGCGCTCGCGCCGGCGAGCCGGATTTCTGCGCCATGGCCTCGGTCATGGCAATCTGCCATTGCAGGATACGGGCATCGCGATATTTCGGATGGGCGGAATTGCACAAGAGCGGCTGCAGTTGCCGCTCCGCACCGCGATATTGCCCACTGCGCAACATCAGCCGGGCACCCTCGATCTGTGCCTGCGCATCGGCAGCCGACTCCTGAAACGCCAGCCGTCCATGCCAGCCATATTGCCAGGCAACCGCAAAGACCACCGCCAGCACGACCAAAATGAACAACAACAAACTGGCCGGGCGCAATAAATGGTCTTGACGCGCTTGCTTAGGAGCAATGGACATCGAGATGAAGGTCATGTTGGGCGCTGCGCAGCACTCCATTCGCCGCCGGAGTTACTGGCTTGCCATTCATTCGCACCTGGCAACTTTGGGTGTTCGCCAACTGTACCTGTGCCGGTACATAGCCCCGTAGCTCTGCCTGAAAACCATTTTTCTGATTGGTGAAGGCGCTGATTGGCGCATTGGCACTGACGATATAGGGCACACTGGGAGCACCGGATTGCAAAGCCAGGTAAACGGACTTGCTGCCATCCATGTGAACGTAGTAGGCACCATTCGGTGTATCATTATAGCCAGCAATGCCTGCACTGGCCTGAATATCGGGGTAGCCGAGAGTCTTTGGCATACGCAGTTCGCGTAATGCGGTAGCGTTGCCAATCCAAAAGCCATTGCCTTGCCGCGCCAAATGAATCGTGAAGAAGTTGTTGGCAATCTGCGCATAGTCCGCCACGTAGATCGGCGTGATCGATTGCGTGAGCGCCCAGTCGTACACCTTTTCGAGCGCCGAGAGAGACGCTAGCCTGGTTGCTGAATACCAATGGGTATAGATGTCAATTGGTTTCAGACGATGCGGTTTGTCAGTCATCTCAAAAGTTTGAATGACGTTGATAAAGCCCCAATACGGCCCATGCCACTGATTCGTGAAATAGTCCTCGTTGGCATCCGGGGCGAATACCTGCAGCCACCGGCCACGATAAATGCCGATGGGAGGCACAGCGGTAATACTCGGGTCCTTCTTGCTGATATAGGCATTACCACCATTGATATTCATCAAGCCGGCGCCATAGGCCAGTCCAACCACCTGCGCGTCGGGCTCACAGTCTCCCGACCACTGATCGATGACCACCTTTTTATCCGCAGGAGCGAGATGCTTGTTGATCCACTTTGCCGCCCCCACCGCCTCCATATAAGGACTGAATTTATAGCCCGGCACTGGCAGATTGATTCCAGGAAAATCCTTCCCTGCCTCGATCGCCGGCCAGTTGAAGGGATGCGACCACATATGCGAACCGATCTCCACATAAGGCAAGCGGAAGATTTCCCTCGCCACCTTGGTGCCAAGCGGCGCCAGTGCTGGGTACAGTCCGCGATCGCCGGGCAGGAGATCGCCGACGATGATCGAGCCGGTAAACGGCAGCTTATATTTTTCCAGGATCCGGTGCATGTAGACTGCACCGGCAATATGATACGGCGGAAACTGTGCCCGGCTGACGAAACCGTCGCCATCGGTGTGCGCCATGAAGAGTCGCCGTCCGCTCTCGGTAGTAGTGTCTGGCACCGGCATAGCCGGCAGACGTAAGGCCGCTCGGTAGAGAGCGAAGGGATTCACCAACCAGCGCGTATCCTTGTTCGGCAGGGTGGTCAGGAAATAAGGAGACAGAACATATCCGCCCCATGGGGTGATGGCGGCAGCATCTTCCTGACTTCCTGCCGTACCCTGCAGGCGCAACCAGACCGTACTGCCCTGTGGTGCCGCACACGCCAGAAAATCCCGGCCCTTGGCGGTAATCGGCAGTTCGTAATTCATTTCCTTGCTGGCGCTGGCGATGTGCAGGGAGCTGACGTTGACAGAGCTTGGCTTGTTCATACCCAGCGCCTGATAGAGCGCGGCATCTAAGTCATCCTGAAAATCGCCGAGAAGCAGGATCGGGATGCCCGTCGCGTGTACCTCCCGCAACCAGTGGGATAGCCCACTGACGTCATCGATCGGGTCACCATCACTCCACAGGATAACGCCTGCGTACTCTCCGGCACGCACCTTTTCAGGCACTCCATCAGACAGGCGGTGCATCTCGGGAATGTAGCCCAAGTACTCCAAGGGCATGACACCATTGGCAAAAGCTGCACTATATTCCTCCGGGCCAGGGCTGTTGTACAGAATCAGCACGTGCCGCGGCATTGGCTCGCGCAGACCTGCCCCCACCGCCGTCAACTCGGCATTCGTAACGTAAGGGATAAAGCCTTGCGCGCGTATCTTTTCTGCATCCGCCCACCAACCCGCACGATTCATACGCGTCGGCAGATAGTCGATGACGATCGCCGGCAGACCGTAGGACTGCGCCTTGTGCAACTCAGCGATCAGCGCCTGCCGATCGGCCTCCGGCACTGCGCGATAGTGGTGCGTCGCCTGATCCCACTCCCGAAACAA
>JAWNZB010000135.1:0-3992 GCA_038447835.1 Candidatus Igneacidithiobacillus chanchocoensis | reverse complement strand
TCTGGCGCCGATCCGCCACCGCCAGCATCGCCTCCAGGCGGCGCAATACGCGGTCGGTGCGCCATTCCTTGGCCAGTTCCACCGCCGCCTTGGCGAGCTGCCCGGGGTGTGCCTTGAGCTTGGCCTCAAAGCGCTCGAGCAGGGTAAAGGCATCGGCGGTAGCGCCGGCAAAGCCGGTGAGTACCTCTGGCTCGATGCGCCGCACCTTGCGGGCATTGCCCTTCATGACCGTATTGCCAAAAGTGACCTGCCCGTCGCCAGCCATCACCACATTCTCCCCGCGGCGCACCGAGAGGATGGTGGTGCCGTGCAGGCTCGTTGCTTCACTCATGGGGCTGCTCCTTCGTTTTGGCGCGCGGATGGGCGCGATCGTAGACCTGCGCCAAGTGCTGGTAGTCGATATGGGTATAGATAGCGGTGGTATCAATCTGGACGTGTCCAAGAAATTCCTGCACCGCCCGCAGATCGCCAGAGGACTGCAGCAGATGGCTGGCGGCACTGTGCCGCAGACTGTGGGGATGTAGGCGCTGCCCAAGGCGCTGGCGCCCGGCCTTATCGACCAGGTATTGCACCCCGCGCACCCCTAGGGGTCGTCCTTGACGATTGAGAAACAATGCCGTCTCGGCGCCCTCTGGCCGTTGTGCCAAGTAGCGCCGTAGCGCCGCCTTGGCCATCCGCCCCACCGGGACGATGCGTTGCTTGCTACCCTTGCCCTGCACCCGTACCAGGCCAGCCGCAAGATCCAGATCGCCAAGGCGAAGTTGGACGAGTTCCGAAACGCGCAGGGCACTGGAGTAGAGCAGCTCGAGGATGGCCTGATCGCGCAGGGCCAAGGGCTCGTTGCCAACGGGCTGGTCGAGAAGCTCCTGCGCCGAATCTACCCCCAACCAGTCGGGAAAATGCCGCTCGCTGCGCGGCATGGGCAAGCCGCGACTGGGATCCGCCAACTGCGGATTCTGCCGACGCAGCCAACGATACCAGGCGCGCAGGGCGGCAAAGCGACGACGCAGGCTGGGCACGGCCACGCCGCGCTGGCGTTCACGAATCAAAAAAAGACGCAGGTGCTGCGCCCGGACGGCAGCCGGGGAGAGGATGTTCTCGGCCGCAAAAAAGCGCTGCCACAGCTCTAAGTCTTGCGTGTACGCGCGCAGGCTGGCCGGGGCAAGGCGGGCGCTGGCCTCCGCCAGAAAGTCCGTGAGAGACGTATCGATGCCGCTAGGCATCGGCGCAACGATCCAGGGCCGCCGAGACAAGGGCGGAAATCTGCGCCAGCAGATCCGTACCCATCTCGGGAACGTAGCGATGCGGGTCGGCACTGGCGAGCAGAAACAAGCCATAGAAATCGTGGCCTTGCATGCTGATGCTCGCCAAGGAGGCTGGCGCTTGTCGGGGCGGGGCAAAAAATGCCGCCAAGTCTTTCGCATCCAACTGCAGCCCTGCCTGCGCCGGTCGCTCGCCGCCCAAGCGCTGCCAAGTCTCTGCCAAGATAGGCAGGGCGCCGGGTAGCCCGGCTGCCGGATCCGCCAGCAAGACCAAGGTCTCGACACCAAAATCCGCGCAGAGACTGCGCTCAACCACGGCCAGACAATCGCTGCGACTGGGTGCTGCAAAGAGATCCGTGGCCAGGCGGCTAAAGTGGCGAGTCAGTTCATCGTGCCGCTGCGCCTGCTGCAGTAGGCCATCCAGGCAATGCTGCAGCCGGTCCCGCTCTGCACGCAGGCGCTGCACCTGGCGTTCTAATAAAGAGCTTGCCGACCCTACCCCCAAATGGGGCAGGGTCAGCTCCTGCAGCAAATCTGGCTCACGCAGAAAAAAATCCGGATGGGCACGCAGATAGGAGCGGCACTGGGCTGCAGCATCGTCGTGCATGCCTCAGTCATCCTCCCAATGGGTGTCGCTGTACTGCTCCGAGCGCGCGTGGATTTCGAGCTTGGCAGTGAGCTGCGCGAGATGTTCCAGCTCCGGCTCGGTGAGTTTCTGCAAAAAGGCGAGCTCCTGGGCAGAAGCCTGCAGATTGCGGGCAATGGCATCGACTAGGGCTTGACTCATTACTTTCCTCCTTGGGAAACCCAGGTCCCATCGAATACGACCTCAGCCGGGCCGATCATGTGCAGATGCTCGCCGGGGCCAGACCAGTGGATCTCGAGTGTACCCCCAGGCAGTTCGACCTGCACCTGCTCTGCCAGTCGCTCCCAGAGGCGCCCTGCCACCACTGCGGCGCAGGCGTTACTACCGCAGGCCAAGGTCTCGCCGGCACCGCGCTCCCAGGTGCGTAGCTGCACTGCCTGCGGGTTTTTGATCTGCATAAAACCAACGTTACAACGTTCGGGAAAGGCCGGATGCCGCTCCAGCTCTGGTCCCCAATCTGCCACCGGGGCACTCGCGCAATCTTCTACGGCCAGAAGTAGATGTGGGTTGCCCATGCTCACCGCGGCAATGGATAAGGTTTGCTCGCGAAAGGGAAGCGCATAGCGGCTGGCAGCTGCTGCGGCCACAAAGGGGATGCGGGCGGGCTCGAGAATCGGCACCCCCATGTCGACTTCGACCAAGCCGTCGGATCGACGCTGGAGCAGCAGTTGCCCGGCGCGAGTTTCTACCCGCAGGGGATTTTTGTCGCTAAGCCCGGCGCGTTGCACAAAAACGGCAAAGCAGCGGGCGCCATTGCCGCATTGGTTTACTTCGCTGCCGTCGGCGTTGAATATGCGGTAACGAAAATCGCAGTCGGGATGTTGCGCCTTCTCAACTAACAATATCTGGTCGCAACCGATGCCAAAGTGCCGATCGGCAATGCGCCGGCAATCTTCTGGTTGTAGGGAGAAGGACTGGCGCACGCCATCGAGAACCACGAAGTCGTTACCCAGACCATGCATCTTGGTGAAAGTCCATGTCTTATTCGCCATGGCCGCAGTGTAACAGGTTGTTGCGGATTGCGTAGAGGGGGCGCCGGATATGGCTGGGGGACGTGGATTCGAACCACGGTTAGCGGAGTCAGAGTCCGCTGTCCTACCGCTAGACGATCCCCCAATGGAGAGCTGCGAAGGATAGGGTGCCACCCCTGCTTTTGTCAAATTTCCTGGCTCGTTGCAAAAAGTTCTTGGGGTGATGTTGCAAAGGCGCAAAAGGGGTGCTATAACTTACCACGTTGTACGTTAACAACGGCTCATGAGGAGGAGTCTTGTCATGAAGAAGAATCTCGTAACTTTTGCAGTTGCCGCGGCGCTGTTGGTCCCGGCTTTCGCTTTTGCTGATGACAGTTCCGATGTCGTCAAGAATGGTCCGGTCCTGTACGGCTATGCCCAGATCACCGGCAGCCAGCAGTTCGCCACCTCCACCAACGGCAGCCCCTCAGGCAGCAACGGTCTCGTCTTTGGTGCCAATCGCATTCGCTTGGGTGTTAAGGGCGAGGCGGTTACTGGTGTCACCTACAACATCATGGCTGGCTGGGACAACGCTGTTATTGGCGGGAATAACGCTGATAACCGCGCTATCCCTGGTTATAGCACCAACCAGTTGAATAACGGGCTGGGCAATGGTGGTAATGCTTCCATTCTCGATGCGTGGATCAACTACGCTCCGGTACCCTTCGCCCAGTTGGAAGTCGGTAAGTTCAAACAGCCGGTGGGCAATGAGTATGTTGACACGCAGGGTAATGCATTACCCTTCATCTTCCGCAGCATGGGTCAGTCGTTGCTGCCCGGTCGCTCTGCTGGTGCCATGATTCACGGCGAAAATGTCATGGGTTCGGGCATTGGTTATGCCGTTGCCATCGCCGACGCATCTTCCCTGGATTACGGCAGTGCTTACAACTGGTTGGTGTCTGGGTCCAACCCCTTCGGCAGTGGCCAAGGTGGTTTTCTGAACGGTAGTGGTCAGTACTTGGCCTCTGCCCGCCTGACCTATGACTTCATGGGTCCCTTGCTCAAGGCTGAAGTTAGTGGTTCTCGTATGACCTTGCCTACGACGCCTAGCTTGGCGGCTAAAGATGGTCTCGT
>JAWNZB010000134.1:0-4057 GCA_038447835.1 Candidatus Igneacidithiobacillus chanchocoensis | reverse complement strand
TTTGGTTTGGCAAGCGCGGATTGGTGCTGTGGTGCCGGCATCGGAGTTGGCGTCTGGTCGGGGCAAGGTTGGGGGAAGCGGGCAGAGTGCCGGGGTAGTAGGGCACGCCGGACTTTCCTTTTATCGGTTGGCGCCGCTCGGCTCAGCCTTGCTGCTAGCGCTGGGGATGGCACCGGGGGCGGCCTATGCGCTGCCGACGGGCGGGAATGTGGTAGCTGGGCAGGCAAGCATCGCCACCTCGGGCGACGCGATGACGGTGCAGCAGAGCTCCGCAAAGGCGATCATCAACTGGCAGGGTTTTGGCATTGGTGCGCAGCAAACGGTGCGTTTTGAGCAGCCGAGCAGCAGCAGCGTGGCCCTGAACCGGGTGGTGGGCAACGACCCGAGTGCGATTTACGGGCACTTGTATGCCAATGGGCAAGTATTCCTGGTCAACCCCAACGGCATTTACTTTGCGCCGGGGGCGGAGGTCAATGTTGGCGGTCTGGTCGCCTCGACACTGAACATTAGCAATAAAGACTTTTTGGATGGCAACTACACCTTCACCGGGTCGAGCACGCACGGGGTGTTGAATGCGGCGCAGATTACGGCATTGAAGGGCGGCTATGTGGCCTTCATTGGTAACCACGTCAGCAACACGGGCAGCATTACTGCGCCGGAGGGGCAGGTAGCCCTGGGTGCGGGCCAGACGGTGACCCTCACTTTTGCCGGTAATGCGATTGAGAGTTTTGATGTGAGTGCGTCGGCATTGGATGCCGAGGTCGCGAATGGTGGTGCGATTCGTGCCAATGGCGGCATGGTGATTTTGTCGGCGAGTGCGCGTAATGCGTTGTTGAAGACGGTAGTCAACAACACCGGCCTCATCGAAGCGCAGACCGTTGCCGATCACAATGGCACAATCGAATTGTTGGGCGGCCAATCTGGCGCGGTGCAGGTAGGGGGCACCTTGGATGCCTCGGCGCCGAATGGCGGCAATGGCGGCACGATTGAGACCTCGGGGCACGAGGTCAATGTGGCCTCGACGGCAAAAATTGACACCAGTGCGGCATCGGGGAAGGCGGGGCAATGGACCATTGATCCAGTAAATTTTGTCATTGGCACCGGCAATAACGCCAACATCTCGCCGAGCACGCTGGAGTCGGCGCTGGCGAGCGGCAATGTGACCTTGAGCACCACGGCCTCGGGCACCAACTGCACCGGGGCCAGTTGCACGACGACGGGTTTGGGAAGCAATGGCAACATCAATGTCAATGGCAGCGTGAGCTGGGGTAGTCACACCCTGACCTTGAGTGCATACAACAACATTTTCATCAATGCGCCGTTGACGTTGACAGGTACTACGGGCAGCAACGGTTTGACACTCAAGTACGGTCAAGGGTCGGCCAACGGCGTAGTGAATGGTGCTACGGCGTATTATGAAGCCTCGGCGCCGGTTAATCTTCAAGTCGGGCAGACCTTTCAAACGCAGTTGGGCAGCAACAGTGCGAATCTGAAGAGCTACACCATCATCAATGCGTTGGGGAGCAGTAACGGGTCCACGGCCAATAGTCTGCAGGGGATGTCGCAGAACCTGTCGCAGAATTATGCGTTGGGGACCACTATTTCGGCCAAAGGCACCTCGTCGTGGAACAACGGCGCGGGTTTCACTCCGGTGGGGAATAGCACCACCCCCTATTCGGGATCCTTTGCGGGTCTGGGACACTCGATTACCGATTTGTACATCAAGAGCCCGAACACCACAGACGTTGGCCTCTTTGGTGCCTTGGGGCAAGGCGGGGCGGTGCAGGATCTCGTGTTGTCGAACGCCACCGTCATTGGCACGGCGGCAACTGGTGTGGGTGCTTTGGTGGGTAGCAACCAGGGCACCTTGCTCGATATTTACAGCTCCGGCAATCAGGTCAGCGGCGGAAACAAGGTTGGTGGGCTCGTAGGTATCAACGACACAGGCTCGATCAGCAACAGCATTCTCGACTCGGTCACGGTCAGTGGCGGTGCGTCGGTAGGCGGCGTGGTGGGTAGTAACACGGCGGCGGGTAGCACGAGCGTAGCCTTGGTGAGTGGTGTCAGGGTAACCGGTGGTAGTGTTACTGGAACCTCCCAGGTCGGCGGTTTGGTGGGTGTTAACGTGGCTGGCGCAGGCAAGGCTGTTGTGACGGTCAGTAGCAACGCTGGTGCTTCGGTAAGCGGTAGCACGGTGGTTGGTGGTGCTGTGGGCAGCAATGTCGGAGGTGCGGTAACAAGCGATACCGTTGGCAGCATCTCGGTGAGTGGCACTGGTGCCAATGGCAGTAACACTGCTGGTGTTGGCGGCCTGGTGGGTGTCAACACCGCCGGCGGTCAGGTGTTGAATGCTAACAGTGGGGCGACGGTGACGGCACAGGGGCAGGATGCTGGTGGCCTGGTCGGCGCAAACCTGCTTGTCCAGGGCAAGACGCCCTCGTTGGTCAGCAACGGTAAGGCCTCGGGTTCGGTGACTGGTTCGAACGCTGCGGTTGGCGGGGTGGTGGGATACAACAACGCCACGGTCATCAATGTGGAATATGTTACGGGTACCGTCAAGGGCACGGGTACGGCGGTTACTGGCGGTGTGGTGGGTAGCAATGCTGCTGGTGCGAGTCTCAGTTATGCCGCAAATCAGGGAAACAGCGTCACCGGAACAAGCAACGCCGGCGGTTTGGTGGGCAAGAATGCGGGTGCAATTTCTAAATCTTTCGTTGCCAATTTGGGTGGGGTACAACTGAATCCCAGCGCGAATTTCACTGCTGTTTCGGTTAGTGGTAAGAAAGATGTGGGCGGTTTGGTGGGGCAGAATGCAGGAACGATTGGGAGTTCTTTTGCTCTCACTAACAGCAAGGGTACAGGCAACAATGTCGGCGGCTTGGTAGGCAGCAATACGGGGCAAATAGACCAGAGCTTTGCGCAGGGTACGGTAACGGCTAGTGGCGGCCAGAATGTTGGCGGTCTGGTGGGTGTCAACGCTGCGGGTGCGAACATCAGCAACGCGTATTCCACCAACAGTGTTTCGGGTGCGAGCAATGTTGGCGGGCTGGTGGGTAACAATGCAGGCACCATCACTGATGCTTATCAGACCGGTGGGGTCAGCGGCAGCAAGACGGTTGGCGGTCTGATCGGTCTGGCGCAGGCGAAGGGCACGGTAACCGATGGTTATTGGAACCGTAGTGGCAACCAGGGTCTTTCTGGGGTAGGCAATGGGAGCAGTAACGGGATAACGGGGTTGTACTCGAGCCAATTAACGAGCAACAGCAGCTTCGCCTTCAATACCAGCGGTAGCAGTGGCGCGGTATGGAAGCAATACAACGGGAATACAACCCCGCTGTTGACGGCATTCCTGACCAATGTGTCGTTGACGGCGAGCAATCAAAGTCAGGTGTACACGGGGCAGGGCTCAAGTGCGGGGTTGCTGAGTGTCCAGTACACGGCCAATAATTCGACGGTGCCCTACAAGTATGGGGTAGTTCCTAGCGCTCTAAGTAGTTCGGGAACAGGGTTGCCTGCGGGCATCATCGGTGCGGGCTCTCCTTACGGAACTGCGATCAATGTGGGGACCTACGCTCCGCAACTCTATTCCAAGCAATTTGGGTATAATTTCACGATCTCCGGTGGTCAGCTGACGATCACCCCGAAGGCGCTGTCGATCTCGTTGACGGGTGTTACTAAGACCTATGACGGCAACACGGCTGCCAGCCTTACGGCGGGTAATTACACGGTCACGGGTTTTGTCACGGGTCAGGGGGCGAGCATCACCCAGTCGGTAGGCACCTATGCGAGCTCGAATGCTAGCAACGCCATCAGCGTTAGCAGCGCGCTAACGACGGGTAATTTTGCGGTTTCGGGCGGTACTCAACTCAGCAACTACAGCTTCGGTTCTACCGTTACCGGCACCGGCGCCATCACCCCGAAGGCGCTGCAAGTCGCCCTGACCGGGGTGACCAAGACCTACGACGGCAACACTACGGCCAACCTCACGGCGGGCAACTACAGCGTCAGCGGCTTCATCGCGGGGCAAGGCGGCAGTCTGCAGAACACCCCGACGGTA
>JAWNZB010000031.1:0-21625 GCA_038447835.1 Candidatus Igneacidithiobacillus chanchocoensis | reverse complement strand
CCGAGACCGACGAATTGGGCAATACGCGCTATCGCCTAAATCTTCTGCAGCTGCTGGAGGGTGACGAGAAGTCTTCACTGGTTGTGAGTGCCCTCAGGCGTTGTGCCACGCTCAGTTATACCGACGAAGCCAGCGATACCCTGGTGCTCGACTACTGGGTGAATGAGGCAACCCGGCAGGTGTTCCGCAAAAACTTTGACGGCTCGGCGCTGGTGCTGTTCCAGGCGTTTCAGGTGCTGTTGACGCTCAACCGGTATGCCGTCAGCGAGACTCTGAAGACCGATCTCTACACCTCGACCAGCCACTACGTCAGCGAGACAGTGCCAACCTTGGCATCTGATCAGCGCATCATGCGCTTCGAGTTTGTTCGATTTACCAAGCATGGCGTGGCCGAGCCAATGATGCTCAAGGAGTTGTCGGACGGCGAACACCAGCTTTTGCACAGCCTCGGCCTGTGCCTGCTGTTCCGCGAGACCAACAGCCTGTTCCTGCTCGACGAGCCCGAGACGCACTTCAACCCGGACTGGCGCGCCAACTTCATCAGCCGTTTGCGCCAGTGCTTGCCCGATGCAGGGGAGGTGGGGCAGGAAATGCTGATAACGACGCACTCGCCGTTCCTGATTTCGGATAGCAAGCCGGACAAGGTGCTGGTGTTTGCCAAGGACAAAGCCAGCGGCGCAGTCAGCATCAGCCACCCTGACTACAACACCCTGGGCGCCTCGATCAACAAGATCACCATGAACACCTTCGGCAAACGCGAAACCATCGGCGGCCATGCGCAGGAGATGCTTGAAGAGCTGCGTGCGCGGTTTAAGAAGGGCTGCGAGGACAAGGATGCGCTGATTGACGAAATCCACCAGCGACTCGGTGACTCGGTGGAAAAAGTGCTGCTGATCAAGGCTATCCTCGACGGTGATCTGCCAGGCAATGAGGAGGTGCGGGGCTGATGCTGTTTCCGTACACGTATGTGCCGCACCAGATGGAGAAGATGCAGGGGTTCATCGACTTCATCTTTTATGAGGTGTGGTGCAAGGCACCGGCGAGCGGTGCCTTTGGTCTGCACCTGTTCGACGCCAACACAGAGTTGCGCGAAGTGATGGAAGCGTTCTATTACTCCGACGCGAAAGGTGCCGATTTCTTTTATGGCCATGTGGAGCGCATCTACGGCTTGTTTTCGGCGCTGACCGCCGCGCAGATCAGCCAATTTCAACAGTGGTACCAAGGCAATAATGACCTGGAAAATGTGTGCGCCAATAATCCGGCTGCACAGCTCGTCCGTTACGTCGATATCGCTGTAACCCATAAAAACCTTGGCGAACAGCTGGCTGCTTTTTTCAAGGGGCTTTATTCGCAATCCTTGCTGGACCTCGCCGCGCTACGAGCCAAGATCGGTGACATCGACGATCACTACAAGGCCTTTGTGCAGACCAACAAAGCGGGTAAATGCCCCTTCTGCGGCATCAATGATCTGCTGGGCGAGTACCACTGCAAGCGCGAGGCCTACGACCACTACCTGCCTAAGGCGCTGTATCCGTTCAT
This sequence comes from Candidatus Igneacidithiobacillus chanchocoensis, assembly GCA_038447835.1. Classification (GTDB taxonomy): domain Bacteria; phylum Pseudomonadota; class Gammaproteobacteria; order Acidithiobacillales; family Acidithiobacillaceae; genus Igneacidithiobacillus; species Igneacidithiobacillus chanchocoensis. The sequence continues at coordinate 20,086 of JAWNZB010000031.1, read as the reverse complement.
TACGATTAACTTTCACAATCTGGTGCCGGCCTGCCACCATTGCAACAGCAGCTACAAGACCAGCAGAGACCCGGCCTATACGCCGAAAGATCCGGCAGGAACAGCTCAGCGCCGCGCAGTCTTTTATCCATACACCACAAGGCCATATGCCATCGAACTGCAAGTGACCTTGCAAAATTCGGATATCGCAAACCTGACTCCGGCCGACGTGAGCCTGCAATTCGGCCCCGCCACCCTCAACGAAAAAATCGATACCTGGAAGGACGTGTACGGCATTGAAGAGCGCTATAAAGCCAAGCTGTGCGGTGAGAGTGACGGCAAATACTGGCTGACTCAGGTGCTCGACGAATGCCAAGCGTATCACAAACAGCCCGCCGAGATCCTGGACATGCGTCGCCAGCAGGCAAGAAATCGGCCGTATGCCGATTGCAACTTCCTTCGAGAGCCGTTTCTTGAGGCCTGCCGAAGGAAGGGGTTGTTCGACGACAACTGGTAGCAAGTTTTTGCCAAGCGGCGCCCTACCAATCAAATGTTAGACCGCTTGCGGTACCAGGAGTTGGCGCAGGCAAAAGCCTTGTAGAAGCTCTTTCTGCCGCTCCTGTAACTCGGTCCAGGCGCTGTGCAGGGGGCAGGGATGGGCATCGCCGCATTCCTGCTGACCCAGAATACAGCGGGTGCGCTGCTCTGGCTTGGTGGTTACCGCCAAGAGGATATCGTACGCGCTGAGGTCTGCAGCTTCGGGGCGCAGGGCAAAACCGCCCCCCTTACCCTTGAGGGACTCGAGAACATTGCGCTTGGCGAGGATGCGTAGCACGCTGGCCACGCAGGGCTCGGAAACGCCCACCGCATGGGCGATATCACGACAAAGAATCGGTACTCCCACCCCTTGCTGGGCAAGGAACAGTAGACAGCGAAGGGCACATTCGGAATTTTTACTAAACATGGCTGGTGGCTTTTGTAGCGATATTGATGATGACGGCAGGATTGGCCCTGCCGTCTGGATTTTTAGAAGCAATGGTTCAGTGTGCAGCGACGGTTCGCTGCGCCTTGCCAGCGCGCAGCATGTTCCGCCGCATGGCCCAGCTCATTCCGAGCATGGCAGCAGAGAAGGCAGCCGAGAATCCAATCACGATCCAGTTGTACACTGCCGACCCAGCCTGCGGCGCGAGCGCAAAAATCACCTGCAAACAAATAGCCAGAGCTAGGTAGGCCGAAGAGCCAATGATCAGCACCATCTCCTTGTTCTGGACATTGCGAATGACCCAGATGCCTTCGAGTACGCCAACGATAGCCACCCAAGCAAAAATCGCCAGCAGCGTAGGTAAGGTGCTGCCGTGGCTTGCCAGAACGAGGACGGCGATGCCCGCGGCAACGCCAACCACGGCCTTAATGGCAATGAGGACCCGTGGGCAGGCACCAGAACCTTTTTGTGCCAAACGCATGGCAGAGTAGCCGCCGTCGAAGAAGACGTAGATGGCAAAAAACCAGATCAGCAGAGTCATGGTGGCGCTAAAATCCAGCAATGACGCGATAACGAAAGCGATGGCGGCAATGCCGCGGGCAAAAAGCAGTTGCCAAGAAAATAACGTCATCCGGTTTTCTTGCCCGAGTGCTTGTGTATTCATTAGGTAATCCTCCTGAGAACCCGTCTAAAGAATGCAAAAAACATCCTTTGATCTGTTTTATAGTCAAATGAGAAGCTGGAAGCAAGTATTATTTTTTTATTTTCCTGATCGTTCTATAACTTAATTTATTAAAAGACAAGAGTTAATTTTTTGTATTATTATTTAATGAAAATCTAATATATAAGAGTTTGCTGTGCAACTCGTTCGGTAAAACTCCTGGGCGAATCGGAACTCCCTGAAATCGCTTCCCCTTTCTGGTCATCTCTGCTAGACTCTCATCAGTGGTCCTTGCACGGGCCGCCTCGCCCATAGGGCAAGCCAGCTTGATCCAGTAGGGAGCGTTATGCCCATAGTTGCACCGCAGTACGGTATCACCCCGGAGCGCAAGCGTGCCCGGGAACAAAACTCTCACACTGAATCGCGTCCGCCACAGCGTCCGCTCGAGCCTACGGCCGCAGCGCCTGCAGAGGCCGACGCGGGTGCCAGGCCGCAGTTTTGGTATCCGAAAGATCTCTCCATTCCCGGTGAAAGCCTGCAGCCGATCGCAACGCAAGCGGAGCCGCGTCCCTCGAGTCGCACGGTGACCGTTGAGGTGCGCAAGCGGCGCAGTATTCAGCGCTAGCCGAAAAACTCTCAATTAATCAGTAAAGTGTGGACAAGCGCCGGCTTGCCTACCGGCTGCTGCTTGGCGTATCTTCCTTACGGATTATAGAACCGGGAGGAAAAATATGGGCTTCATGGATGATCTGTTGTCGAGTGGTATGTCTGCCCTAGGTGGCAATTCTTCGGGATTGCTCGGGACAGCGGCGCAATTTTTGCAAAATCAGCCTGGTGGTGTGAGTGGAACCCTGCAGCAGCTGCGCGACGGCGGGCTGGGTTCGGTGGTGGATTCCTGGATTTCAACCGGGACCAATCAACCCATCTCCGCAGACCAAATCGAATCTGCCATAGGCAGTGATCGCATCCAGAGCATTGCGAGCACTCTTGGCGTCGATCCGCAAACCCTGACCCAGGGTCTTAGTCAAGCGCTGCCTCACCTTGTTGATCAGTTGTCGCCGAATGGACAATTACCGGATGGCGACGGTTTGCTGCAAAGTCTCAAAGGACTGCTGTAACAGTTGTTGTTCACTACACCAAGGAGAAACCGATGATGAAGAAAATGTTGGCGTCTTGCGTTGCCCTGTCTTTCCTGATTTCGGGCGTTGCCTATGCGGAAACCGCCGCGCCGGCCCCGCTAACGAAAATGGAAAAGAAGGCCGAGAAGAAGATGGCCGAAAAGAAGATGGAAGAGCATAAGGCCATGGAGCCCAAGGCCGAAAAGAAGATGGCAGAGCACAAGGCCATGGAGCCCAAGGCCGAGAAGAAGATGGCAGAGCACAAGGTCATGGAGCACAAGACCGAGGAGGCCAAGAAGCCGCATGAACTGACGGCGCAGCAGATGAAGATGAAGACCTGCAACGCTCGTGCCAAGGGCATGAAGGGCGAGCAGCGCAAGAGCTTCATGCGCGAGTGCCTGAAGAAGAAGTAAGCAATCGCAGCTACTGCGTTCAAAGGCTGGCCACCACTTGGGTAGCCAGCCTTTTTTACGTTACCCCGTGTGGGGTTCTGCGACGTTGGGGGTAGCGATTGCCGCGCCGGGGTGGTCGTGGAGGTCGTTCCTCGATCGGGAAGGGGGAGGGCGGTGCGCCAATCAGGGGTGCTAACTCCTGCAGGGCAAGGCAGTAGACCCGTCGCTTGAAGGCGATGATCTCCTCAATCGGATGCCAATAATCCACCCATTGCCAGTCTTCAAACTCTGGGTGTTCGGTTTGCAGATTGATTTCTGCCTCGCTGCCCTCAAAACGCAGCAGAAACCAAATTTGCTTCTGCCCCCGATAGCGCCGCTGCTTACTGCGGTTGCGCGCTCCCGGAACATCGTAGCGGAGCCAGCCCCGCGTACGCCCGATGATGCTGACCTTATTGGTGCCCACCTCTTCCAGCAATTCGCGATACACCGCTTGTTCTGGACTCTCGTTGCCATCGATACCGCCTTGCGGAAACTGCCAAGCGTTTTCTCCGACCCGTTTGGCCCACAACACCTGTTGCCTTTCATTACAAATGATCATGCCCACGTTGGGGCGATAGCCGTCTGCGTCTATCATCGCTAGCTTCTCGCTACAATATTTTCCACAATATAACAAAAAGCTGCGCTCGGGTCAGTGCAAAGTGTTCACAAGCTCTGCAGCAGCTGTAGGGGGTAGCGTTGCCCGGCGAGAAAATCGGCAATGCAGCGCTCTACCATCACCGAGCGCAGGCGTGCCGCCCGTAACTCCTGCAAAAGCAGCCAGCGTGTGCCAAGGATGCCAACATCCAAGGGGGCCTGTGGATCGTAGGCACCGACGACGCCCGCAAAGGCGATGCGTAAATAGGTGAGGTCCTTGTGGGGATGTTGCCAGTGGTAGATACCCAAGACTGCCTCCGGGAGGAACTCGTAGCCGGTTTCTTCCAGGGTTTCGCGAATGACGGCATCCGCCAGGCTTTCTCCCTTCTCCCAGTGGCCGGCGGGTTGGTTGAGGCAGGGTAGGCCGTCGATCTCTTCCTCCACCAGCAAGAAGCGCCCCTCTGCGTCCCGCGCAACGGCGGCTACGGTTACATGTGGACTCCATCTCATAGGCAAGACTCCAGTTCATCGGCGCGCAGAAAACGCCAATCGCGCTCGGGCAGATCGCCGAGGGTAAAAGGACCGAAGGCCTCCCGATGCAGGGCGACGACGTGATTACCGAGGGCGACCATCATCCGTCGTACCTCGTGATAGCGGCCTTCCTGTAAGGTTAGGAGAACCTCTCGTGGCGCCAGCCGTTGCAATACTGCCGGCCGGCAGGGACTGCTCTCACCCTCCAATTGCAGGGTGCCGCTGGCGAAAATCGACTCCGCATCTTCACGCAGGGGCTCGGCAAGTTGAACACGATAGCGGCGCGGCACCGCTTGGCGCGGGTGGCTCCAGCGGTGTAGCCATTGCCCGTCGTCGCTCAAAAGAAGAAGCCCACTGGTGTCGCGATCGAGGCGGCCAACGCTGCTCAAGACTGGTCGACGATAGCGCCAACGCATGGGCAGATCGTCGTAGATGCTGCGCGGGTCGTCATGGGCACAGACACTGCCGAGGCCCTTGTGATACAGCAAGTACAGGGGCTGGGCGGGATCCAGAGGCTCGTCGTCAACATGAACCTGCTGCGGATCGACCTTGCTGCTACACTGCGGTCGCGAAAGATCGGTGATTTGAATGCGGCCGTCGCGCAGCCATTCGCGTACTTCACTGCGACTGCAATAGCCGAGACGAGAAAGAAGATGATCGAGACGTTCTGGGCGCATGCTCGCCAGTGTAGCGAGGTGCCGGCGGTGACGGAAGCACAGCGACGTCCTACAATGGCAGCGAGCCAGGAGAGGAAGAGCGGAGATGACGGAGCAATTTATTTTGCCCGCGGAGTGGGCACCCCAGGCAGCCGTGCAGCTGACTTGGCCGCATCGCGCTACTGATTGGGCCGATCGCTTGGCCACGGTCTTACCGGTTTTTGCCCGCATTGGTGCTGAAATCAGTCGGCGTCAGCCCCTACTGGTGGCCGTCCACGATGCTGACAGCGAAAAGGAGTGTCGGCAGCAGCTGGGCGCAATGGGCGCCGATCTGCAGCGCTGCCATCTCTACCATGCCCCGAGCAATGACTCCTGGGCCCGGGATCATGGCCCTATCACCCTGCGTCACCCGGATGGCCGCCGCCAACTCCTCGATTTTGCCTTTAATGCCTGGGGCCTGAAGTTTGCCGCCAATCTCGACAATCAACTCACCCGGCGTCTACATGCCGCTGGCGCCTACGGGGGGTTGCCGTTGCGTACCCTCGGCATGGTGCTGGAAGGCGGCAGTATCGACAGCGATGGGCAGGGCAGTATCCTCACCACCGATGCCTGTCTACTCTCCCCCAACCGCAATCCCCAGTGGACGCGGGAAGAAATCAGCGATCAGCTCTGCACCCTGCTTGGGGCAGAACGGATCTTCTGGCTGCAGTCCGGCCATCTCGAGGGCGATGACACCGATGCCCACATCGATACCCTGGCGCGCTTTTGTAGCCCCGGGGTGATTGCTTATCAGTCTTGCGATGATCCCGTGGATACGCATTTTGCGCCGCTGCAGCAAATGGCAGCGGAACTCGCTTCTTTCCCGCAAGCCAATGGCCGCCCCTATCATCTCGTGCCGCTCCCCTGGCCGCGGGCGCGCTTCGACGAAGCAGGGGAGCGTTTGCCCCTGAGCTATGCCAATTTTTTGATCATCAATGGTGCGGTGTTGTTGCCTACCTATGACGACCCCGCCGATGCACTGGCGGCGGAGCGCCTCGCCACGGTGTTTCCGGATCGGGAGATCGTCTCCGTACCTTGTCTGGAATTGGCGCGTCAGCATGGTAGCTTGCACTGCGTGACCATGCAGATTCCAGCCTGAGGAGGAGGGTGCCTTGACAGGCAGGCGGCTCTTGACCATCTTGGGCCCTCGCTGAAGGGGAAGTTCCATGCTGCACTATCCCAATATCAATCCGATGGGTTTTCAGCTCGGTCCGATTACCATTCACTGGTATGGGCTCTTGGAAATCATCAGTTTTATCATTGCCACCCTGTGGCTGATTCGGCGTGGCCGCCGCCCGCATACACCGTGGAAGAAATCCGCCGTCGTAGATCTGGAATTTTACGTTGCCATTGGTGCCATCCTGGGCGGGAGAGTCGGGTACGTGCTTTGGTATAACCTGCCTTACTACGTCCAGCATCCCCTGCACATGTTGTACATCTGGGATGGCGGGATGTCCTTCCATGGCGGCCTGCTGGGCGTCGTTCTTGCCTGCTGGGTTTTTGCCCGTGGTAATCCTGAGCATTCCTTTCTGCCTACTCTCGATTTTATCGCCCCGGCGGTACCCATCGGACTCGGTCTTGGTCGTATTGCCAATTTTGTCAACGATCAGCTTTTTGGGCGCGTGAGTCATCTGCCCTGGGCCATGGTTTTCCCGGCGGGTGGACCGCAGCCGCGCCAGCCCTCCCAGCTCTATGAATTTCTCTTGGAAGGGGTTCTGCTGTTTCTGATCCTCGCCATCTACAGCCGGCGCCCACGACCCATCGGTGCCGTGGGTGGGCTCTTCGTCTTCTGTTACGGGGTGTTCCGCTTCCTGGTCGAATTCGTACGGCAGCCCGATATCCAGCTCGGCTTCGTCCTCGGACCACTGACCATGGGGCAGGTCTTGTCCATCCCCATGATCCTCCTCGGGCCGGTCATCATTTGGTGGGCCTACCGCGGCGGTTTTGCTGCCGACCCCGCCGGCGCGCCGGCAGCGGTGGAGGCCGCGGCTGAGTAGTCTCGAGCTCAACGCTGCGCAGTGGGAGGCGGTGCGTCATGTGCACGGACCGCTGCTCGTCCTTGCCGGCGCTGGCTCGGGTAAAACGCGCGTCATTACCCAGAAAATTGTGCATCTCATCGAGGAGCAGCAGGCGGCGGCGGGGCACATTGCCGCCGTCACCTTTACCAACAAGGCGGCGCGGGAGATGAAGGCGCGCATCGCCCAGCGTCTGGAGGGGCGCGCCGGGCGCGGGCTGCTGGTGTCCACCTTTCACCGTCTGGGTTTAACGATTCTGCGGTGCGAGCTGCCCCGCCTCGGCTACGGGCCTGCATTCAGTGTCATCGATCCCGGCGACAGTCTCGCATTGCTGCGTGGTCTGTTGCGCGAGGCCAATGGTCCAGCCGACCTTGCCGAGGCCATCCAGGCGCGCATTTCTCGCTTCAAGAATGATGGGGTATTGGCTGAGGAGGCCCAGGCCGAAGATCAGATCGGCGCCCTGGCCGCCGCCCTCTATCCCGAATACGAGCGCGCCTTGCATGCCTGTAATGCTGTCGATCTCGACGATCTCATTCTGTTGCCGACGCGGATTCTCGGGAGCGACGCCGAGGCGCGCGGGCATTGGCAGGATCGCATTCGCTACCTGCTGGTGGACGAATATCAAGACAGTAATGGTGCCCAGTACCGACTGCTGCAGGTGCTGCTCGAGCAGCGGCAAAATTTGACGGCGGTGGGCGATGACGATCAGAGCATCTACTCTTGGCGGGGCGCCAATGTCGACAACCTGCAGCGGCTGGCCACCGACTTTCCCGACCTGCGGGTGATCAAGCTCGAGCAAAATTATCGCTCCACTGGGCGTATTTTGCGGGCCGCCAATGCCGTCATCGGCCAGAATGCCCATCTCTTCGAAAAGCGTCTGTGGTCAGAATTGGGCGAGGGCGAGCGGATACAGGTACATGCCTGTGCAGACGAGACCGAGGAGGCGGAGCAGATTGCCAATGCCGTCCTTCGCGACCGCTTTCAGCGTGATGGCGAGTATCGCGACTATGCGATTCTCTACCGCAGCAATCATCAGTCGCGCCCCCTCGAGGCGGCGTTGCGGGCGGCACGCATCCCCTATCAGGTGTCTGGGGGTATTTCTTTCTTCGAGCGTGCCGAAATCAAGGACTTTTTGGCCTATTGTCGTCTCCTGCACAATCCCGACGACGACCCGGCCCTACTGCGTGCCGTCAACACTCCGCGGCGAGGTATTGGTAGCCAGAGTCTCGAGGTTCTCGGGCAATATGCGCGCAGCCATGGCCAGTCCCTCTTTGCCAGTATCTTTGCTGAGGATCTCGAGCTGCCATCACGCGGGCGCCAGGCCTTGGAGACCTTTGCCAATTGGGTCAATGAGAAAGGTGATGCCCTGCAACGCGGTGCCGAACTGATGCCTCTTCTGCAGGAAATTCCCGAGGAAATCGGGTATTGGCAGTACCTGGTCGATGAGGGCGATGAGCGTAGCGCCAAGCGTCGCTGGGAAAACCTGCAAGAGTTGCTTGGCTGGATGGGGCGTTTGCTGGCGCAGGAAGATGGGCCGCAGGATTTGGGGGAGCTGCTGCAACGCCTGATGCTCTACAACATGCTCGAGCGCGAGGAAGACGACGACCGCGACGTAGTCCGCCTCTCGACCCTGCACGCGGCCAAGGGCTTGGAGTTTCCGCAGGTCTTTCTGGCCGGGGTGGAGGAGGAGTTGCTTCCGCACCGCAATAGCGAAACGCCGGAGCAGATTGCCGAGGAGCGGCGGCTTTTTTACGTGGGCATGACACGGGCGCGTTTTCGTTTGCATTTGAGCTTTTGCAAGCGACGCAAGCGCTACGGCGAGACCCTAAATCCGGAGCCGTCGCGATTTTTAGCGGAGATTCCCAGTGATCTTCTCGACTGGCAGGGGAGCGCAGCCGCCGAGCCCGAAGAGGCCGACGACGCCTTTGCTCGCTTGCGCGCCATCCTTGGCGAGTAGAAACAAAAAGGCCGGCTCGTAAGCCGGCCTGATCGCACACTCGTGAGGGTATCAGGCTGAGGTCTGCTCGCCCATAGCCTTGACCCGCGCCGACAGGCGGCTCTTGGTGCGAGCGGCGGCATTGCGATGGATGATGCCCTTGCCAGCGGTCTTGTCGATGATGGACTCTGCGGTACGCAGGGCAGTCCGAGCCTGTTCTTGGTTGCCATCACGTACCGCCCGCAACACTCCCTTCACATAGGTGCGCATACGCGAATGCAGGCTGCCGTTATGCAACCGCCGCTCTTGACTCTGGACTGCGCGCTTGCGCGCTTGCACCGAATTCGCCACGTCTTCGACTCCTTACACACTATCCAAATGATTGCCCAAACTGGTGGGCGAAGAATCGGCGAATACTGCGGATTTTTTTGCTGGCTGTCAAGGCAGTTTGGCTTGCTTGTCGGGCTGCAGATAGGCCTTGATCGTGGCGCGGGCAACGGGTAGGGCTTGCCAGGCGTTGTGCCCGCCATTTTCGACCACAACGGCAACGGCAATTTTAGGATGATCGACGGGTGCCCAGCCGATGAACAGGGAGTCATTGTTATAGATGGTGTGCCCGTGGGCATATCCCTCTGGGATTTGTGCCGTACCCGTTTTGCCTGCAATGCTGATACCGGGAATGCTGATGCTGTGACAGGTACCGCTGTTGACGCAGGCCTCCATGCCCACACGCACGGCATGCAAAGCCGTGGGGTCGATGTGCAGATTCTCCGGGGTAGCACTGGGCAATTCCGTGCGCGCACCCGTGGCCGGATCGACCCAGGCCTTGGCTACTTGCGGCTGCACTAGATACCCCTCATTGGCAATGACAGAAACCGCGCGGGCGAGTTGCAGGGGGGTGACCAGGAGATACCCCTGACCGATACCGAGGATGACGGAATCGCCGGTGTACCAAGGGGCATGCAGATGGGCACGCTTCCAAGCTGGCGTCGGGACGAGGCCGGGGAGTCCCCCGGGGAGATCGACTCCAGGAGATTTGCCGAAGCCAAAACGCCACAGGGTCTCATCCTGCAGTTGAATGCCCATCTTTACCGCGAGCTTGTAATAGAACACGTCAACTGACCAGGCCAAGGCCTTGGTGAGATTGGTCTCGCCAAAGCCGCTACGATTCCAGTCCCAGTAGGTGTGGCCGCCCAACTGAAAGTTACCCGGGCAGAAGGTCTGAAAATCGGGTCCGATGACGCCTGCTTGAATTGCTTGAATGGAGTAGAAAGGCTTGGCGCAGGATCCCGGCGGGTAGAGGCCATTATCGGCACGATCGGTAAGCGGATGTCCGGGGTTGTCGAGCAGACTGCGCCAATGGGTGCTGCTGATGCCATCGACAAACCAATTGGCGTCAAAGCTGGGGCTGCTGACCATGGCCAAGATATGGCCGTTGTTGGGATCGATTGCCACCACCGCACCCCGATAATTGTTACTTTCGAGGACATTGGACGCCGCCTGTTGCACGCGCAGGCGTAAGTGCGTTAACAGGTTGTCGCCAGCCACGGGGGTCTGTTCCGACAAGGTATCGACTTGCTGCCCCTCGGCATTGATCTGTTTGATCTGATAGCCCATCTGCCCGCGTAACTGGCGTTCATAGTAGCCTTCCAAGCCGGTTTTACCGATGTAGTCGCGGCCGCGGTAATTCTCGCGCTGGTGGCGCTTGAGGTCGCCAGCGGTGATGGGGCCGACATAACCGACTACGTGAGCAAAAAGGTCCCCATAGGGGTAGTCGCGATGCATCACCGCCGTGATCTGCACCCCCGGAAGCGAGGCTTGGCGGACGGCAAGGGCGGCAATTTGTTCGGGATTGAGGTCAGTTTTGAGAATGATGGGATCGAAACTGGCTTTGGCCGCCATGCTACGGTCGAAACGGGCGAGATCGTTGTCTGAAAGATCGAGGAGTTTCTGCAGGCGCGAGAGGGTATCGTCGAGGTCCTCGGTTTGATCGGGGGTGACTTCCACCGCGTAGGTTGGTTGATTCTGCGCGAGGACCTCGCCGTGATCCGCCAAAATCAGGCCTCGAGCCGGATTGACCGGAACCAGAGCAACATGATTGTCATGCGCGAGCTGGCGAAATTTCTGAAAATGCAGGATCTGCAGGTCGATGAGCCGCCCCAGTACGATCAAGAGCAGCAGCAGGACGAAGCCCGCGGCAATGCCGAGGCGGCTGCGAAAATTTTGGCCGGAAAGTAGCGGGGGAGGAGTGGTATTCATCGGATCAGATAGATTTGCAAATGCCTAGCGCCCTTCGTACACTCATTTTCAAATGGCAGCCGGAGGTAGCTGTGCAACAATCTCGGGTTGATTCTCTCGTCGGCCAACTGGAAGCCATGATACTCGATTATCGGGTTCTGCGTCGCCAGTTTCAGGATAATCCCCAGCAGCTCGAGGCGACCCGTCTGCGTCGCCAAGTGGCCATACTGGAGGCCGAAAATCAGCAACTTCGTCAACAACAGCGGGAGATTCGCGAGCGCCTGGATCGGTTGCTGGCACAAATCTGCGTTTGGGAACAAGAAGGACAGAACACATGAGTCAGGGTAGCGCCGCCAGTACTCGCGAGCTCATCGCGGCAGAATTCCTCCATCAGTCCTACCAAATTTCTTGCTCGGCCGAGGAGCGTCAACTCCTGGAGCAAGCCATCGAGACCGTGCAGGAGCGGCTGCAGCTGGGCAAGGTACGGCAGACCGCCGGAGCGCAGCGAGAGCGCGCCTTGCTCATGGTCGCCCTGAATCTTGCCGCGGATCTCCTGCGCGGGCAGGAAGAGCAGCTGCAAGCGCAGATGGCCCTAGAGTCGACGACGGCACAGCTGCAGCGATTGGTTGACATGGGGCTGGGGGCGGAGTAGCTTGAAATTACTCCCTGCGGGGCGCGTGGTACCGGGATATTTCCTGAACCAACATTGTCTATCCAGGGGGCCTTGGTCCATGTCGTTGGTGTGCCGCTCCTTCGCGGAGTAGCCTGATACGATTCCCGGGCTCCCGACCTGATCGTCAGGTTCGTGGGATAGCGGGTAGCACGACCCAAGCGGGGAGTTTCTTTTGTCTGTTGCCAAATCCGAGCTTCGTCGTCGCATGCGCTCTTGGCGTGCTGCCTTGGATTCAGCGGCACTGCAATATGCCGAGCAAGCCCTGGCGCGTCAGTTGCGCAAAATCCCCCTCCTGCATCATGCCCGTACAATAGGCTTGTATTGGCCGATGCGGGGAGAAATCAGCCCGTGGGGTTTGTTGCAGTCGCCTTGGGCGCATCGGCAACAATTTTTTCTTCCAGTACTAGCGGGGCCGCACGGGCGGAAACTGCGTTTTGCCCCTCTCGCGCGAAGCGCCACCCTAGTAAAGAATCGTCTGGGCATCCCCGAACCGCAGGTCGCCCGCCGACACTGGCGCTCCGCTGCCCAACTCGATGCGCTGATCCTGCCCCTGCTGGCCTTCGATGCACAGGGGCAGCGTTTGGGCATGGGCGGCGGATTCTATGACCGCAGCCTCGCCGCCCTGCGCCATCGGCGGCGTTGGCGACGGCCGCGCCTGCTCGGGGTTGCCCATGCCTTTCAGGAAGTCGCCGAGCTGCCGCGGGAACCTTGGGATGTTCCCCTGGACGGAATCGTGACCGAGCAGGGTTACCGGAGCTTTAGGCTATGAAAGTGCGCATCTTTTTTGCTGGCGATGTAATGGGTAAACCGGGGCGGCGCGCCTTGCAACTGGGTCTTGCGGAACTACGACAGCAAGTTGACCTCGATGCGGTAGTCGTCAATGGCGAAAACGCTGCCGGCGGCGCCGGCATCACTCGGGAGATCCTGCACGAGTTCCTATCCTGGGGAGTGGATGCCGTCACTGCCGGCAACCATGTCTGGGACCAACGCGAGACCGTTAGCTATATCGAGAGCGAAGCGCGTCTGTTGCGCCCGGAAAACGCCCCGCCGGGGACCCCGGGCCGTGGCGCTCTGCGTATCGAAAAAGAGGGCTGGAGTCTGGGAGTACTCAACCTCATGGGACGGCTCTTCATGCATCCTATCTACGACTGCCCCTTCCGTGCCGCCGATGCTGCTCTGCAGGGCGCCTTGGCCGATTGCTCGGTGATTCTGGTCGATCTTCATGCCGAGGCAACCAGCGAGAAGTATGCCCTGGCTTGGCATCTCGATGGCCGCGTCAGCCTTGCCGTGGGCAGTCATACCCATGTACCGACGGCGGATGAGCGCATCTTCCCGGGGGGCATGGCGTATCAGAGCGACGCCGGGATGTGCGGCTGCTACGAGTCGATCATTGGTGTCGATCGGGAAATCGCCAAGCGGCGCTTCATCGACGCTATGCCCGCCAAAGCGCCGGTGGCAGAGGGTGTCGCCAGCCTCTGTGGGCTCCTAGTCGAGGTCGACACGAGCTCCGGCAAGGCGCTGCGCGTAGAGCGCATTCGCCGCGATTATCCCGCGGTCTGAGACTGCTCTGGCGTCAGCCAGCGAGCGCGACGCTGACTGGCATCGGTATCTTCCAGAGGCAGTAGGTAGGCGGTATCGAGAGGGGCAAGGGCTGGGGTGCAGGTGCAGCTATACAAGCGACCATCGCGCAAGTAGTGCAACACTCGAGGAACTGGCGAGCCAACGCGATCCAGTTGGGCTTGCAATCCGTCGCTATGGATTTCTTCTGCATCAAGGGCAAGGAGGCGGTCTCCGGGACACAACCCGGCTGCCTCGGCTGGGCTGCCGCTGCGCACAAAGGTGAGTTCGACCCCCAGGGCGGCTTTTTTCCAGGTGGCTCCAAGCTCAAGTAGTTGACCCTTCGCGACCACCCCGCCGCGATCGGCCGCGCCGGCGGCGGCCCGCCAGCATAGAGCAACGCCCAGATATTCCAAGCATTCGGTCAGCGGCAGGGGGTTGGTTTCGAATATCCAACAACGCAGTTCCGCAAGGATGGCGGCGGGGATCTTGTCTGCAAGCCAAGAAAAGATCTCCCCCTCGGGCAAGGGGCGCTGTCGATAGTCCTGCCAGAGCATGCGGAGAATCTGGTCGAGATCGCCGCCATGCGCGCGCAGGCGGGCATCGAGGCAGAGGGCGGCGAGGGCACCCTTGTTGTAGTAGCTGATCTCAAAATTGGCGGCACCGGGGTGCGGATGGTAGAGCTTGGTCCAGGCATCGGCGCTGGATTCGGCAAGGCTCTGCAGGGCTTCGCCCGGGCGGCGGGCGAGGCGGGTAATTTCGCGTCCGAGTTCCTGCAGGTATTCCGCAGCGCTCCACAAACCAGCGCGACAGAGGAGCAGGCTGTCGTAGTAAGACGTGATCCCCTCAAAGATCCAGAGATCCCGGCTGGGGTTTTCGCCCTCCCAGTAGCCCTCGCTCCACACGGCCGGACGAATACCCTGGACGAGCCAGGAATGGAAGTATTCGTGGCTGGCAAGACCCAAAAAGTCGCGGTAGCCGCTGGGGTCGCTGCCGTCGAGATCCGTGCGCTTGCAGAGCAGGGCAGAGGAGGCCTGATGCTCGAGGCCGCCGTAGCCGTTTTGGCTACCGAGGCAGAGAAAATGGTACCGGGAAAAGGGGCTTTCTCCCCAGAAGGCCTGCTGGTACGAGCAAATCGCGGAAAGGTCCTCTCCCAAGCGGAGCAAAGTCGCCTCTGGATGACCGAGGAGGGCGAGGTGATGCGCAATCTCGCCCGCAGAGAAATCGACCCGGGCGAGGAACCCGCAGAGCAGCGGGTGATTGCAGAAGCCGCGATAGTCTTCGGCGGAAAATGTGCCCCAAGACCAGGCGGCACCACTCTGCCGCGCCATACTCGTTGCCAGCTGCCAGTCGTCCGGGCCAGAAATGCAGAGTTCGTGCTCCTCTGCTTCCTGATCGACGACGCGCAGGAAAATTGCCGGGCCGTTGAAAAACCCGCCGCTATCATCGAGATAAGCGGTTCGTACCGACTTATCGAAGGCATAGACGCTTTACTCTACCTGCAGCGGGCCGGAGCAAGGTGCGAGGCGCCAACGGTCCTTGTCAATTTTCTCTACGGCAAGCGCTTTCCCGGCGCTGTGGGCGGTCAGCTGAACGATATGACGGGCGAGGTTGCGCACGGTGTAGCTGCCGGGAACCCAGGCGGGCAGGGCGAGGATCTGGCCATCGGGGTCGGGCGCGGCAATCTGCAGGCGGACCTGCAGGAGGTGCTCTTTGGGTTGCAGAGTGATGTCGTAGCGATGGGCCATGGGAACTAGCGCCAGGCCGGGGCAAGTTGCCGAAAGCGCGGATCGGCCGCATCGGCAATCCATTCGTAAAACAAGGACTCGCTGCTCAGCAAAGTGACCCCGGCCTGGCGCAGGCGCTCGAGGCCCCAGGTTTGCTGCTGCGGATCGCGGCTGGCAACGGCGTCGATGACTACCGCCACTTCCCAGCCTGCTGCCTGCAAATCGAGAGCGGTCTGCAACACGCAAATATGGGCTTCGACGCCAAGGAGGCAGATCTGCCGGCGTTCGGTCTGGGCGCGCAGAGTGCTACGCAATGCCGGGTTGGCATAGCAGGAGAATTCGGTCTTGGCGATCGCCTCGCCAAAGCGCTGCAGGCACGGATCGAGAGCGCCCAAGCCCTGCGGATACTGGGACGAGAGCAAGATCGGGATGTCGAGAGCACGGGCGCTGTCGAGCAGTCGGGTAGTCGTCTGTAGTAATGCTTGCCGCCGCTCTGCCCCGAGCATGGCGAGAAGCTTGTCCTGCAGGTCGATGGCGAGGACGGTGCTACGTTGGGCCCGCACGCGCACGCTCAAAACTGAAAGCTTCTGGTTGGGGAATGCCGCAAGGGTGGGATGTCGGTGTCGAAGAGATCCGTACCGCGCAGGCTTGCGTCGCTGCCACGGCGGTAGCGCCGCACCCGTACCAGAGGGGATTGTCCCTCGAGGGCGAGAAGGCGTCCGCCTGGGCGTAGCTGCTCGCGGAAGCTCTTGGGTAGCTGTGGGAGCGCGCCGGTAAGGACAATGACATCGTAGGGGGCGGCCGCCGACCAACCCGCCGAAGCATCGCCGACCTGCAGATGCACATTGTTGATGCCTTGTCGCTGCAGACGCGCCTCGGCCGCCGTTACAAAATCGGCGCGGTCATCGACGCTGTACACCACGCCACCGAGGCTCGCGAGAAGGGCGGTGAAGTAGCCGCTGCCGGTGCCCACCTCGAGAATGCGGTCTTCGGGCTGGAGGTCGAGCTCCTGTAAAACCCGCGCTTCCATTTTGGGAGTCCACATCCGCTCGCCATGGCCGAGGGGAATCTCGTAATCGGCAAAGGCCAATTCTTGCAGGTGGGTGGGCACGAACTGCTCGCGTTTAACTTCTTGCAAGACGCGCAAGACGCTCGGGTCGAAAACTTCCCAGGTGCGCACCTGGGTATCGATCATGGTTTGGCGTAGGGTGTCGAAGTGCATGGGAATCGTCCAGAATACCTGCTACATTTAGGCACGCTGACCAGGGCAAGTCAATTTCTGCGGAGGAAGTTTGGAAAGTCGGGCACATGCACTGATCGCCCTCGCGTTCATTGCGGTTTTGGGTACTGCCTTGGTGCTGGCCGGCTTGTGGATGCACCATTCTACTCCCGTTGGCAAGGAGTATTACGTCGTCTCCCCCTACAGCGTTACCGGCTTGACCGTGCAGGCGCCAGTGCGCTTCAAAGGCGTGCGGGTGGGGGAGGTCAAGGCCATCGATTTTGATCCCGAAAATCCGCGCATGGTGCGGGTGCAGATCAGTATCGATGCGAAGACGCCCATCACCCACGCGACCTTTGCCGAATTGGAGCCCCAGGGGGTGACCGGCCTGAGCTATCTTTCGCTGAGCGATGCCGGAACGAATTTTGCGCCTCTCATTCCGCAGCCGGGGAAGGTCCCGGTCATTCCCATGCGTCCCAGTTTTCTGCAGGCGCTATCGCGCAGCGGTGAGTCCTTGGTCAACCAGGGGAATGAGCTGGCAATGCGCATGAACGATCTTCTAGACGAACAGAATCAGCGCCATTTTTCTGCAGCCCTCGAGAATATCGATAAGGCCACGGCAGAGTTGGCAGAGCTCGAGGCAGCGTTGCGGCCGTCTTTGGCGGAGTTGCCCGCCACCATTGCCGCTACCCGCTCTACCATGCAATCGAGCCAACGTTTGGTGCAACACCTCGACGAATTAGCGGTGTCGGCGCAGCAGCCGCTGCAGCAACTCGATGGTACTAGCATTGCTCTGCGCAAGTTGGCGAGCTCGGGCCAACAAAGTGTCGATATCCTCAATCAACAAACCTTGCCGCAACTCAATCTTCTCACCCAAAACCTGGTGCAAAGCAGTGAGAATCTTGGTGCTTTGAGTCAGGAACTGCGTCAGAATCCGCAGAGCTTGCTCTTGGGTAAGCGTGCAGCCCCTGCGGGTCCAGGGCAGGCGGGTTTTGCGGGAGCGCATCCATGAAGGTATGGCATTTGCCTCGTTTTTTTCGCATCGCTGTGCTCTTCGCTTTGGGTGTAGGCCTTGCCGGTTGCGCATCGGCACCGGCTTGGCAGCAGCCTTATGCCCTGCAATCGGCTGCGGCGCCGGTCGCCGCCCATGCTGCGCCCCGCGCCGGTGTGCTGCGCCTGGAAGCAGTCGCTGCTCCGAGTTGGCTCGCCGCCCCGGAACTGCTCTACCGCCTGCAGTATGCCGACCCGCAGGCGCTTTACCCGTACAACAATGCCCGCTGGGCGGCGGCACCGGGGCAGATGCTCGCGAGCCTACTGGTGCAGCGCTTGCAACAGCAAGGAGACTGGCGGGCGGTGCTCGGGCCGGGACAGGCTGGGCGGCCGGAACTGTTGCTGCAACTGGGTTTGCAGAACTTTGTAATTGACTATTCCTCGGCGCAGCAGGGGGAGGCACAGATTGCCTGCACCGCGACCCTGCTCCGGGCCAAGGACTATCGAGTGTTGGCGCAGAAATCCTTTGTTGTGCATGCGGCTCTACCCAAGCCGGGGCCGGCCGGTGGGGCGGCAGCGATGAATGCCGCGGCGCAACAAATGGTGGATCAAATCAGCGCTTGGGCGGCGCAGCAAAGCCCGGCTGGAGCCTAGGCTTTTGCGCTACTTTTGTATACCAGGACCGGGCAGTTGGCATGATGTACTACCGACGTTGCTACCGACCCGAGGAGTAGACGGCCAATTGCTCCTTGGTCTTGGCTGCCGACGATGATGAGATCAAAGCCCTTTTCGCTCGCGTAGTCGCAAATATTCCGCCCAATATTGCCGGATTTCTCCAACAGCACGGCGTCACTTGCGAGGCGAAGAGGCCTTTGCAAGGATTCCAGCCGCTCCTGGGCCAAGCTGCGCAGGCGCTGCAGCATCTCCAGGGAGTTGGGCAACAATTCCTCGGGTAGCTGCAGGTCCATGATTTGGGTATCAAAAACATGGAGGAGGGTGAGTTGCGCTTGGTGTAGTCGTGCCTCTTCTTCGGCATGCTGCAGGAGCTCCGCTACGGTCGCACCAAAATCGATGGCAACGAGTATTTTTTGGAAACTCATGCTTGTTCTCCCAGCAGGAGGGCTACGACCTCGGCCTCGCTCAGCAAGCGGCTATCGCTATCGCGCCGCGCCCGATATTCCCAAACGCCCTGCGCCAAGGTCTTGTCGCTGATGACCAAGCGATGCGGCAGTCCGATCAAGTCCAAGGTGGCAAACTGGACCCCGGGCCGTTCGTCGCGATCATCGAGCAGAACCCGCAGCCCCTGTGCTTCGAGCTGCGCCGTCATGGCCTCGGCCGCGGCGAGCACCGCCGGTGACTTCTTGGCCTGGATGGCAACGATGCCGACGTCGAAAGGTGCCAAGGCGGCGGGCCAGCAAATGCCGCGTTCGTCAAAGTTCTGTTCGACGGCAGCGGCAACGATGCGCGAAACCCCAATACCGTAACAGCCCATGAGGACGATCTGGTCCTTGCCCGCCTCATTCAAGACCTTGACCCCAAGCTTTTCGCTGTAGCGCGTACCCAGCTGAAAGACGTGGCCGACCTCGATACCGCGGCGGATACCGAGCACGCCCGTGGCACAGTGGGGGCAGGCGTCACCGGCCTGGACGTTGCGCAGATCGGCAGCGGGCGGGCGCGGCAAGTCGCGCTCCCAGTTGAGGTTGAGCCAGTGCTCGTCGGCAACATTGGCGCCGGTGCTGAAGTTGCGCAGGGCGAGGACACGATGATCGGCAAGAATCGGTACCTGCACCGGCAGGTCCTTGGGGCCGATGAAGCCAAAGGGAACCCCGAGCAGATTTTGTGTTTCTTCGGCGGTCGCCATGCGTACGGATTGCGCATCGAGGGCATGGGCGGCTTTGATCAAATTCAGTTCGTCGTCACCACGCAACAGGAGTAGACGGGGTGCGTCGTCGGCCATGACGAGCAGGGTTTTCACCACTTGCCCGGGCATGATGCCGAGTTGCTTGGCCTGCGCCTCGACGCTGCGGATACCCGGGGTGCTGGCGCGCTCGGCAGGCAGCGGCGCCGCGCTGCTTTCTGGGTCGGGAGCGCTGCGGGCGAGCTCCTGATTGGCCGCGTAGTCGCAGGCCGAGCAGTGGACGATGGCATCCTCGCCGGAATCCGCGAGCACATGGAATTCGTGGGAGGCCTTACCGCCAATGGCGCCGGTATCGGCATCGACGGCGCGGAATTCGAGGCCAAGTCGCGCAAAAACGCGACTGTAGGCATCGTACATCGCTTGGTAGGTCTCCTGCAGAGAGGCCTGATCGATGTGAAAGGAGTAGGCATCCTTCATGAGGAATTCCCGCGCCCGCATCAGCCCAAAGCGGGGACGGATCTCGTCGCGAAATTTCGTTTGAATTTGGTACAGATTGATGGGCAGTTGCCGGTAAGAACGTAATTCCCGCCGCGCCAGGTCGCTGATCACTTCCTCATGGGTGGGGCCGAGGCAAAAGTCGCGCTGGTGACGATCCTTGAGGCGCAGGAGCTCTGGCCCGTACATTTCCCAGCGCCCGGATTCCTGCCAGAGCTCCGCCGGCTGCACCACCGGCATGAGAATTTCCTGGGCGCCGGCGCGTTCCATCTCCTCGCGCACTACGGCCTCCACCCGCCGCAGCACCAGCAAACCGAGGGGCAGCCAGGTATACAGCCCGGAAGCCAGACGGCGGATGAAACTACCACGCAACAGCAACTGGTGGCT
>JAWNZB010000133.1:0-4111 GCA_038447835.1 Candidatus Igneacidithiobacillus chanchocoensis | reverse complement strand
ACCAGTAACCCGATGCAAAGGGGCATTATGGCGTCTACGGTGGTCGTTTTGTTGCCGAAACCCTGATTCCCGCTCTCGACGAGCTGCAGGCTGCCTATGCCGAGGCGCAGCAAGATCCAGAATTCCTTGCCGAGCTCCATAGCGAGTTGCGGCAATTCGTCGGCCGACCCAATCCGCTCTACCATGCCGAGCGTCTTTCCCGCGAACTCGGAGGTGCGCAGATTTTCCTCAAGCGCGAAGACCTCAATCACACCGGCGCGCACAAGATCAATAACGCCGTTGGTCAGGCGCTGCTCGCCCGGCGCATGGGCAAGCGGCGCTTGATTGCCGAGACCGGCGCCGGCCAGCACGGCGTCGCCACCGCCACCGTAGCCACCCGCTACGGTATGGAATGTGTAGTCTACATGGGCGAGGAAGACATTCAGCGTCAGTCCAGCAACGTCTACCGCATGCGCCTGTTGGGGGCGACGGTTGCGCCGGTGCGCAGCGGCTCGCGCACCCTCAAAGATGCCCTCAATGAGGCGCTGCGCGACTGGGTGAGCAACGTCGAAGACACTTTTTATGTGATTGGCACGGTAGCCGGGCCCCACCCCTACCCGGAGATGGTGCGCAATTTTCACCGTGTCATTGGTGACGAGGCTCGCGCCCAGTGCCTGGAGCAGACCGGGCGCCTGCCGGACGTCTGCATTGCCTGTGTGGGTGGCGGCAGCAATGCCATGGGCCTGTTTTACCCGTTCATTGAAGACAGCAGCGTGCGCCTGATCGGGGTCGAGGCGGCAGGCCTGGGTATCGAAACGGGCAAACATGCCGTCCCCCTGACCGCTGGTAGGCCGGGAGTGCTGCACGGCAACCGTACCTATCTAATGAGCGATGCCAATGGGCAGATCGAAGCCACCCACTCTATTTCGGCTGGCCTCGATTACCCCGGTGTCGGGCCAGAGCATGCTTTTCTGAAGGACATCGGCCGCGCGGAATATGTTGCTGCCAGCGACGCGGAAGCCTTGGCCGCCTTCCACAAGCTGAGTCGGGTGGAGGGCATCATTCCCGCCTTGGAAACCTCCCACGCCATTGCCTACGCCATGCAGCTCGCACCGCAGATGCGCCCGGAGCAAAGCATCATCATCAATCTTTCCGGCCGCGGCGACAAAGACATCCATACCGTGGCTGCCCTCGAGGGTATCGTTCTATGAGTCGCTTGGCCGAAATGTTTGCGGCGCTGCATAAGGCGCCTCGCAGTGCCCTGATTCCTTTCGTTACCGCCGGTGACCCGAGCAGCAGCGGTGTGTTGCCCTTGCTGCATGCGCTCGTCGCCAACGGCGCCGACGCCATCGAACTGGGTGTGCCTTTTTCCGACCCCATGGCCGACGGTCCAGTCATCCAGGGCTCCAGCGAGCGGGCCTTGGCCCGCGGTGTCAGCCTGCGGCAGGTGCTGTCTTGGGTGCGGGAATTCCGCCAACACAATAGCGCCACCCCCATCATCCTCATGGGCTACCTGAATCCGGTCGAGACCATGGGCATGCAGCGCTTTGCCGAAGAGGCCGCCGATGCGGGTGTCGATGGTGTGATCCTCGTCGACCTCACCCCAGAGGAGGCAGAAGAGGAGAGCGCACTCTTGCGCCGGGCGGGCATCGATCCCATTTTTCTGCTGGCGCCAACTAGCGGGCCGCAGCGAGTGGCAGCGGTCAAGCGCCTGGGCAGCGGGTTTGTGTACTATGTTTCCCTGCGTGGTATTACCGGGGCGCAGCAGCAGGACTGGAACGAAGTGCTGGCGCGCGTGGCGGCCTTGCGCGAAGAATTGGCGATGCCCATGGCCATTGGCTTCGGTATTCGCGATGCGGCAACGGCGCAGCGTTTGGCTGCCGGGGCAGATGCGGTAGTAATCGGTTCGGCTCTGGTGCAGACCTTGCAAGAGGCCAAGGATGACGCCCATGCGGCGGAACTGGCGGGGGCGTTTTTGCGTCCTATCCGCGCTGCCCTTGAGGCAGGGTCAGGACGATGAATTGGTTTAGCCGTGTTCTGCCGCCCAAGATCAACAAAAAGGCGGGCGAAGAAGTACCCGAAGCGAAGCGTTCGATGCCCGAAGGGCTGTGGTCCAAGTGCCCGACCTGCCAGGCAGTGCTCTACCGCAGCGAACTCGAGCAGAATCTGCAGGTTTGTCCGCATTGCGGGCATCATCACCGGCTAACGGCGCGGCAGCGTCTCGATTACTTTCTCGATCCGGAGCCGCGCCTCGAAATCGGTAGCGAGCTCGTGCCCGTCGATCCCCTCCGCTTCAAGGACCAGAAACGCTACAAGGAGCGCTTACAAGAGGCCCAAGCAAAAACCGGCGAGAAGGATGCCCTCGTGGTGATGCGCGGCTTTGTGCACCAGCGTCCCGTGGTAGCAGCCGCCTTTGCCTTTGAATTCATGGGCGGCAGCATGGGCTCGGTGGTTGGGACACGTTTCGTCAAGGCCGCCGAAACCGCCCTGGTCGAGCGCTGTCCGTTGGTCTGTTTTAGCGCCAGTGGCGGCGCCCGTATGCAAGAGGGGCTCTTCTCCCTTTTGCAGATGGCCAAGACGGCGGCCGCCATCGAGCGTTTGGGTAAGGCCTGTATCCCCTACATTTCGGTGCTCACCGACCCCACCATGGGCGGGGTTTCGGCAAGTTTGGCGACCCTCGGCGATATCCTCATCGCCGAACCCAATGCCCTTATCGGCTTTGCCGGCCCGCGGGTAATCGAGCAGACCATCCGCGAGAAGTTGCCCGAGGGATTCCAACGCTCCGAATATTTGCTCGAGCATGGCGCCATCGATCAGATTGTCGACCGTCGCCAGCTGCGACAGCACATTGCACAACAAATCGGCATCTTGATGCATGCCGAAACGGTGGCCTGAGGCAACGTGAACACTGCGCTGCAGGCAGGCGATCCAGAGCAGCTTCTCACGCACCTGGTCGGTCCGGCGCAGCGCATCTAATTGGGGCTCGAGCGCGTGCAGGCGGCCATGGCGTGCCTCGATATTCCGCGGCAGTTGCCTTTTCCGGTAGTGACGGTGGCCGGCACCAATGGCAAGGGTTCGGTGGTTGCCTATCTCGAGGCCCTCGCCTTGCAGGCGTCGTATCGCTGTGCCGCCTATACCAGCCCGCACCTGTGGGAGTTTCGCGAGCGCTTGCGCATCGATGGGCAACCCCTCGCCAACCAGCGCTGGATGAGCCAAATCGAGATGCTCGGGGAGAGGGTGGCGGATATCCCGCTGACCTATTTTGAGCTGAGCACTCTTGCCGCTCTGCGTCTCTGCCTCGAAGAGACGCCCGATCTCGCGATTCTGGAAGTAGGGCTGGGCGGGCGCCTCGATGCCGTCAATGCTGTGGATGCGGATTTGGCCGTCATCACTTCCATCGACCTCGATCACCAGCAGTTTTTGGGGCCAGACCGCGAGAGTATCGGACGCGAGAAGGCGGGAATTTGCCGCCGCGGTCGGCCGCTGCTCTATGGCGACACCAATGGCCCATGCCCGTCGGTTTTGGCGGCCGCAGCAACCTGCGGTGCAGAGCTGCAGGTGCTGCGGCGCGATTTTTTCCTGACTACGACGGGAGAATGGCGCTCTGGCTCGGTCCAGTACCCGGTACCCCCGCCCCTAGACGATCATCCCAGTCAGTACAACAACTTAGGCCTTGCCTTGGCCGCCGCTGCTCAGCTTCAAGGTCGTCTACCACGTATCTGGCCGCCGCCAGCGCAATGGCAGGTACCGATTCGTCTGCTGGGGAGAAAACAATGGCTACGCCCCTGGGGCATGGAGGCGCCGCGACTCTTGGTGGATGTCGCCCACAATCCGCAAGCAACGCGCGTCCTGGCAGAGCTGCTCGCGCGTGAGAAGGGACAGGTCCGGGCCTCCTGGGGGATGATGGCAGATAAAGATCTGGCGGCTGCAATTGCGCCCCTGCAGGGACGTGTTTCTGGCTGGACGCTGCTGGCCATGCCCGAGAATCCCCGAGCCGCCGCACCGGCGCAGCTGCGCACCGTGCTTGGGGAGGAAGAGGGGACTGAAGAAATCTCGCTGGCAGAACTTGTGCAGCACCTGGATCGGCGCGCCGCGAGTCTCGGGCCTAACGATATCCTCCTCTGTTTTGGTT
>JAWNZB010000030.1:0-21799 GCA_038447835.1 Candidatus Igneacidithiobacillus chanchocoensis | reverse complement strand
ACTCGTCGACAACCGTTGGCTGAATCTACTGCAGATCCGTGCCGATGGCTCGCTGCTGGAGCGGCGCGGCGCCGGCGACTGGGTCGCCGTTTAAATAACCCCTGCCGCCGTCATGGCCCTCGGGACGGAAACCCGGGGGCCTTTTTCATTCCCTTGTTATTTTGGCTGCAGAAGGTGAAAAGCTCTGCTACCCTCAAAGTGCGTCATTCACCACAGCAGGGGCCCCCAGCATGCACACCGAACATCAAGATTTGACCGTCGAATTCCCAGAATTGGCGGAACGTATTCATGCTCTCCGGTCCAGCAACGCGCATTTTGCCAAGCTCTTGGCCGAGTTTGATGCCGTTACCGCCGAGATCGAACATATCGAGCGTAACGATGCGGCCTCGGGCAGCAGCTCTCTGGAGGCACTGAAAAAGCAGCGTCTCTCCCACAAGGACGAGCTCTATCGTATGCTGCAATCGACCAACTGACCCATTCCTCGCAACCAGGCTCAGCCATGCTCTACGTAGAACCCAATGCCGGTGTACAACCTATCGTCCATATCATTCTAGACGTCCGGCGCCGCCTTCAGCGATTGAGGTAAAGCAGCGCGAGACGTGGGCGAGGATGCCGAAGATGGCGGTCGGCTAGCGGTCGATCTCGCCGAGCAGGGCCTGCGCCGCTGGGGCGGCGGAAGCCCTGGGCGGGCTACTCGTCCTCCCCCGCCTGATAGGCTGCCAAGGGCGCATGGTGGGCCGCTGCCATCTGCTGCAGGTAGGCCATGACCCGCTCATAGGATTTCTCGCCCTTGCTGGCAATCCACTCCTGCTTCATCTGCTCCGGCCCCGGCACCTTGAGCAGGGTGGTGGGACTGTAGCTAACGTCCTTGGCCGGCGGCGGGAGTTGGCTGCCGAGGCTATCCTGATGACGCCGGAACCAGGCGCCGCTCAGGGAGTGCCCCGCCATACCCGCCTCGCGGCGTAGGAGTTTGCTGTCGGTACACTGTCCGGGGTTGAAGGCGAGGGGCACCTGAATGGGGGTAGGCCGGGGAGTAGGTGCAAAATCCGGTTGATCGGTCCAGATGCCGCTGAAAACGCTGGC
Organism: Candidatus Igneacidithiobacillus chanchocoensis; assembly: GCA_038447835.1. Lineage (GTDB taxonomy): Bacteria > Pseudomonadota > Gammaproteobacteria > Acidithiobacillales > Acidithiobacillaceae > Igneacidithiobacillus > Igneacidithiobacillus chanchocoensis. The sequence goes on along the minus strand of JAWNZB010000030.1, from coordinate 20,716 downwards.
ATTTTGGTCCCATTGTGACATCGGCGGCAGGCCAAGAATCGCTTCCGTGGTCTTCAGGATGTTTACCTGCGAGTAGAGATTGGTTTCGAGAAAACCCCGCTTTACCCACGGCCCCATGGCCAAGGCAAAAGTGCGATGGGCGTTGATATGATCGGCTCCAGACTGGGCATCGTCCTCAGTGAGAAAGACCACCATGTGCTTCCATTCTGGCGTGGTCGAGAGGTAATGGATGAATTTGGCCGTGGCATAATCGTTATCCGCCACATAGTAGTCTGGGGTGTAGTAGCAGGGCGTGCGTCCCGCGGTGTGATCGTCCGGCAGCCAAATGTAGATGAACCGCGGAAATTTGGCGCCAGGGTGCGCCTTGAGCCAGTTCTCGGCGAGTTGCTCCCGCTGGGTATCCAGCAGCATCCGGTCCCAACCCGGAAAGTCCGTGGCCAAATGCTTCTGCATGGCTGGCGAGATATTGCCCGCCTGAGAGCGCGACACAAACTCGCCAAAATCCTCAAAAGAAACATGGTGCTCCAGCAGGCCGTTAAACAGAAAAAGACGCTCTGGGTAGCTGATCCAGGGGTTGCTCCACTTGCCTAGCGCCGAAAGGTTCTTGTAGATGGCATACGGGTCATCGGAACTAGGATGGAAATCGGGCTTACCCGGCTCACCGACGGGAATGAGAGGTTGCGTCCAGCCAGGATTACCCACCAACCCTCGTCCCGAGTAGTACATGGGCCAGGTGCGCTGCACGAAGTCGGAATCCGAAGCCGCCGTCGTCCACTGGTGCCCCTGGGCGGTGACCTCGCCATCGGCCATGAAATTTACGAAGAGACTATACCGACTCGCCAGGGCATAGAGATTGGGCAGCTCCTTCGGGCCATAGAGATCAAGCTGGGGATCGGCCCAAACCCCGGCAGGCTTGTAGTCGCCAAAGTCCTCGTCGAAGGTCTTATTCTCACGCAAAATGAAGACCACGTAGCGGATATGCTTGCGCAAAAAGGCAGTGGTCTTGGCATCCTCCGCTTGGCGTGCGGCTTGCTGCTCGGGGCTGAAGCCGTCATTGTGCAAGGCGGCGGCGGTCCACTGGGGGAGCTTCGCGTCGAGCTCGGGAAGGGGAATCTTCTGTACGAGGCCGTCCATCATCGTCCCCACCCATTGGTGCTGCACGTTGGGGCCGGTACCTAGGCCCTTGGCAGCCACCACGTAGAGGGCGTCTTGCGTGGCTGTCATGCCGGTGGGGTACCAACCGGTGGGGATCAGGCCCAGGGCCCTGCCGCTGGCGAGGTCGTAGACGGCGACGTCGTTATTGCCGGCATTGGCAACAAAGAGCTTGCCTTGGGCGATGGCGAGGGCGTTGGGATAGGATCCGGGCGGGGCGTCGGGGTAGGGGCTGTCGTTGAGTATCCCTTGCAGCTTGAGGCTGCGGCTGTCCACCTTGGCTACTTGGTCGACATTGGCAAGGGCGACGTACACGTCCGGGCCCTGGGGCGCAGCGACCAGGGCAGTGGGATGGACACCCGCTGCGTAATGATCCGGACTGGTCTGCGGGCCCACGGCCACCGTCCCCAGCAGGCGGAAGGATTCGGGATCCAGCACCGCGACGGCATCCCCACCCCAAAGGCTGACTACCAAGCGCTTACCTCCGTCCGTCAGGGTAAGGGCAAAGGGATAGGGGCCAACATTCAGGTATTCGGTCTTGCCGGTCTGGAGATCGATGCGGGCAATGCTGTTGCTGAGCATCCCGGTTACAAAGAGATGCCGCTGCTGCGGCCCAAGAACAACGGCATCCGGATAAAAAAGACGCGGCTCGTTGGCGCGACGCTCACCTTGGTAATAATAGGGATATTGGTCCTTGGGGAAAGGCTGCCACACCAGGGGGTAGCGGCGCAGCACCTCGACCTTGCCGTCGTGATAGCGGAGTTGCAGCACATCGTTCGTCGCGCCGCCGGCGGTAAAGAAGGTGTCGTCAGGGCCTGGGGTAATACCCTGATAAAAGCTCTGGTGGCCAATCGGGGTAGAGTCCTTGGTCGTTGCCTCGCCCTTTTCTTGCGGCTCTTTCTTGTAGGCCGTTACCTGCGCCACCGGCTGCAGGCTTTGCGCGTTGTAGAGGGTGACGGTCTGCGCCGCCGTGGCACCATTGGCAAGCACGGCTAGGGTATTCTGATCCAAAGGCACGACGTTGGTGGCAAAGTTGGGCGTACCGTTGACCGTTCCCATCGGCGACACGATCCGCCCCGTGGGCAACACATGGGTGACCCAGTCGCGATTGGCAGCATTCACCGTCACCGGCGCCAGCAAATCACGATTGTCACGCGCCGGGATCACTGGCGCAGCCGCAATCCCCCCAGCATTGTCATAGACCGGCACCACCGGCGAGGCAAGTGCAACAGGCACCGCACCTAACAATCCAAGAGCAACAAGTACCGAATACGTTAAAGAAGCACGCGCACACTGCATACGATTTCTCTCCTCTTGCACGGTGGCGACCAAAACCCATTTCTGCGACCCTATCACAAAACTGTTAGGGTATGATGAACATGATCCCATCGCCTCCCATCACCCCCTGCTTACCGGAATTACCCCAGCACTGGCCGGAGGAGTGGGAGCGGGTCGCTGACGCCATTCAAGGTCTGCGAGAAAGTGCTGACGACGCTTTGACTGCGCTGTCTTCGGCTTCGGCGCAGGAAGCGCGCCTGCTGCATTTGCTCTTCGCGAGCGTCTATGCCCGACAGCAACTCGCGCAACATCCGAAGTATTTGGGCTTGCTGCTGGCGGGGTTGACTCCCTCGCCCCCCGGCACCGAGGCGTCCGAGGAGGAATTCCTCGCAGGCCTACGCCGCTATCGGCAGCAGCGCATGCTGCAGATTCTTTGGCATGATCTGTCTGGCCCGGAGGTCCTCGACGACACCCTTGGCGCCCTCAGCCGTCTTGCCGAAGAGACGCTGCAATGGGCCCTCGACTACGGTGCTCAGCGCATGGCGCAGCGGCATGGGGTGGCCCGCGACGAGCTAGGCCAGCCGGTACCTTTTGCCATCATCGGCATGGGTAAGCTGGGCGGGGAAGAGCTCAATCTCTCTTCGGACATCGATCTGCTCTTTCTTTACGGAGGGGCTGGCGAGAGCGATGGCCCCCTCCCCCTCGACAACGCTACCTATTTTCAGCGCCTCGGCCAATGGCTGATCCGCGCCCTCGCCGCAAACCGGCCGGAGGGCTTCGTTTTCCGTGTCGACATGCGCCTGCGCCCCTTTGGCGATGCCGGCCCCCTCTGCGTTACTGGCGATGCTTTGGAGCAGTATTACCATCGACACGGCCGCAGTTGGGAGCGCTACGCCCTGCTCAAGGCGCGTACCGTGGCCGGTGACCTTGCCTTTGGTAGCGCCGTCCTCACGCGTCTACAACCCTTTCTCTACCGGCGCTATCTCGATTTTACTCTCCTTGCCGGTCTGCGCCGCGTCAAGGCACTGATGGACGCCGAACAGGGTCGCGCCAGCCAGGACATCAAAAAGGGGTTTGGCGGCATCCGCGAGATCGAATTCGTTGTGCAGTCGCTGCAATTGATCCACGGCGGTCGTCTACCGCAGCTGCGCCAACGTAATACCCTGCAAGCCCTGGAACAAATTGGCGCAGCGGGATTGCTGCAAGAAGACGCGGTAACGACGCTGCGGCAAAACTACCGTTTCTGGCGGCGGGTAGAGCATGCCCTGCAGATGATTGACGATCGCCAGACCCAGACCCTCCCCAGCGATCCCCTGGGCTGGATGCGCCTGAGCTGCGCCCTGGGTGTAGAGACACCTGCCATTTTGCAAGAGAGGATTGCGAGCGGGCGGGCAGCGGTCCATGCCTTGTACCTTGCCATCCTCCCTGCCCAGCCCGAGGGCGATGAAGAAAACATCGCCAATCTGGTTTGGCTGGCGGCCCGCCATGCCCTCGACGACGCCGCGCCCGAGACCTGGCAACAGGTTCTGGCGGCAGACCCGGAATTGACGGCATGGCAGGAACTCCGACGCTTTGCCCGCAGCCGACGGGTCTTGCAGCTCTCCCAGCGCGGGCAGGCGCGACTGGATGCCTTACTGCCCGCCGTCTTACGTCGCCTTGCACAGTCCAGCGCGCCGGTCACCCTCTTACATCGCCAGCTCGGCCTCCTCGATGCCCTACTCGGGCAGCCGCAATATCTCGCCCTCCTTGCCGAAAACCCGCATTGGCTTGGGCGCCTGGAAGAACTCCTTGCCAGCCCTTGGCTGGCCCAGGAGCTCACCCGCTTTCCCACCCTGCTCGAAGACGTTCTCTGCCAACGCTCCTCGGCAGCGCGAGATTGGCCGCAGCTCTTCAGCACATCGGAGGACCAGGGACGCGATTTGGAAGAACGCATGGACCTATTGCGTCGCTTCAAGAATACCGAAACCCTGCTGCTGGCCAGCGATTTTTGGGCGGAACGTAAAGAGATCGATAGCCTGCTGACGGACCTGAGCGAACTCGCGAGCTTTTGTTTGCAACGCGCTTTGCCCTGGGCGGTCGAGGCGATGCTTCAGCAGCATGGGCCTCTGCCGGGTTATCCAGAGCTCCCCTTTGCCATCATCGCCTACGGAAAATTGGGCGGTATGGAGATGGGTCTGGCGTCGGACCTCGATCTCGTCTTTTTGTACGATCTGCCGCCGGACCAGGAGAGCAGCGGGCGGATTCCGCTAACGGCGGGCGCTTGGTTTGCCCGCCTCGGGCAAAAGCTCATCCACATTCTCAGCGTCCTTACCCGCGCCGGCAATCTCTACGAAATCGATCTGCGCCTGCGTCCGAGCGGACAATCCGGCCCTCTGGTCAGCTCCCTCTCGGCCTTCAGCAAATACCAGCGCGAGTCGGCTTGGACCTGGGAACACCAGGCCCTTACCCGCGCCCGCTTCATTGCCGGCGACCCCAAGCTCGGGCAGCGCTTTGTCGCGCTACGCGAGGAGATACTCTCCCAACGCCGCGACCCCATTCCCCTCGGCGCCGAAATTGGTGCCATGCGCCAGCGTATCGCCCGAGAAAAACCCATCCCCCGCAATGCCTTTCATCTCAAACTAAGCCCTGGCGGGTTGGTGGATATCGAATTTCTCGTGCAGTTTGCTATTCTCTCTCTTTCTGCCGACAATTCCGCGTTGCTGCATTACCCTGGCACTCGCCCAGCCTTGCAGGCCATCGCCACCCTCTGCCTCTGGGAAGAGGATGCGGTCAATGGTCTGCTTACGGCATGGCGTGCCCTGCGCGAAGCAGAAAACCGCTGCTGGCTGCGTCTCGAGCCCCCAGTGCTCGAGCGCGGTCACGCACAATTCGCCGCCCTGCAGGATCTCGCCGAGCAGGTGCGGCAATGGACTTTACGACTGGGCCTGGGGCCCACTGAGGAGTGAGTGATGTCGATGGCAGATCGTGATGGATTCATTTGGTTTGACGGTCAGATGGTGCCCTGGCGCGAGGCGACGGTGCACGGTCTTACCCATAGTCTGCACTACGGTCTCGGCTGCTTTGAGGGCGAACGCGCCTATGCCACCGATCGCGGTGCCGCCATCTTCCGCCTGCCCGAACACACCAAGCGCCTCTTCAACAGTGCCAAAATCCTGCAAATGGACGCGCCCTTTACCCCGGAAGAAATCAACGCCGCCACCAAAGAGGTCATCCGCGCCAATGGCCTCGAATCTGCCTATATCCGCCCGCTCTTTTTCTATGGTGCCGAGGGCATGGGCTTGTCGGCACGCGGGCTCAAGGTCCATGCCCTCATCGCCGCCTGGCCCTGGGGCAGTTACTTGGGGCAGGAAGCCCTGGAGCGCGGCATTCGCGTCAAGATCAGTTCCTTCAGCCGGCACCATGTGAACATTCATCTCTGCAAGGCCAAGGCAAGCGGCAATTACATGAACTCCATGCTGGCGCACCGAGAAGCCCACCACGCCGGCTACGACGAAGCCCTGTTGCTCGATCGCGAGGGCTACGTTGCCGAGGGTTCGGGAGAAAACATCTTCATGGTCCGCGACGGCATCCTCTATACCCCGACCCTCACCAGCGCCCTCGAAGGCATCACCCGCGACACCATCCTGCGCTTTGCCCGTGATGCCGGCATTCCCATCGTCGAAAAACAGCTCACCCGCGACGAATTCTACATTGCCGACGAGGCCTTCTTTACCGGCACGGCGGCAGAGGTAACTCCCATCCGCGAAATCGATGACCGCAAGATTGGCAACGGCCGCCGCGGCCCCATCACCGAAGCGCTGCAACAACGCTATTTCGACACCGTTGCAGGCCGGCGCGACGACCACCCGGAGTGGCTGCACTATGTCGACTGACGCCCCCACCATCCATTGTTGTGCCCAGAGCTTCGTCGAGATCGACCCCAAGGAGCTTCCCCTTGCCTGCCCGCGCCCGGCGGGCGGGGTGTGGAACGGGCATCCGCGAGTCTTCCTCAAAATCGAAGAGACCGGCGAGGCGCGTTGCCCCTACTGCGGCACCCTCTATGTGCTGCGCGGCGGCCCGCTGCAGCGCGGCCACGGTCACTAGGCAACGGCCTAGGAAGCACCGCTGCGCAACCAGCGCAGAAAGGCCTCCGGGCCCAAGTAACCTTCTTGCACCGCCGCCGTCCGACCATTTGCGGTTACGCGAATGAAGGCCGGCGGGCCGGCGAGATGATAGCGTGCCAGCAAGGCTTGGCTGGCAGCCCCGCTCGCAGTCACATCGACCCGGATCAGATCATAGCCGGCAAGGGCCTTGCGCACTGCCGGGTCGCGGAAGGTGATCTGGTCCATCCGCGTGCACTCTACACACCACTGCGCCCAGTAATCGATGAGCACCGGCTTTCCCTGGGCGGCCCTGAGAGCGGCCTGGAGGGCAGCGGGGCTGTCCACCCGCGTAAAAGCGAGTTCTTCGGTACTTGCCGGCTGGGCCTTCGAGTACCGCGCGCTTGGTAAGGGATGCAGCGGATCCGACTGCCCCTGCAGGGCCCCGATTCCCATCACCAAGCCATAGGCGAGCAGGGTTACACCTAGGGCCTTGCGAAACAATCCCCAGCCTGCCGCTGCCCGCTCGAGAGCGCGCAGGTAGACACCAGAAAAGATCGCTAGCAAGGCCCACAGCAACAAGGTGATCGGACCCGGCAGTACGCGGCTCAAAAACCAAATCGCCACCCCGAGCATCAAGACGCCAAAGACAGCCTTGATCGCCTCCATCCATGGCCCTGCCTTGGGCAACAGATGTCCCGCCGAAGTGCCAATCAGCAACAGCGGCATCCCCATACCCATACTCAGGGCAAAGAGTGCCAAGCCACCCAAAAAGACGTTTCCGGTTTGCGAAACAAAGAGCAGCCCGCCTGCCAAGGGTGCTGCCACACAGGGGCCAACGATCAGGGCCGAAAGAATTCCCAGTACAAAGCTGCTGAGCAGATGTCCGCCCTTGCCAACCCGCGACAGGCGACTCTGCACCGCGCTGGGCATCTGTAGCTCGTAAAAACCGAACATCGATAGCGCCAAGAGCACAAAGATCAAAGCAAAGGCGCCAAGTACCCAGGGACTTTGAAAAAATGCCTGCAGATAGGCGCCGGTGAGCGCCGCGGCGATACCGGCAATGGTATAGGTGAGGGCCATGCCCAGGACATAGGCAAGGGAGAGACCAAAGGCACGACTGCGACTCGGGCGCTCCTTCTGGCCGACGATGATCCCCGAAAGGATAGGGATCATTGGAAACACGCAGGGAGTGAAGGCAAGCCCCAAGCCCGAAACAAAAAACAGCAGCAGGGTCAAGGCGAAACGATCTTGCAAGCCTTGCGCCAAGGTCGCAGCGTTGCTTTCGGGTGCCGGCGCCGCCGTGCTCGTTGCCAGAGCGAGGGCATTCGTTGCTACCGGCGCACGATCAACCAAAGGCTCTGGGGTTAGAGAAACCTCAATAGTCTTTTGCTGCCGCGGGTAGCAAACCCCAGCGTTGGCACAGCCCTGAAAGGTGCTCGTAACGGCGATTTCTTTGGGAGCCGCACCCTGAATGGTGTAGGGAATGAGGACGCGATTATCTCCCTCGAGCACCTGTACCTTGCCAAAGGCCGGGTCATCGAGCAATTTTCCCGGAGGCAACTCCAGTTTCCCCATCTGCACATTGCTTGGCGCCAACTCCACATGCACCATGGAGCGATACAGGTGATATCCCGGCGCCACCTTCCATTGCAGGGCGAGCTTACCCTCACCCACATTTTGCGCAGAAAAGGAAAAGGCCTGATCAGCAGGGAGAAACTGACTCGCCCAAACGCTGCCCGTAATCGTCCACAGCAGTGCCAGACAGACCAGCAGAGCGTATCCCAGGGACTTCCGTCGCCCCCCCACAATTGCCGGCCAACCCTTTGCATCTTTTCGCATTTTTATGCCGCCCCCAGGAAAAAAGCTGTTTATCGACTGCAGAATTAGCAAGACTCAGGCCGTAGCATGTCAGCAGAGTAGCGCTCATCATAGCAAAAAGCCCTCGCCGCAGCAGGGCAAGCCCGCCATCGCGCCGCGGTTGACGCAAAAGACCTGCGTCAGTATCCTACGCAAACTTTTCCCCGGTAGCTCAGTCGGTAGAGCGGGTGACTGTTAATCACTAGGTCGGCAGTTCGAGCCTGTCCCGGGGAGCCAGATAAACTAAGCGCTTGGAAGAACACTCCAAGCGCTTTTTTTCCCGAGCCTCGACAAAAAAGGCAATGCCTCGGCTAATTCGGCGAAGAAAGCGTCGGCAAGGATGACGATCAACGCGGCGGCGAGCGGACATATTTCGCTGCCCAATCAGGTTATCAGTGCCAGCAATAACGCAATCGCAGTCGCGACGCAGGCAAAGCTACTGAACGATATGCTGCGGATTTTTGCGCAACAACGTCACATAAGCAGGATTCATTTCCTGTTTTGGGAAAAATGCTTTCCAGGTAGCAACGGACAACAGCTGTGCCGGCGGCGGCACAAAAACCAGATCCTGGCGGCGAACCAATTCGTGGCAGGCGATGCAACTGCCCACCTTGCCAAAAGCCGCTACCATGCCATCGGGCTTATAGGCAGCCATCAGCCAGTTGCGATCGGCCGCGTCGTAGCCCTTCGCCTTCAGCATCGCTGTCACCCCGACCAATTTTTTCTGCGCATTGTAGTTTTCTTTCACGACCAGGCTTCCGTTTGCGTAGCGCCCTACTCGCAGAATTCCTCCCCCCTGCCGAATACTCTGCACGGCGGCAGCATTGGCGAGGTCGGTCGTGTAAGGGTCTACCGAACGCGAGCCAATCTGGTAAGGAGTACTTTCCGGCATGATCGCATGGGCCTTCTGCAGCCCCTGGATCTCTTGCCAAAGCATCTGCGGACTGGGAATGCCCGCCCACGCGAGGGTCGGGAAAAGACCAAGACAAATGACAAGGTAGCGTTTCATCGGAGCTCTCCCATTTATTTCGGCAGCTAGGGTACTGCAAGGTCGGAAGAATGCGGGTGTAGCGGCAAAAACGCCTCGCCTTCCAACGGCGCAAAGGCAAAGCAGCCACGCCCTTCGGACTTGGCCAAGTACAAGGCCCGATCGGCACGCGCAAGAGCAAGGGCGAGGGGGTTATCTTCCGCCAGCAAGGGCGTTACCCCCAGACTCACCGATAAAGTCACCCGCTCCTGCTTGGAAAGACTCAGCTGGGTGGCGCGCACCTGACTGATGACGCGCGCGAGAATATCGTAGCCCTCCGCAGGGCAGCAGTTGCGAAACACAACCGCAAACTCATCGCCACCCAAGCGGCCGAAAATATCGGTATCGCGCAGAGCATCTTTGATGACTTCCGCAGTGCGCGTGAGGACCTTGTCGCCTGCCAAGTGGCCGTAGCGATCATTGACCCCCTTGAAATGATCGAGGTCGACGATGACCAGCAGGCAGTCCTCGGGATAGCGACGTAAGTGTCGAACCTGTTTGGTCGCCTGCTCGAGAAAGGCGCGACGGTTGAGGGTATCGGTAAGTTCGTCCCGGGTCGCCAGACGCGTCAATGCCGCCCTGGCCTCGACTTCGGCGCTGATGTCACGAAAAATCCCCTCCACTCCGAGCAACTCGCCCCGCGCACCGAGCATAGCGGTGCTGGTAATGGCTACATGCACCGCGTGCCCATCCTTGTGGCGCAAGCGCGCCGGGTAATCGAGGATTTCTCCCTGCTTGCGAATCGCCTCAAGGACCGCCTGCCGATCCTGCGGATCCACATAATAGCTCGCGGCCGACTTACCCAAGACCTCTTCGACTGTATACCCGAGCATACGGGTTACCCCAGGCCCAACCAACACCAGTTCCTGCCGCTCGTTGGTCCGGTAGAAGACATCGTGCATATTCTCAAAGAGCCGCTGAAAATTCTCCTCGGAGCTGCGCAGCGATTCGTCCATTTGCAAAACCTGGGTAACATCGATGCTCGAGGCCATATGTAGTTGCAATCCGTTGACCAGCAACAGAGAACTCGAAGAGACCACGGTTCGCGTGATGCCCGCGGCCGAGCGCAGGCGGATCAGTGTGGGAGCGTTCTGCGGGTTATCCGTGCTCAAGGCACTGACCCGATAGAGAATCCGCTCCTGATCGAGCGGGTGAATGAACTCGATGATATCCCGACCAAAGAAGAAATTAGCATCTGGCCCGTCCAGTAAGACGATAGCAGCTTGATTGATAAAAATGATCTGCCGCTCATCAAGAAGCACATGGGGAATGGGACAAACGCGCAGCATCTCCAGCCAGCCAATTTCTTGCAGGCCAGCAACATAGAACGAAGATGCCGAATCAATGTTACCCAAGGGCGGAGCCTCCCCATGAGGCGAGCGCAGCAGGAAATTGCGGCAGTGGGGCTAAGTGCCTCGCCGACGCAGGGCGTCTATTAGCTGATCCTATCAGCCCATCTGGACCTTGTCAGCAGTCGCCGGCATTGCTGCCCGTTTTGACCTTGTCGAACGCATTCCACTACTATCCAACGGAGTTGACACCTACCCATTTGCAATAGCGAGGGACTTGACGATGAGCACAATCCACTTTGTTGGTGGGGAGAAAGGCGGTGTTGGTAAATCAGTGGTAGCACGGCTGCTGGCGCAGTATTTTATCGACCATCAGATCCCTTTTATTGCTTTTGACAGCGACCGCTCGCACGGGGCGTTGTTGCGCTTTTACGCCGATTACACAACACCTGTTCTTGCCAATGACTACCTGGGTCTGGACCACATCATGGAGGCTGCGGTTGCCAGTGAGCAGACGATATTGGTCGACCTTGCCGCGCAAACCCGCGACGCTCTCGCAACCTGGATGGAAGAATCCGATCTGCTGACATTGGCAGGCGAATCGGGAGTGACTGTCCGCTATTGGCACGTGATGGATTCTGGCCACGATTCTGTGGAGTTGCTGCGCGCGATCTTGGAAAAGTATGACTCGGGAATGCAGTACACCCTCGTCTTGAATCAGCTCCGCGGCGATGATTTTTCGATTCTCCGCCACTCCGGATTACTGGAGCAGGCACAGGCATTGGGCATCCAAACGATGGACTTAAAACGACTACATGCTGGTACCATGAATAACATCGATGCCCAAAGCTGCAGTTTTTGGGCAGCGCAGCAAGCAAATACCGAGCATGGTCTAGGCTTGCTCGAGCGCCAGCGCCTAAAAACCTGGCTACAATCCGGCTACCGCGAGATTGCCAAGGTAATGGGCTAATCGGGCGAAAACTACGCCGATCCCTCCAGTGCCTTGCGCAGGTAGGGATCCATATCGTTGAGATTATTGAGCGCCCAACGTTTATAGTCGTCGGGAAGATCGACAATGCGCACCCCCTTGTGTTTACCAAAGGGCATGGTCTCCGGGATGCGAGCGCGCTCGCTAAACTCCCATAACGCCTCCCAGGAGGCGGGGCGAACGGTCATGATGATGCGGTTGAGGATTACCCGACAAAACTTTACGTCGGCCAGGGCCGAGTGGGCATTTTTGAGATTTTCCCGTGTCTTTTTTCGATCTTTGCTGAAATGGTAGAGCAGTGCGGATTGCGAAAAACTATCGATCTCCGGCCACAAGCGTCGGCTCATGGCATAGGTGCAGATGCGCTTGACTTCGGGCCGGCGAATGACCTCCCAGTCAAAATCGATACTGTGACCCACCAGATACTCGACGCCTGCCGGCAGGGCAAATGTCTCTGCCGGCGGACAATCGAGCAGATCCTCATCGAGGATGTGATGCACCGCGATAGCACCCAGCTCGATGGCCTTTTGCGGGCGATAGCGCTGAACGAACTGCTCCTCGATTTCTAGGGTGCGCAGATCACTGACCCGCAGCCAGGCCGCTTCGATCAATTGGGGCTCATTGCGGCCAGTGGTTTCGGTATCAAAAATCAGGGCTGCCATCGCAATCACATCCGAAAAAATGCAAGGCTGCAGGGTATCGACTCGCCATTCTCCCCGCAAGTACTAAGCAGCTAGCGTTTCTTTAGTTACTAATCTGTACCTACTTTACAAAAATTCCAAAAGCTCTAGCATCAGTTCGTACCAACACCATGCCAAGGAGCCGCGCATGTCCAAAACCCACATTTCTCGAACGGTGGAGGCCTTGGTCACTGGCTGGGTCACCAGCGACGGCGCCGGAGTTCGCCTCACCCGCCTTTTCGAACGCGATCTGCAGCAACGTCTGGATCCCTTTCTGATGCTCGATGCCTTTGGTAGCGATCATCCAGACGACTACATTGCCGGTTTTCCCGACCACCCGCACCGCGGCTTCGAGACCATCACCTACATGCTCGCCGGCTGCATGCGGCATCGCGACAGCGCCGGGCACGAAGGGCTTCTCGAGGCCGGCGGCGTACAATGGATGACCGCCGGCAGGGGCATCATTCATTCCGAAATCCCGCAGCAGCAAGAAGGGCGGATGGCCGGCTTTCAGCTTTGGCTGAATCTGCCGGCTGCCGACAAGCTCTGTGCTCCTGGGTATCGGGATTTTTCTGCCGCCGAGCTGCCGCGCGGCGAGGATGCGCAGGGCGCGAGCTGGACGGTGATTGCCGGCCACAGTCATGGGGTTACAGGTGCCGTCCAGCGCCAGCAAACCGAGCCTCTGATTCTCGATCTCTTTCTCCCAGCCGGGGCACAGTTTTGGCAGGACTTACCCGCTGCGCATCACGCCTTCGTGGTCCCCTACGAAGGGAATGTCGCCATTGCCGACAAAACCTTGCCAACTGGCCAACTCGCGGTACTTGCACAAAACGGTGACGGCGTGGCGATCGCGGCCACCCGCCCCAGCCGCGCCCTTCTGGTAAGCGGTCGCCCCCTGCGGCAACCCATCGTCCAGCATGGCCCCTTCGTTATGAATACCCGCGCGGAAATCGAGGCCGCTTTGGCGGACTATCGCGCCGGGCGTCTTACCTGATGCTTGCGTAGACAGCCGTTATGGCGCCTCCTATACTTTGCCGGAAATCAACCCAAAGGAGCGCGCCATGTCTGATTCCACCAGTGTTGTACCCGAATCCTCGAACGAAGAACGCAATATCGCCACCCTCGTCAACGTCGGCGGAGCTCTGTTTGGCTTTCTGCCCGCACTGATCGTCTACCTCGTCAAAAAAGACCAGTCGAGCCCCTGGCTCCTCGAGCAGTTGCGCGAAGCCCTCAACTTTCAGCTCACCGTGCTCATTGCCTACATTGCCGCCGGCATTCTCAGCGCTCTACTCATTGGCGTGTTCCTCTTTCCGATCATTTACCTCGTCGACTTGATTTTTTGCATCCTCGCGGCGGTCAAAAATAGTCGTGGTGAAACCTATCGCTTTCCCTTGAGCATTCGTCTCGTCAACTGAAGCTGCCCTTGTCAGCGCCTATCGCCCTCCCCTAAGCTCGCAGCATCTTCGCCAAGCAGGGAGGGCAAAATTTTGCCCGTATTGGAGTTACGCGCCGGCCTCATCGAGTGGGGCGGCAGGATATTGTTGGATCATGCCGATCTGCGTGCCGAAAGCGGCGAGCGGATTGGCCTCATTGGCCGCAACGGCGAGGGGAAATCGACCCTTCTCAGCGCCCTGGCTGGCCAATATCGCCTCGACGATGGCAGCTTGTGGATCGACCCGGCCCTACGCCGTGCCTTCTTGCCTCAAGAACCCGAGTTGCCGGATGACGTCTCGGTGCTCGACTACCTACTCGCCAGCCCGCAAGATAGCGCCAGTCCCGATGCCCTAGCCGAAGATGCCGCCGAGCGCTGGACCTTGCCTGCTCGTGCCGAAGCGTTGTGTAGTCAACTGCAGCTGCCCCTCGATCGTCCCATCGGCGCCCTGTCTGGGGGGCAAAAGAAGCGCGTGGCAATCGCCAGCACCCTGATTCATGGTGCGGAATTGCTGTTTCTTGATGAGCCTACCAACCACATGGACCTGGCGGGTATCGAGGCCCTCGAAAAGACCCTGCTACGCTACCGCGGCACGCTTTTTTTTGTTACCCACGACCGGCGCTTTCTCGAATCCCTCTGTACGCGCATCGTCGAACTCGACCGCGGTCAGTTGCGCAGCTTTCCTGGCAGTTTTTCGGCCTACCAGCGGCGTAAAGAGGAACTGCTCAATGCCGAGGCGGCGGATCTCGATCGTCTGAACCAACAACTGGCCAGCGAAGAGGCTTGGCTGCGCCAGGGCGTCAAGGCTCGCGCCAAGCGCAACCAGGGGCGCTTGCGGCGCCTGGAGCAACTGCGCGAGGAACGCAAACAGCGACGCGGACGCGTTGGCGAAGCGCAGATTACCATTCAGCAGGCGGAGCGTTCCGGCACGCTGATCGTCGACCTCGAAAACGTTTCCCTTCGCCTGGGCGAGCAGGATATTCTGCGCGGCTTTTCGACCCGCATCGAGCGCGGCGATCGAGTTGGCATCATCGGCCCCAACGGGGCGGGCAAAACCACGCTCTTGCGCCTGATTTTGGGCGAACTAGAGCCCGATACCGGCAAGGTACGCCGCGGCACCCGGCAATCCATCGCCTATTTCGACCAGTTACGGGAGCAACTCGACCCAGAAATGCGCGTTGCCGATGTGGTTGCCGACGGGAATGATTTCATCGAAGTCGAGGGCGAGCGTCGCCATATCCTCGGCTATTTACAGGAATTCCTTTTTGCCCCGGAGCGAGCGCGCGGGCTGGTCAAGAGCTTGTCCGGGGGGGAACGGGCGCGTTTGCTTTTGGCGCGTCTCTTTGCCAAACCGGCCAATATCCTGGTCCTCGATGAACCGACCAACGACCTCGACCTAGAGAGTCTGGAAGTCCTGGAAGACCGCCTCCTGGCCTTCCCGGGTACTGTCTTGCTGGTTTCTCATGACCGCGAATTCCTCGATCATGTAGTCACCCAAAGCATCATCAGTCTGGGCGACGGCAAGTGGCTGAATAGTGCCGGTGGGCATCAAGATTTTCTGGCGTGGCAAGCGCAGCAAAAAAGTGCGCCCAGTGTGGCAGAAACGAGCACAGCGGCAGCAGGACGGAGCACCAGGCGCCCAAAGTCTCTCAGCTTCAAGGAGCGTGCCGAACTCGAGGCCCTGCCCGGAAAAATCGAGGCGCTGGAAGCACGACAAAACGAGATTGCCGAGGCCCTTGGCCGGCCCGAAAACTATCGCGACGCGGCACAAGCGCTGGCCCTGCAGGAGGAAGCCAGTCATGTAGCGGCAGAGCTGCAGGCCGCCTACGAACGTTGGGAAGAATTGGAAGCCAAAGAAGCCGAAATTCGCGCGGCGAGCAGCTCAGGCTAAACGCAGCCAGCGCAGCAGCCCGTAATCCGCGGCCGCGGGAACAAGGCTCGCGAGCATACCCAGCGCCATCGCCATCCAGGCACCCGGATGCTGCACCGGGCTCGGCACCATGCCCGACCAATGCCAAGCCGTACCCGTCAGGGTGTAGGCGAGGAGCAGGCCGGGCACGAGCAGCAACACATCGAGCAGGAGGCCGAGGAGCACGGCCAGCAGCACTCCCGCAACCGCCGCGACTCCGCGCAGAATCAGCCGCGATACACCCATAGGAGAACATCTCGACGGGGCAAGGCAACTTGCTTGCCGGAGGCAAAGTAGAGGGCTGCCGTGGGCGTGAAAGCGGCGTCCGTAGCCCGGGCGGCAACGCGATACGCACTGGGCCAGTCGGGAGCCGGTTGCACCGAGACACCAGCCCGACGCAGCAATTGCGCACCCTGCGCATCAACCATGAGGTGCGAAAGCGGCACGCGGGTAGACAGCGCCAGCAAGAGAATCGCCAGCAGAATGAGAGCGACGCCGGCGGCAAGTACCGCCGCCACCAAATGATCTACCCGATCCATTTCATTTACCCCCTCCTTCCGCCCAGATTTCCGCCTGCGCCTCGGTAATGTTGGCAGCAGCGCTGGCACAGGGATGTCCGCCGCACCAACGCGGAGCAATACCGAGTTCCTGCAGGGCATGGTGCATGGTTACCCGAAACACCGGCGCCGATTCCACCCCACCAAAATTCCAATAGCGAGTACTTCCGCGCAAGGATACGGCCATCACCAGATCCGGTGCAAAGCCCGGCGCAAAACCAACAAAGGTCGCATTGGTCTTCTTTTTTTCGAAGCCGCCCTTGCCATTGGCGAGATTGGCAGTGCCGGTCTTTCCCGCCACCGCATAGCCCGGCAAGGCCGCGAGGATACCGGTGCCATTGGCACTGCAGACCCCTTCCAGCCAATGCTGCAGGTGCCCGGCAATAGCAGGCGACATGATCCTCTCGCTACGCGGCGTTTGCCCGGCAATCAGGGTGGGCTGCAAGTGCAGGCCGCCATTGGCAATGGCCGCGTATCCTTCGGCAAGCTGCAGGGTGGTCACCGAAACACCGTAGCCCAGGGCAATGGTGGCATGGCGCGCCTTGTCCCAGGTATTGGGTGGCGGCAGCACGCCCGCCGTTCCGCCAGCAAAGCCGAGGTCGGGCTCGCGGCCGAAGCCGGCACGGCGATACATGTCGTAGATGGCGTCGGGGGCGGTGCGCAGGGCAATGGTAGCGGCGCCGATGTCGCTCGAATACTTGAGGATGTGGGCAACATTGAGCTCCTGATGGACGACATCGTCGCGGATGCAGAATCCGCCCACTGGCAGACAGTGGGATACATTAAAGCTCTCGTCTGGCTGAATGGTACCCGTGCCGAGAGCTGCCGCAATCACGAAGGGTTTCATCACCGAACCGGGCTCAAAGGCTTGGTGCACGGCATTGTTGACGTAATCCTCAGGATTGGTGCAACCATTCTGTCGGTTGGGATTGCAGGAGGGGGCGCTGACCATGGCCAGAATCTGCCCGGTGTGCGCATTGATCACCACCGCCGAGCCGTTAGTCGCCCCAAAATGGCGCTGTGCCGCCTGCAGCGTCATATAGGCCCAGTATTGAATCTGCGGATCAATAGTTAGGTGCAGATCATGACCGTTTTGCGCCGGTTGCGTCTGCAGCACCCGCAGAATCTCGCCGCGGCCGTCCACCAACACCTTTTCCCAGCCCGGCTTGCCCTGCAGCCAGTCATTGAAACCGCGCTCCAGTCCCGCCGCGCCCTGATGATCGAGATGCACCAAACCGAGCAAAGGAGTGGTCACCGCCCCCAAGGGATAATAGCTACGGCTGGTCGGCTCGACATAAATGCCGGGCACATGCAGCTTCGCCAAGGCACTGCCCAGTTGCGGGTGTACCTGGCGTAGGATGTACGCAAACTGCTCTCCACCATGCTGCAGGCGTTCTTGCAAGGTCGCTTCTGGAATTTGCAAGGCCTGCGCCACTGCCGGCCAATCTTTTTGCTGCTGGCGAAAGATGCGTGGGTCGGCCCAGATCGTGACTGCTGGCACATTGACTGCAAGGGGCTGCCCATTGGCGGCGTAGATGATGCCGCGCTGCGCCGGCAACGGCCGTTCCTGCACATAGCGCATCTGCCCCTGACCGCGAAGAACGTGTCGTTGCAGAAACTGCAATTCTGTGTCTCGCCCCAGCACCAAGAGCATACCCACAAGGATGAGCAGAATGAGCAAGCCGGCGCGCCAGCCAGGTAACTTACGCGAACGCGTCGAAGGTTCGGTGGTCATTGGCGTTGGGGGCAAAGGGGATCAGGGCAACTGTTGGCAACATAGTGCTGACAGCGAGGACAGTGCACAAGAGTTTGCACCGCCTCTGGATGCCGACGATGGGCCCGCAACGAGCGGCGCCAGCGCCAAATGGCATAACCCGCAACGGCGATCAGGACGAGCAACTTCCACATCCGATCTGCGGCCTCCCTTATTAGAAAAAACGCCCGCAAGCGGGCGCTGTTATTGGTCGGGGCGAGAGGATTCGAACCTCCGACATCCGCCTCCCGAAGGCGGCGCTCTACCAGGCTGAGCCACGCCCCGAAGTGCTAGTGGTCGCGATGGACCGCAAAATCCGCCAAGAACAGGAGGGCTTCTTTTTCCGCGCTTGCAGCAAAGCCCTGCAAACACATGGCCGCCTCTTCCGCAAACCTCTCGGCAGAGCGCAAAGTGTATGCAATGGCGTCGGTCTTGGCAATGATCTCGAGCACCTGCGGCAGATGCTGCCGCGTCTCGTCGGCCAGGGCAGCCCGCAAAATGGCCTGATCGGCGGCACTGCTATTGCGCATGGCATGGATGAAGGGCAAGGTCGCCTTGCCATCGGCCAAGTCATCGCCACGGTTCTTGCCCATGCTTTCGGCTTCTGCTTGATAATCGAGGGCATCGTCCATGAGTTGAAAGGCCGTACCCAGAAGCCTGCCGTAGTCCGCCAAAGCCTGTTCCTGGGCGGCATCCATCCCGTTGATAATGGCTGCCAGTCGCGTTGCTGCCTCAAAGAGTTTGGCGGTTTTGGCCGCAATCACGGCAAAATAGCGCTCGGGGTCGAGGTCAGCATCGTTGGCATTTTCCAGCTGGGCCACTTCGCCCTGGGCAATGACGCTGGTGGCTTCGGCCATCGTTGCCATCACCCGCATGTCGCCATCCTGGACCATCATTTCAAAGGAGCGGGCATAGAGAAAATCGCCTACCAGGATTGCCGCAGCGTTGCCCCAGAGCTGATTGGCGGTGGCGTTGTTACGGCGCAGTTCGGAACCGTCGACAACATCATCGTGGAGCAAGGTGGCGGTGTGGATGAATTCGACGACCGCCGCCAGGGGGATGGGGCGAGCACTGCGGTCACCCCCCATGCGGGCGGCGAGCAAAAGGAGAATGGGGCGCAAACGCTTGCCCCCCGCATTGACGAGATAGGCGCCCATGGCCGGGATCGTAGGCACGCCGGATTGCAATTGTTCCTGGATGACGCGGTTGACGGCCAGCATATCGGCGTGGACCAGCTTTTTGACGCCATCAAAATCCATCCCTGCCCTTCTCCTTGCCACCGCGCCAAGCCCCGTGGCCTGCGCAAAAGTCTCGCGATTGTCGATAGCGGAGCGCGTGCTTGTCAAGGAAACCGGGCATGCCGCTGCTAGCGCATCCAAACCCCGCGGCCGAGGGTCCACGCCATACTGCCCAACCACAACGAGAGGGTCGCCCAGGCAGCCAGGTGGCCCAAGTTTACGAGATCGTCGAAGCGGAGGATTCTTCCGCCCTGTAAACAAGCCAAGGCGAAGATGGCCGTAGAAAAGGTAGGCGGCCAAACGGCGGGACCGCAAAACTGGCAACGTCGTAGCAAAAAATCGATGCTCGCGAGCAGAACCGGCACCAGAAGCAGAAGGGCGAGCCCAAGCATCCCGGCCATGGCCGCCAAGAGCATATTGCGAGCGCCCGGCGAAAGTGGCTCCCAACGCTGCGCTTGGCCGAGGGCGAGGGCAGCAAAACCGGCACAGCCCATGGCAATCCACCAGGGCGCCTGGGGTACACCGGTCAACCCATGACGCCGCAAACGCAGCAGAGCCAGTATCGCTACCACAAGGTACAAGACCGCCCCGACGAGGGCAGCAAAGAGGACCAGCGCATAAGCATAGACTTGATCGGAAGCGATGACCGCACTCGTTGCCGTAGCCAAAGCAAAAATCGCAGCCGGCAATAAAAACCAGGCACCGCTCAGCTTAGGCCAAGCGATACCGAAGCGGCGCAAAGACCAGAGCAGACGAAACAGCAGCAGGAGGCTAAATAGCCAAGCCAGGGCCAGCAGAATTTGCGCGCCGACAGCAATCTCTGCCTGCAAATGCATAAACGCCGAGCTCAACACCGCAAAGCCCAGGGGCAAGGTCATAAGCCCAATTTCGGCATCGACGGCACTTACCCGCAAACAGGCCAAGTATCGTTCTCTTGCCCCCGGGTGGCGCAATCGCCAAGCATCTTGCAAGGGGATCCACAAGGCTTGTAGACAAGCAAGCAAGAGCAGCAGCGGCGCCGCAAGGCCCAAACCACGGTCAGCAGCAAGGACCGAGGCCCCAGCCGTCGCCATGACCACCCCAAAGGGGAGTTTGTGATGCCAAGGGCAAGCTGGGGAGGTATTCGCTTCGGCAACCATGCCTTATGGCAGCCCAAAGCGGCAAGCATGTCAAATTACTGCCAACGCTTCCGGCCGACGATCCACAACGCTTGCTGGGTGTTTGAGCACTGCCGTACTGGATGCGATTCCCCCGGGCAAGCCCGCTAGACGAGTGCAGTCCTTGCCGCAGAGGCAACCCGCCCCTCCCGTCTCGCTTACTCAGCGGATCCAAAGCATGACGACGCCAATCGGCCAGGCGCCCCCTTTTGCGGACGACGCTCTTTGCCTACACTGAGGAAATTATTTTTACAGCGAGTTCCCATATGCGCGCCAGCCAATTGTTCCTGCCCACCCTCAAGGAGATCCCCGCCGAG
>JAWNZB010000132.1:0-4165 GCA_038447835.1 Candidatus Igneacidithiobacillus chanchocoensis | reverse complement strand
AAACAGGACCATGGTGCCAGTCTGGCGGCGCAAGCCACACATCTGTTCTGGCAACTGTGCGAACGCGACTTCCAGCCACTGCTCGACCATTGCGACTCGGACGAGGCAAACGCTGCGGCGCGCCATCAGCTTCGCCGCCGCTTCGCCGCGTACGCACAGCAAGCCTATGACCGCTACTGCGCCAAAGACACTGCTCGCCAGCTCGACGCATGGGCGCGCTGCCGACCCAATCACAGCAAGTACCTGCAACAGGAGGCATGAATCATGGAAACCGTGGAGGAACACGTGCCCGCAACGACAAGTCGTGAAGACAATTTCGTTGCTGGCGTCATTGCGAGCTGCCAGCAAGACAAGGGGCTGGCAGCGCGTCTGCGGCGTGCCGACAATCCGGCCACCGAATACCAGAGCTGGGAGCTGCTCGCCGCCTGGGGCATTGATCTCGAACGCGATGATCAGCGCTTGCCGTTCGCTACCGTGGCTGCGGCGATTGCGAGGGCCAAGGTGGACGCCAATGGGCGCCTTGCACTCGGCCGTGCGATGGCAGATTGCTACAAAGACGGCAACCAGAGTGATAAGGCGAAAGCGCGCCTGCGCCGTCTGCTAGCGTGTGACGAACTGGCTGAGCTGTGCCGCCTGCTTCGCCCCGTTCTCACGCTTGTGGAAAGCCGTGTTGGCAAGCCTTTGGACTACGCGCGCTTGCTCAAACAGTTGCGTCGTTTTCCGTTTGCCGCACAACAGGTCAAGGCGCAGTGGGCGCAGGAGTTCTACGGCCGCAAGGCGGAAGCCGGGGAGGACGCATGAGCCTGATCGCCAGCGTGTTGCAACTGGATCGTGCGGCCGTCAAGGCGCTGCGCATTACTGATCCGTACTCTCTGCATCGGGTGGTTTACGGGCTATACCAAGACGTGCGCAGTGCGGCAGCCAAGACGGGCCATCAAGCCAGCGGCATCCTGTATGCTGACCAAGGCGGTGATTTTCATAGCCGGAAAATTTTGCTGCTGGCTGATCGTGCACCCGCAGGCTTTGCCGAGGGGGGCTATGGTGAGGTGCGCAGCAAGCCGATACCCGATAATTTCCTTGACCACCCGCGCTACCGCTTCAAGGTTATCGTCAACCCCACGCGGCGTGACTCCGTCAGCGGCAAGCTGATGCCCGTCAAGGGACGTGACGCGGTGGCCACATGGTTTGCCGAGCGTAGTCTGGCTAGTTGGGGCTTCCGCATTTCATCCGACCACCTGCAGGTGGATCGACTGGATGTGCTGCAGTTCAGGGGCAAGGCCCAGCACTCTGTTACTCTGGCTCAAGCTCATGTGCAAGGTCATCTGCAGGTCACCGACCCCGAACAATTTCGCCACAGCTTTACCAGCGGCATCGGTCGAGGACGCAGCTTCGGTTGTGGCCTATTGCAGATCGTCCCGTTAATCGACAACCCCTTCGCCTGAATATCTTCTTTGAAAAGGATCTTTGCCATGAAAAACGACTTTGCCAACACCCGTATTGAGTTCCACATCCTGCAGTCCTTTCCAGTTACCTGCTTGAATCGTGATGACGTAGGCGCCCCCAAAACGGCCGTTGTCGGCGGCGTTACCCGCGCTCGTGTGAGTTCACAATGCTGGAAGCGTCAGGTACGACTGGCGCTACCGGAGTTCGGCGTTAAGCTGGCTACGCGGACGAAGCAAGCACAGATGTTGTTTGTTGCTGCGTGCAAACTGGCGGGTGCTGCCGATGCGGTAGCCGATGCCTGCGGCGCAAAAATGGCCGAGGCGCTGGCTGATGACACCTTGCTCTTCATCAGCGATACCGAGGCCGCCGCCTTTGCCGCTTACGCGAGAGAACAGGGTTTCGACGCTGACAAGCTCAAGGTCAAGGATCTGGCAAAAGTGGCAAAAAAGGCCATCAATCCAGGGGTGGACGCCCTGGATATTGCGTTGTTCGGGCGCATGGTGGCCAAGGCAGCAGATATGAACGTGGAGGCTGCCGCATCGTTCGCGCATGCCATATCCACCCACAAGGTCAGCAACGAAGTAGAGTTTTTCACGGCACTAGATGATCTGCAGGAAGAACCCGGCTCTGCACATATAGGCAGCCTCGAATTCAATTCGGCGACGTACTACCGCTACGTCAGTCTTGATCTCGGGCAGTTGGCACAAACCCTTGCGGTGGATGATTTGAAGAACGCCATCGGCGCGTTTGCCAAGGCATTATTCGTGGCTGTGCCCAATGCCCGGCAAACCACTCAGTCTGGCGCTAGCCCGTGGGAGTTTGCCCGCGTACTGGTACGCAAGGGGCAACGTCTGCAGGCGCCGTTTGAAAAGCCGGTCAAAGCGCGAGGCGAAGGGTATCTGGCGCCCAGCATCGAGGCTCTCAAGGACTACCTCGACAAGAAAGAAAAGCTCGCCGGCAGTTTGTTTGGCAAGGTGGCTGGCTACGACTGGGGTGAGTGTGAGGACTACAACATTGATCACCTGATTGCCGATCTGCAAAGCCATGTCGCGTGAGGGGGGAACCATGAACCCCTATCTATTGCTCTGGCTGGAGGCTCCGTTGCAAGCCTGGGGCCACGATTCAAAATTCGGGCGGCGCGATAGCCTTGATTTTCCGACCAAGTCCGGTGTGCTCGGCTTGCTTTGCTGCGCTCGTGGTGCCGGTGGCGAAGAGCGCGACTGGCTCGCGGCGTGGGCTGACCTGGATATGCAACTCGAAGCCTTCGTAGCGAAGGATGCGAAGGGCTTGCCGTTGCCGCGTCAACCGCTACTACGTGATTTTCATATGGTGGGCAGTGGCTACGACGACAACGATCCGTGGCAAAGCCTGTTGATCCCAAAGACCAGTGAGGGTAAAAAGGCCGTGGGCGGCGGTACTAAAATGACCTATCGCTACTATCTGCAGGACATGGCCTATGCGGTGGCGCTTGAGGCACCGGCTGCACAAGTGGATGAAGTGGTCGCGGCACTCGAGGCGCCTGTGTGGGACGTCTATCTTGGCCGCAAGAATTGCGTACCCACGGAGTTCATCTTTCAAGGCGTGCATGATGGCCCGGAGGCGGCATTGGCGGTTGGTCGGCAACTGGCTGAAGCCAAACAACGGGCGGGCGCGCTGCGCGTGTCACAAGGCGAGCATGATGGTGAAGTGCTGACAATTAATGACGTGCCGTTGCAGTTCGGGCAGGACAAGCGCTACCGCGACCGACGCGTCACTGTGCAGAAGGTGGAATAGACCATGGCCGATGCCCAACGTCTGTTCGTCAAAGTCACTCGCGAATCGTTGCCACAGGTCAGAGACAAGTACCCGTTCCTTTATCTAGAGCGGGGGCGGCTGGAGATTGATGACAGCAGTATCAAATGGATCGATGGTAGCAACAACGTGGTGCCCTTACCCGTGGCAACGCTGAATGCGCTGTTGCTCGGACCCGGTACCACCATCACTCACGATGCGGTGCGTACGGCCGCAGCTGCCAATTGCGCTGTGTGCTGGGTTGGTGAGGACTCCCTACTGTTCTATGCCGCAGGATTCTTGCCCACCGCCGATACCCGCAACCTGAAGAAGCAAATCGAGCTCTCGGCCAACCCAAAAAAGGCCATCGAAGTAGCGCGGCGCATGTTTGCTCGTCGCTTCCCCGATGCCGATCTGAAAGATAAGACCTTGCAGGAAATGATGGGCATGGAGGGCAACCGTGTACGCATACTTTACCAGGCCAAGGCCGAGCAATACCAGGTGGGCTGGAAGGGGCGCAGTTTCACGCCGGGCAAGTTCCAGACCAGCAACCTCACCAATCAGATCCTTACTTCCACCAATGCCGCGCTGTACGGCATTTTGTGTTCCGGTGTGCATAGCATGGGCTACTCACCGCATATCGGTTTTATCCACTCGGGTAGTCCCTTGCCTTTTGTCTATGATCTGGCTGACCTCTACAAGGCTGATCTGTGCATTGATTTAGCCTTTCATCTCACCCGCGAAGTGGCGGGTCGGTATGACAAACACAAAGTGGCCGCCGCATTTCGCCAGCGCGTGATTGAACTAGATTTGCTAGCCAAATTGAGCGAAGACATTGCCACAATGCTTGGAGGTGCTCATGCTCGTCGTCCTCGCCAATGATCTACCCCCGGCCGTGCGCGGTCGCATGAAGCTGTGGTTCGTTGAACCACGGCCCAATGTGTTCGTCTCG
>JAWNZB010000029.1:0-21987 GCA_038447835.1 Candidatus Igneacidithiobacillus chanchocoensis | reverse complement strand
CCGCTACTTTGGGGGAGGGCGCGCAGCTGGACCGACCAAGTGCCGCGCGCCGCGAGCAGCGGTGCCATTTGGCCAAGACCGGCAAGCAGCGCCGCCGTCACCCCCCAGATGGGACGCAAAAGCAGGAGCCCGGAACCGATCAAACGCTCAGCACCCGTTTCTTCATCCCAGAGCAGTTCGATGGACTCGAGGGCGGACTGCGCCTGCAAGCGCTTCACTAGGCGTGAAATCTTACCGCGGATCTTTACTGGGTACCACACCAAAAAACTCGCTTGCGGCCAGTGTTGCAAGGCGGCAACCAAGGCCTCGGCGAGGCGCTCCCATTCATCGACGGCCTCGAAAGCCGGATCGACGAGGACCAAACCTCGCCCCGGGGCCGGCGGCGCATTGCGCGCCAGCAAGCCATAAGCGTCTTCCTCCAGAAACCGCGTGTGCGGCCGCTTACCCACGGCTTGCCGCAACTCTGCCAAGACCGCTGGTACCTTGTCGAGAAGGATAAGCTCGTCCTCGGGGCGCAGCAGCCGCGCCGCTAGGAGGGGCGAGCCAAGATACTGGCGCAGTTCCTTGCCGGGGTTTTCGGCATGCAACAGGTCCAGCCATGAACGAAGGGCTGCCAGGTCGCGGCGCTGGGGCCAGAGGCGGCGCACTCCCTGATCGGCCTCGGCGCCTGCCTCTAGTGGGTAGCGCCCAGCGCCGGCGTGAGTGTCCAGGCAATAGAAGGGACGGTCCTTCTGCCGTAACTGTTCGAGGCTCAGCACCAGGGCGAGATGCTTCATGCAGTCGGCGGCATTACCGGCATGGTAGGCGTGACGATAGTTCATGCGCGTTTCTTGGCAACAAAACGTGAGTGTAGCAGGCGGCGGACCGGCGCCCCACCCTTGGCTTGGCGGCGGGCATTGGTCATGATAGGGCATTCGTCTGCCTGCGAGGATTCCCCATGCGCCTCTACGTCACGCCCACCAGTCCTTATGCCCGCAAGGTCCGCATCGCTCTCATCGAGAAGGGTCTCCCCTGCGATATCGAGCAGGTTGATCTGCGCGACCCCGAACATGCCGCCAAGGAACAAAATCCCTTGGGCAAGGTTCCCGTGTTGGTAGCCAACGACGGTACCGCCATCTACGACTCCACGGTCATCCTGCAGTACCTCGAACTGATGCACCCGCAGCCGGCCTTGTTTCCCGTCGATGCCAAGGAACGCATCCATGCCCTGCGCCTCGAGGCCCTGGCCGATGGCATCATGGACGCCACCATTGCCTGGGTCATGGAACATCGGCGCAGCAAGGATTGCCAGGACCCCGCCCTGCTGCACAAGCAAGCTGGCAAGGTGCAGAGCGGCCTCGCCTATCTGCAGGAAAAGGCGCGCACCTGGACCCCCGCCACCGAGGCACCTCTGCCCCTCGAGCAGATTGCCGCCGCGGCAGCCGTTGGCTATGTCGACTTGCGCGCGCCGGAACTCCTGGTTTCCTGTGCCGATCTGCAGCGCTGGTATTTGGCCTTGCGCAGCCGTCCGAGCTTGCGCGAGACCACGCCGCAGTGAGGATAGCGGGGTGAAAATTGCCAGTTGGAACGTCAACTCCCTGAAAGTACGCCTGCCCCAGGTGCTGTCCTGGCTGCAGGAAAGCCAAAGCGATGTGCTCTGCTTGCAGGAAACCAAACTGCCGGATCCTCGCTTTCCAGCGGCGGAACTGGCGGAAATCGGCTATCAAAGCCTCTTCCACGGGCAGTCCACTTATAACGGGGTGGCGATCCTCAGTCGCCTGCCACTACAGGCAAGCCAATGCGACTGGCCAGACGGTAGCGATGGGCAGGCAAGACTCTGCGCCGCAAGTATCGGGGACCTGCGTATCGTCGATGTCTATGTGCCCAACGGGCAATCCCTCGACAGCGACAAGTATCGCTACAAACTCGACTGGCTCGCCCGTCTACAAGATTTTCTCCGCGCCGAACTGGCGCGCTGGCCGCGCCTGCTCTTGCTGGGCGATTTCAACATCGCCCCGAGCGACCTCGACGTCCACGATCCAGCGGCCTGGGCCGGAGAAATCCTCTGCTCTGATGCCGAGCGCGCTGCCCTGCAAGGGATACTGGGGCTAGGCCTGCACGATCTCTTTCGGCACCAGCACCCCGATGCGCAGGAATGGAGTTGGTGGGATTATCGTGCCGCCAGCTTCCGCCGCAACATTGGTTTACGTATCGATCTCCTCCTCGGCAGTGACGCCCTCCTGCCCGCCCTCGACAACGTCCACATCGACCGCACTGCGCGCGCCGTGGAACGTCCTTCGGACCACGCCCCTGTTGTCCTGCAACTCAAGGAGCCCTCATGATCGGCATTCTCCTCGTCAACCTCGGCACCCCCGACGCCCCCACGGCACCGGCCCTGCGCCGCTATTTGCGAGAATTTCTCAGCGATCCGCGGGTCGTGGAAATTCCCCGCTTGGTCTGGTGGCCGATTCTGAACGGGCCCATCCTGCTCACCCGCCCCGCACGCTCCGCCCGTGCCTATCGCAGCATCTGGCTCGACGAGGGCTCACCACTGCGGGTGTACAGCCAGCGTCTCGCCGAAGGCCTGCAGGCACTCTACGATGCCGAGCAGCCGGGCCGGGTGCAGGTGACCCTGGCCATGCGCTACGGCCAACCCTCGGTGGCAGCGGGACTGCGCAGCCTGCGCGACGCCGGCTGTCGGGAGATGCTGGTAGTACCCCTCTACCCCCAGTATGCTGCCGCCACGACGGCATCGATCTTTGATGCTGTGGCGGCGGAGTTGCGCACCTGGCGCAATCTGCCGGAACTCCATTTTCTGCGCGATTGGCATCAAGACCCGCGCTACATCGGCGCCCTCGCCCGCTCGGTGCAGCGGCAATGGCAGGAGCATGGACGGCCGCAGCGGCTGCTCATCTCCTTTCACGGTCTGCCGGCGCGCAACATTGCCCTTGGCGACCCCTACCGCGCCGAATGCGAGAAAAGCACCGAACTCCTGGTTGCGGCTTTGGGGCTGCAGGAAGGGGAGTGGGTGCAGACCTTCCAGAGTCGCTTTGGACCGGCGCGTTGGCTCGAGCCCTACACCGCCGTCACCCTGAAGGAACTGGGCAGCCAGGGGGTTGAGCGCCTCGACTGCCTCTGCCCCGGTTTCGTTACCGATTGCCTAGAGACCCTGGAAGAGGTTGCCGTGGAAGGCAAGGACATCTTCCTCCATGCCGGCGGCAAAGAAATGCATTACATTCCCTGCCTGAATGACGACGCGGAATGGATTGCCGATTTTCGACAAATCATCGACGAACACCTGCAGGCCCACTAGGGCGCTTTGCGCCGCATAACGGCAACGGCTACACTGCGTTGCAGAAACCCCGCCACCAAGGAAATCGTGTCATGAAGATCGCTAAGGACTGCGTTGTCACCCTCGATTACACTCTCACCGACGAGGACGGCGAAATCCTCGACAGTTCCGAGGGCGACGGCCCCCTGGTCTATCTCCATGGCTACGGCGATATCGTTCCCGGACTCGAGCGCGCCTTGGCGGGTCATCAGAGCGGCGATCGCGTTCAGGCCGATGTGGGACCCGAGGATGGCTACGGCGAGTGGGATGAGGATCTCGTCGATGTGGTCGGCAAGGAAGACTTTGACGATCCCGAGGAGCTCGAGATTGGCGCGCAGTTTGAGGTCGATACCGATGAGGGGGTGCGCGTTGCCACCATCATCGAGATGGAAGGCAACGAGATCACCGTCGACCTTAACCATCCCCTGGCGGGCATGCAGTTGCATTTTGATGTAACCGTTCGCGATGTTCGTGCCGCCAGCGCCGAAGAGCTCGCCCACGGCCACGTGCACGATCACCCGCACGCCTAACACGCTTCGGCAAGGAGGGGCCTTGCACATTCTGGGGATGATGTCTGGCACTAGTGCCGATGGCATCGACGCCGCCCTCCTTCGCTTCTCCCCGGATAGCGCCGGGGAACTCTGCGGTCACTGGCATTTTCCCTATCCGCCGGCCCTGCAGGAACGCATCTTTGCCTTGCAAGAAGGGAGCGAGTCACGACCTCTGCTGGCTCTCGATCGCGAGATTGGTCAGCTTCACGGACAGTTTGCCCGCCAGATTCTCGCCGCTGGGCGGGAGTTCCAGCTGATTGCCCTGCACGGCCAAACCGTTGCCCACCAACCCGATGGCGAGCACGGCTACACTTGGCAGATTGGCTCTGCCTACGATCTTGCCGAGGCCACCGGGTGCAGTGTGGCCCACGATTTTCGCCGGGCGGACTTGGCCGTAGGCGGACAGGGGGCGCCCCTGGTACCGACCTTTCATGCTGCTCTGCTCGCCGCCGATGCGCCCCTGCTGGTGCTCAACTTGGGCGGGATGGCGAATCTCAGTTGGCTGCCGGCGCGAGGCCAAAATGCCACCGTGCAGGCCTTTGATACCGGTCCCGGCAATGTGCTCATCGACAGCGCCGTGCAGATGTTGAGTGCACGGCGCTTCGACGCAGAAGGCCAGTGGGCAGCCGAGGGGCAGGTTCAGGAAGGCGCCCTGGAGCAGTGGCTGCGCCTGCCATATTTTCACCGTCCCCCACCGAAAAGCACCGGCCGGGAGCTGTTTCATGCCGCCTGGGTAGCCGAGCAGTGGGCAGGCTGGCACCATGGTGCTGCAGACTTTTTGGCGACACTTACGGCACTGAGTGCGCACAGCATTGCCGCGGCGGCGCAAAGCTGGCTGCCGCCGGCCCAGCGGATGCTGGTCTTTGGCGGCGGCGCGCGTAATCGTTTTTTGCTGGCGCTACTGCAAGATGCCCTTCCCCAAACCCGCATAGAACTCGGCGAGGAGACCTGTGCGATTCCCGCCCAAGCAATGGAGGCCATGGCCTTTGCCTGGCTCGGCGGGCATTGTTTGCTGGGAACCTGCCTCGACCTGCAGGGGGTGACCGGACAACGACAGGCGACCGTGCTGGGCAGTCTCTACCCTGGCCGGAACTGGCCGGAAGTTGCGGCGTGGCTCTGTCGGACGCAAGCCGGCAAAGGACCAGCATGTTGAAACCCAGTGGGAGCGCCCTGGTCTGCGGCATCATCGGACATCCCGTGGCGCACAGCCTCTCGCCCTGGATGCAACAACGCTTCGCCGAACAGACGGGTATGGATTTTCTGTACGCTCCCTTTCCGGTGGCGCCTGCAGCCTTGCCCGCTGCCATCCGCGGTCTGCAGGCCCTGGGGGTGCGCGGCGTCAATGTCACCATCCCGCACAAGGAGGCGGTGCTGCCTTTTTTGGAAGAAGCCTCTGCCATGGTCCAGGCAGTGGGGGCCGCCAATACCCTGCTCTTTGCCGACGGGAAGATTCACGGCGAAAACACCGATGTTACCGGCTTTGCCCGCGCCATTGGCCGCCACACCGGTGCTCGTGCCGCCGGTGCCAGCCTCGTAATTGGCGCCGGCGGGGCGGCACGCGCGGTCTTGCATGCCCTGGCCATCGCTGGCGCCACCCCGATTTACCTCGCCAACCGCACTCTAGTTCGGGCCGAAGCCTTGGCAGCAGAATTTGCCGCCCTGCCCATCCGGCCGTTGCCACTCACCCGCGATGCCCTCACCCCGCTCCTTGGCGACCTGCAACTGGTGGTCAATACCAGCAGCCGCGGCCTGCACGGGGAAGACCATCCGGAATTGGCCCTGGAGCGCATGCCGAAAACCGGCATTGTCTGTGATATCGTCTATAAACCCTTGCAGACCCCCTTGCTGGCGGCAGCCGAGGCCCAGGGCCTGCGCTGCGTGGATGGCCTCGGTATGCTGGTAGCGCAAGGGGCAGAAAGTTTTCGCATCTGGACTGGCCAAGTGCCAGACACCGATGCCGTCGAGGAAGCGATGCGAACATGGCTATCAACACCGAAAGCGTCCCGCTGAGTCCGCTGCTGCGCAGCATCATTGCCGCCGGCCTGATCGACGAGCCAGCACTGCGCTCCCTGCTCAAGGATCCGAGCCTCGGCAAACGGCCGATCCTGCCCTTTTTGCTCGAAAAAAAGGCTTTTTCCTCGCTTGCCCTATTGCAGTACCTCTCGGAGCGCTATCGCCTACCGATGCTGGATCTGAGCGCCGTTCATCCGGACGAGCAGAGCGTGCGGCGCATCGATCGCGCCCTCCTCGAGCGCTATCAGGTTCTCCCTCTCTCCCATACGCACGATGCCCTCTACCTGGCCATCGCCGACCCTACCGACGTCAAGGCCACCGAGGATGTGCGCTTTAATTCCGGGGTGTTGCGCGTTTTTCCCGTTTTGGTCGAAGCCGACAAATTACAGCACGCCCTTAGCGAGCACCTGGGCGACCTCACGAACCGCCTTGAGGATTTTTCTTCGACGCCCAATACCGAGGCTGAGGAGAACGAATTCGACCTGCGCGCCGAGCAGCAGGGAGAAGACGCGCCGGTGGTGCGCTTCGTCCAGCAATTGCTCTTCAATGCCATCCAAAAAGGTGCTTCGGATATCCACATTGAGCCCTACGAGCGCGACATCCGCGTCCGCTATCGTCTCGATGGCGTGCTACAGGATGTTCTCCACCCCTCCATTGCCTTGCGCGAAGGTATCACCTCGCGCCTGAAGATCCTCTGCCGCCTGGATATTGCCGAGCGCCGCCTGCCCCAGGATGGGCGCCTGCGCGTGCGCATTCCACCAGCGCGCACCATCGATTTTCGCGTGTCCTTCCTGCCCACCGCCTATGGCGAGACGGTGGTGCTGCGTATTCTCGACCCTGCCGCCGCCAATGCGCCGGTGGAGCAGCTGGGCTTTCTGCCGCAACAGTTGGCGGCCTTCCACGAAGCCATCAACAAGCCGTATGGGATGATCCTCGTCACCGGACCTACCGGATCGGGCAAGACGACCACCCTGTACACGGCGCTGAACATCCTCAACACCGGCGACGTCAATATCAGCACCGCCGAGGATCCGGTGGAAATTCCGGTGTACGGCATCAACCAGGTCAACATCAACGAACGTATCGGCCTCACCTTTGCCACCGCCCTGCGTTCCTTCCTGCGCCAGGACCCCGATATCATCATGGTTGGTGAGGTGCGCGATTTAGAGACTGCCGAAACTGCGGTCAAAGCAGCGCAAACCGGGCACTTGGTACTTGCCACCCTGCACACCAATGACGCCCCCCAAAGTCTGTCGCGACTCGAGAATATGGGAATCCCGGCCTACAACATCGCCGGCGGCGTGCACTTGGTGATTGCCCAGCGCTTGGCGCGCAAACTCTGTGTAGCCTGCAAACGCCGACAACCCATCCCCGAAACGGCCTTGCGCCAGGCGGGTTTTGCCGAGACCGATCTTTTCGGCTGGACACCGATGGCGCCCCAGGGCTGTGAGCAGTGCAATGGCACCGGCTACCGCGGGCGTCTCGGCCTCTACCAAGTGATGCCGGTGACGGAATCCATACAGGAAATCATCTTGCGTGGTGGCACCTCCCTCGACATTGCCCGTCAGGCCCAGGCCGAGGGCATTCTGACCATGCGCCAAGCCGGACTGCTGCGGGTCAAGGAAGGGCTGACCAGTCTGGACGAAGTCCTGCGTGTTACCAATCTCTAAGCCATGGATGCGGCAGTCGCACACTCGCAATCCGGACTGACCCCTCCGTCCAAGGCCATCGCCCTCTACCGCTTGGTCATCGCGGCGGTGCTGACCTTTTTCTCCCAATACCCGCAGCTGCAGATCCTGCCCAGTCATTCGCCCTGGCTACCCGCCCTGCGCAGCGCCGCCATCCTTGCCCTCATCTGGAGTTTTGGCCTGCTCCTCTCCAGCCAGATTTACCAGCGCGCCTGGCCACAATGGACGCGGATCCTAGTGGTCAGCGTCGATACCCTCTTCGTTCTCTACCTGTTTTACTGCAGCGGTGCAATTTCTGGCCCCCTCGCCATCCTGCCGCTGCTACTACTCATCGCCAATGTCTACCAGGTGCGCGGGCATATTGCGTTAATTCAGGTATGGGTGACCATCGTCGCGGTGATCGTCATCAACTTTCTGCGCCTGGGGCAGCTCAGTTCGGGCGAGGTGCTGATCTACGGTCTGGCGCTTTTTGCGGTCGCTTACCTGGCCGACAATCTGGTGCGCAATCGCGAGCGCAGCGCTCGCCAAGACGCCCTACGGGCGCAGGAAATCCTCGATCTCAACACCCTCAATCGGGAAATCATTCGCCAATTCGATGCCGGCCTGCTGGTCCTCGATCGCCAGGATCGCGTCCTGTTCAGTAACCCCTTGGCCCGCGATCTGGCGCAACTGCCCGAAGACGTCGACCATCCCTACGTACTCGACCAGGTGCAGCCGGATTTGGGCGAATTCCTTCGCCATGCCGATGCGATTCCCGAGCGCGAGCTCTCCATTCGCACAACGAAAATGGTGAGCGGCAAACAGTTGCTCTGGCTGCGTAGCGTCGCCCTCGCCAACACGCCGTTTCGTTTGCTCACCCTGCGCGACGCGAGTAGCCTGCGGGAAAAACAACGGGAGGCGCAAATGGCCGCCCTCGGCCGCCTGGCCGCCAATATTGCGCACGAAATCCGCAACCCCCTGAGCGCCATCCGCCATGCCGCCCAACTCCTTGCCGAGCGCTCCCTCGATACCGGCGGCGAACGCCTATTGAAGATCATCGATCGCGAATCCCAGCGCCTCAACCGTATTGTTGACTCGGTGCTGGAGATGTCACGACCGCGTGCCGCCCATCCCGCCCCCATCGCCCTCGCCGCTTGGCTGCCACAAATTCTGAGTCAGTTGCGCGAAGATCCCAGCCTGCACGACTTGCATGTGGAGCTGCACAGTAATGATGGCCTGCCCTTGGTGAGTTGTGATCCAGAACAATTACAGCAGGTTTTTACCAATTTGTTGCTGAATGCCGCACAGCACGGCAAGCCGCCAGGGCAGACCCTGCGTGTGGAAATTCTGCTGACGCCCGTGCAGAATCAAAGGGCTGTAGAAATTCGTGTACGCGATTATGGCCAGGGTATCCCGGAAGAAAATCTGGAGCGCATTTTTGAACCTTTCTTCACCACCGAATCCCTCGGCACCGGGCTTGGCTTGCCCTTGGTGCGCGAGCTCCTGCGCGCCAACCGCTCCGATATCGAGGCGCGCAACCATCGCCAGGGCGGGGCGGAATTCGTCTTTTCCCTCCCCGAATTGCAGCTGGGCACACTGCTATGAGTGAGCGCGCCCGCGCCTTGGTCCTGGATGATGAACCGGCGATCACCGAGCTGCTCGACATTACCCTTTCCGAAATGGGTTTCACCGTCGTGCCCACCCACAGTCTGCAGCAGGCGCGGGAGGCCCTCAGCAAATTCCCCTTCAGTCTCTGCCTAACCGACCTGCGCCTGCCCGATGGCAATGGCCTCGAGCTGGTGCGCCATATCCGTAGCCAATTCCCCCAACTTCCGGTAGCGGTCATCACCGCCTACGCCTCTACCGAGGGCGCCGTCGAGGCGATGCAAGCCGGAGCCTTCGACTTCATGACCAAACCCATCGAGCTGCATCGGCTGCGGCGCTTGGTCGAGCAAGCCCAGGCCCTGGCCACGCTGGAGCCTGAGGAACTCGGCGCCGGTGTTGAGCGTTTGGTGGGGGAGAGTTCGGCGATGCGGGATCTGCGCCAGCAAATCCGCGTCCTGGGACGCAGCAATGCGCCAGTCTTCGTTTCTGGCGAATCGGGTACCGGCAAGGAGCTCACTGCGCGCGCCATCCATGACGCCAGCCCACGCCGCAAGAAGCCCTTCGTGGCCGTCAACTGCGCTGCCATCCCCGAAAACTTGCTGGAAAGCGAACTCTTCGGCAGCGAGAAGGGGGCCTTCACCGGCGCCCATCAAAAACGCAGCGGTCTCTTTTTGGCTGCCGATGGCGGCACCCTCTTTCTTGACGAAATTGGCGATATTCCCCTCGCCATGCAGGCAAAGCTCCTGCGTGCCCTGCAAGAACGCAGTATCCGCCCGGTGGGCGCCAGCAGCGAAGTCCCTATCGACATTCGCCTGATTACCGCTACCCACCGCGACTTACAGCAACTCATCGAAGCCGGCAGCTTCCGTGCCGATTTGTACTATCGCATCTATGTGGTTCCCCTGCTGATTCCGCCCCTGCGCCAGCGCCGCGAGGATATCCCCTTGCTCGCCGAGGCGCTTCTGCAGCGCATTGCCCGGCGGCAAAACCAACCAGTGCCGCACCTGCAGGCAGAGGCTCTGCAATGGCTTGTGCGCCAAGATTTTCCCGGCAATGTGCGCGAGCTCGAAAATCTCCTCGAACGAGCCCTGGCCCTGCACAGCGGTACGGAAATTCGCGTTGCGGATCTGGGTAGTGAGAGCGCGGCGCCAGCGCAAGGGACCGCCGGTAGCGACTCACCCCTAGCGCGACGGCTGCGGGCGGCAGAACGAGAACTGCTGCGTACCCAGCTCACCGCGGAGCAGAATCGCGTCTTGGTCTGCGCCCAAAATTTGGGTATCAGCCCGCGTTCCTGCACCCTGCGGCTGCAGTTGAGTCAGCCAAGTGATCGTTATGACTCCAATTCTTGAACCCTGGGCCTGGGGGCTGCTGATCCTTGTGGCGCTGCTGGTCGGCAGTTTTCTCAATGTCGTTATCCACCGCCTGCCGCGCGGCGAATCCATCGCCTTTCCGGGTTCGCACTGTCCCCAATGCGGCCATGCCCTGCGCCCCTGGGACAATATTCCGGTCCTGAGCTGGCTTTTGTTGCTTGGCCGCTGTCGCTACTGTCAGGGTGGGATCTCCTGGCGCTACCCCTTGGTCGAAATCCTCGCCGCTCTGCTCGCGGTCCTCGCGGCCTGGGTGATCGGCTGGCACGGGCAACTACTTCCTGCCCTCGTCTATCTCTGGGCCTTGCTTGCCCTCACCCTCATCGATCTCGAAACCTATCTCCTGCCAGACTGGATCACCAAGCCAGGAATGCTCTTGGGTCTGCTCCTCAACGCCAGTGCTTGGCTCTCGCCGCATTTTGCTCTCGCGAGTCCCCTCGATGCGGGACTGGGGCTGCTCCTTGGCTATGGGGTTTTACGCGGCTTCGCCGAACTCTACCTTCGTCTGAGCGGTCGCGAGGGCATGGGGCATGGTGACTTCAAGCTCCTCGGCATGATCGGTGCGTGGTTGGGCTGGCAGAGCATGTTTCTTGCCCTCTTTCTGGCGGCATTGAGCGGCGGATTGGTGGCTATTGGGGTTCTTGCCGCAGGCAAAGGTCGCGACTACGCCATTCCCTTCGGCCCCTATTTGGCCTTTGGAGCGGCGGTGATGCTGCTCTGGCCGCAGGTCGTGATCGAGCAGTTTTTGCATGTAGCCGCACCCGGATGAGCCAGCGCATCGGTCTGACCGGCGGGGTGGCGAGCGGTAAGAGCCTCGCTGCCGAGATCTTGGCGGGGCTCGGGGCAAAGGTTCTCGATGCCGACCACTTCGCACGCGACTTGGTTGCCCCCGGTCATGCCAACCTAACGGCAATTGCCCGCCACTTTGGTCCAGACATGCTGGACGCCGGGGGCGCGCTTGATCGCCCGCGCTTACGCCAGCGGATTTTTGCCGACCCAGCGGCCAAACGCTGGTTGGAAGAACTGCTGCACCCACAAATACGCCAGCGTTTTTTGGCCGAATCTGCCGCCCTTACTGCGCAAGAACCGGATGCCGTCCTTCTCTGGGTTCTGCCCCTGCTCGTCGAGAGTGGCTACCCACCCCTTCTCGATGGCGTTCTGCTCATCGACTGCCCGGCTTGGCTGCAACAGCAGCGTCTTGCCGAACGCGGTTGGCCGGCAGCGATCGGCGCTGCCGTCCTTGCGCAGCAGGTGCATCCCGAGGAGCGGCGGCGGGTGGCGCGGTGGATCATCCCCAATCTGCAAAGCCCGCAGGCGCTGCGCGTGCGCCTCGAAGACTGGTGGCAACACTTTCACCCGTAAGGTTTTTTGCGTCTCGCCATGGCTTGTGGCACTCTCCGTTGTGGGATTCGAAAGAAATCAACAATGGCCATATACGAAACTGCGCTTCAGGAGCGAACGCGCTCCCTCCTCCGCCTCGAGGGACTGTTTCAGTGCCTGGACGAGAATATTGCCGAGGCCAATCGGCTGCGCAGCGTTTTGCGCACTTTTCTCGAACTTCTCGACTTCTTTCAACGGCCCGAATTGCGGGTCGATCTCCTGCTGGAACTCGATCGCCTCATTCAGGTGCTGCACGCCTGGGCGGCCTCGAGCGAGGTCAACGCCGCGGCGCTAGAGGCCTGGGAGAGCCGGCTGCGCGAGCAGCAACAAACCCTGCGCGATGGACGCCAGAACTTTGCCGATGTGTTGCGGCAGCAAGAGCTGCTGCAACTCGGGCGCGGGCGACAATCGGTCGCTGGCGGTCTCACCGGCGCCGACCTTCCCTTGCTGGCCTTTTGGGAGCAGCAAAGTTCCGTCTTCCGCGCTAGCCATTTCCAACACTGGCGCGATGAATTGGCACCCCTGGAGAGCAGCAGCCAGCTCATTCTGCGTTTTTTGCGTGAATCCCTCGGTTGGCAGAGCGAGTTGGCAGAGCATGGCCGCTTTGGGATGCCGCTCAATCCCAAGCAGCCCCTCTCGCTGATACAAGTGGAAGTGGCATCCATCGAGATCTACCCCAAAATTAGCGGCGGCATCCATCGCCTGCACATCCAGTTTCTCGAGTGGATGGACCCTGGGCCAAGCCGCGCGCTAGAATCCACCATCCCCTTTCGTTTGGCCATGAGCGCCTGTTGAACCCGCCAGAAGGATCCTCAGCAATGCAGATCGGTACCACTCTCAGTCAATTCATCATCGAAGAAACCCGCCTTTACCCCAAGGCCTCCGGCGACTTTGCCGCACTACTCAACGATCTCATGGTCGCTTGCAAGTTCATCGGCTCTCAAGTCTATCGTGGTGCCCTGGTCGGCGCCTTGGGCAGCGCGGAAACTGGCAACGTACAGGGCGAGGTGCAGAAAAAACTCGACGTGATCGCCAACGATGCCATCCTCAAGTCGATGGACTGGACGGGGCATTTGGCAGGGATGGTTTCCGAGGAAGAGGACGGCCCCTACGCCATTCCGGCCGGGGTGCCGCGCGGCAAGTACCTGCTGCTTTTCGATCCTTTGGATGGTTCCAGTAATATCGATGTGGGCATCAGCGTCGGTACCATTTTCAGCATCCTCAAGGCGCCCGTGGCGGGGCGGGATGCGCAGCTCGCCGACTTCTTGCAGCCGGGCACGCAGCAAGTCTGTGCCGGCTACGCCCTCTACGGTTCCAGCAACATGCTGGTCTACAGCACCGGTTTTGGGGTCAATGGCTTTACCCTGCTGCCAGAGGTGGGCGAATACGTCCTCACGCATCCGCAAATGCGCATTCTGGAAGACACGAGCGAGTACGCCATCAATGCCAGCAATCAGCGCCACTGGGAAGCCCCGGTGCAGCGCTACATTACCGAATTGAATGCCGGCAAAACCGGACCGCGCGAGCGCGACTTCAACATGCGTTGGGTTGGCTCCATGGTCGCCGACGTGCACCGCATTCTCTGCCGTGGCGGCATTTTCTTGTATCCCTTCGATACCCGCGACCCCAAAAAGCCTGGCAAGCTGCGCCTGCTCTACGAAGCCAACCCCATGGGCTTTCTCATCGAACAGGCGGGCGGGGCGGCCAGCACCGGCCGCGAGCGCATCCTCGACATCCAGCCACAGGGGCTGCACCAGCGGGTGCCGGTAATCCTCGGTGCCAAGAACGAAGTCGAACGGCTGGTGCAGTACCATCTAACCTAACTTGCTGTGCCGCGATGGAAAAGCCTCCGTCGCGGCATCCTGCCAAGCTTGCACCCCCTTGCAGCATCCCAATTATCTTCTACAATGAATAACGGTTACAGAAACCGTCACATTTTGGCCGCAAGGTCCTCATTGTTTTGGAGGAAACATGTCTGTTCTACGTAATTTCAAGTTCCGCGCTGTTGGTTACGGCCTGCTTGCTGGATCGGCCATTGCCCTATCTGGCTGTGCGGCAACCCAGGTGGCGCTTGAGCATAAAAACCTCGATGTGCAGACCAAAATGTCTAACACCATATTCCTAAATCCCGTGCCGC
Organism: Candidatus Igneacidithiobacillus chanchocoensis; assembly: GCA_038447835.1. GTDB lineage: Bacteria > Pseudomonadota > Gammaproteobacteria > Acidithiobacillales > Acidithiobacillaceae > Igneacidithiobacillus > Igneacidithiobacillus chanchocoensis. Next base: position 7,957 of record JAWNZB010000029.1, on the reverse strand, counting down.
CGTCTGAACAGACCGTTTACGTCCAATTCAAGAATACTTCCGATAAAACCCTCAACGTTGCCGCCCTCGAACAAGAAATCGATGCCAATCTAACCAATCAGGGATATCGCATTGTGCCCTATAACCAGGCGCATTATATGTTGCAGATCAATGTACTTTCCGTGGGCAAGATGTCGGAAGCAGCGGCAAACAAATCCTTGAGCAACGGTTTTGGTGGCGCCGCTTTTGGCGCTATTGCCGGCGCCACCATTGGCCAGAGCTGGACGGGAGCCGGCGCTGGCGGGCTGGTGGGCGGTGCGATCGGACTTGTTGCCGACTCCTTGGTCAAAGATGTCACCTACGCGATGATCACCGACGTGCAGGTTGCCGAACGCAGCAAGCAAGCTGTGCAGCAGCAAACCAATTCCAATCTGCAGCAAGGCACCAGCACCACCACCACACAGCAGGTCGCTGGCGAAGGTCACTGGATGTACTACCGCACCCGTATCGTTTCCACCGCCAATCGCGTCAATCTCTCTTTCAAGGACGCCGTACCGCCCTTGCAGGCGCAGTTGGTGCACAGTCTTTCTGGCATTCTCTAAGCCCGTTTTGGGTAAAAAGGCCGCTCTCGAGCGGCCTTTTTTATGCTTGACACTTGGGAAGAATTAACCTTGATTGTTTTCGATTTGCTGGGGTAACATCCATTCATAATTTTGTAGCTTATCGTTGGTCTTGACGGTGCTCCTGCCATTGCTAGGTGGCAATGTACATCAAGATCCGAGCAACACCAAAAGGAGAAGAAATGCGTTGCGCCGCTTGCGGGGGAGAAAATCTGCCCGGGAAAAAATTCTGTGCTCACTGTGGGGCACATCTGCAATCGCCTCCTCCAGTTTCCACTTCTCCCAAGTTCTGTCGCTCCTGCGGCACTGCACTCAATGGCAAGCGCTTTTGCCCGCAGTGTGGAACCGATCATCGCGATACAGCGGTAGACACAGCAGCTGCGGCGCAATCGTCGGTACCACAGGCTGCTGGGGTAGACCTGCCGCCGTCTTCTGCCTCTGCGAGCACGTCCATTCCCGCTTCGGAGCAAACAGAAACGCAAGACCATGGGATGGTTCCGGCACCGGAAGTGCCCCACCCGGCATCATCCGAGACTGGCACAGCGGCAGAGCAAGCCGAAATACCGGCTGCCAACGAGACTGCCGCCGACCCGACGCCAGAGACGAGCGCAGAGGCAACTGCTGTTGCGTTGCCAGCAGAACCACAAACCTTGGCGCCTGCGTTGCAACCCTGCGAATCTGCCATAACCGAGACCCCTGCCGCAGCGATGTACACGCAAACGCCAGAGACTACGGACGAAGAAGCAGTGCTTGCCGAGCCAGTGGCGGATACCAGCAGCACGCCGACCCTGACCAGCGCCGCAGACCCTAGGGATATGCCGCTTGCCCCGGCGGCGCCAGAACCCCAGCCGACAACGCTGCCTGCAGAATCATTACCTTCGCCAGAAAAACCGGCCGACATTTCTCCTATGGCTGCAGACGTACAAACCCCGCCTGCTGCCGAGGAGCTGGCAGCAAAGAGCGAGCAGGCTGCGGATCTCCCAGAGGTTTCCGCTGGCGCTGCTGTCCCATCCTCTCCAACAGTAGGAGCGCCACCTCTAGCACCAGAGCCGCGGCACTCGACGACTGCTGCCGTGCCGCCTTTAGTCTCCAGCACCTCCAGAGATCAGCAGGAAGCGCAGCCAGCGGTGCTAGCAGCAGTTCCAGGCGACGAAAAATTCTGTAAGACCTGCGGCGCCACTTTCGGGGTGGGTGCGTTTTGTCGTAGTTGTGGAAAAGGCATTCTGCCTGACACCGGCAGCGAACTCCCTCCAGTCGCGGTGTTACCCAAAAAAGCCGGGCCGGGCAAAAAGATTGGAATCATTGTTGCCATAGTGCTCGTTTTGGCGATTGCTGCTGCCGCTGCGTATTTCTTTCTGCGCCCGCGCGCGACTTCCCCGGCGGTCACCGCCGCTACCAGCAGTGCGTTGCCCGCAGCACCGGCGGCATCCACCGCCAGCGCAGTTTCCGCAGCGGCGCCCGCGGCGTCGACCCAATCCGTGGCGGCACCCGTAAGCAGCCCCGCGCTCAGTAGTGCGCCAGCAGCAAAACCCCAAGCGGCGCCAACGGTAAGTGTCCCAGTGGTCAAAGTACCCGTCGTCAAAATACCCGTCGTCCAGCCGCCCCATTCAAGGCCCGCGACACCGCTGCCACACCCCGTACAACGGCCTTCGACACCTAGCGAAGCTGGCGAGCAACACGGCATGACTAACGAACAAATGAAAAAACTACTCTCCCCCTTTGGTGGAAATGACTGATCTTTAATGCAAAATTGGAGGTTTTATGCAACGTATTGTTCGCTCCGCTCGCTCCACAAGTGCGCTAGCCGTTCTTAGCCTGGGCCTACTTGCTGGCTGCTCGGCCAAATACAATACCCAGGTTCCGGCGATGCCCATCTCCATGCAGCAGGCCCAGGCCCAAGCGGGCGTCAAGCAGGCAGGCATCAACGTCTCGCGCCAGTTTGTTACCGCGTGGGAAGCCGCCAAGGACAATATGAAAAATTCGCTGGAGCAATGCTCCCTGTCTGCGGGCTCGGGTTACGGCAGTCAACAGAGCTGCTGGCAGCAGATGCAAAACCAAGCAGCAAGTTATGCCGGCCAATTCGCTGGCATGACCGTGGGCGGCCTCACTCCGGCGCAAGAACAGAGCTTTGCCCTGGCCAAGCAGGCGGCTGTCAACTTCTTTCATCTCAGCAGCAGCTACGCCAGTGACTGTAGCATCAGCACCCAGCGTTGCTTGCGTAATGATGATCTGCGCATGCGCATGAACACCGAGCGCAAGGCGGTTGATAATTACCTCATGCACGCAACCGTTGTGCCCAGCGCTGGCAGTTCTCTGCAATATGAGAACAATTCCGTTAATAACAATCTCGAGCAACTACAGAACCCCAATATGGTTCCGCCGGCAGCCAATCGTCCAGCCATTAGCGGATCAGGTCAGTAAGCCACTGGCATCCAACCATATAAGGAATAGTATATGCTGCAGAACGCTCGACCGTTTTCTTTGAGCTCCGGGCTTTTTTCTTTGGCCAAGTGGGTTTCTTTGGTGGTAGCCATTCTCGCTTTGGTGGCTGCCATCATTTTTGCGTTTGGCTCTTTGGCGAATCAGGGAAATTTCCATGTTCCCCGCTTTGATTCTGCTGCTCGCACCACACTATTGGGAAATCTGCCAAGTAACCAAGCCAGTGTTGCGCAACAAAAGGTTAACCTGAAGCTCGGCCAAGAATATGGTCAAGAGATTATCTCGATTATTTCCAAATACAACATTTCGGTAGCCAATGAACAGCAAGTCATCAATCGCTTGGCAGCGTTACCGAAGGATTACCGTTCGGCCTTTGTTTCTGGCTGGGAAGACTACCTTGGCACTGGCATCGATTATGCTAAAAAAGAAGGCGTCTTTCAGGCCGTAGCTACCAGCAATGGCTTATTCAATCAGCAGTTATCTACTTCCGACCTGCTTACGCAACAATATTTTAGCGATTACAGTAATGCTATCAATACCGCCGAGAGTAACCGCGGACGTGACCAAATTCAGCGCATGGCGAATCTCGGTATGGCGCTTTTTGCGCTGATGATTTTTGTCGTCGCCGTCATTGTCCCGATTTTGGTACAGGTAGAGCAGAATACTCGCCTGCTGCCGGCCATTAGCCCTGCCGCCAGGGTAGCAGTACCCGAGGAGCGTAAAGAGGCATTCGCAACGCAAGTGGCGACACCGATCCAGAGCGATGCGAATCGCTGTCCAAATTGCCACCACGAGATCGTCATGGGCGATGCTTTTTGTGGCAATTGCGGTCACCACCTGACCTAGCATCCTCACTATAATATCCCGCGCAGGAGCCGCCACCATGAAAACCGATATCGCGAATCTGGATTTTAGTATTATCAGCAAATCGCTACAGGGTCTTACCCTTTGGCAGCCCATTGCCATTTTTGGCATGGCTTACCTCATTGGTCTTACCCTGTTTGGTCTACTCTCGTCTACCCACAGCATTTTCGCTGGGCTGGCTGGGGCCTTGTTGTTGATGATCCTTGTCGGCGCCGGATACCTGGGCGCCGGGCATTTTCTAAGCGCGGTGGCGCAGGATCGCGCGTTGCCCTCCCTGGTGCAAAGCCTCAGTTTCGGCCTGTTTACCCTGCCGCGCTTCATTGGCCTTATTGTCATCGAGTACTTGTTGGTAATTGCGGTAATCATCGTCGAAGTCATCTTGGTCGAAATTTGCCGTATCCCTGTTCTCGGAGGGATTCTTTCGCTACTGATCTTCCCCGCCATTTTTCTCGCCAACGTTGTCTTGGTCATGATGTTTTTCGTCATGTTCAACCTCACGGGGCCCGCCCTCTGGTTTGGTGAAACCGTTTCTGGTGCCTTTCGCCACGTGCTCGCGGTCGCCCGCCATCGCCCCGGCCCGGTGATCTTTTTGCTCTTGAGTCTTGCTGCCCTGGCTGCCCTCATCGGGCTCCTCGTCTTTGGCGTAGCTGCCTATGTATTGGCGTTGATGTCCGGTTACGTTGGCCTGCTTGGCCCGCAACTCTATGGGGTGGTGACCGAATTTCTGCAGAGTCTAGTCAACCCGTTTGCCTCTGCTGGAATAGAGGGCTTTGCCGACAGCAGCCTCGGCTATATGTTCCATGTCACCTTCAACGACCATCTCTACCCCGTCAGCGCTTTGCTAACCGTCGCCTGCTTTCTCGTCTTGGTGGTCGCCATTCCCAACAACGTGCTCATGCTCGGGCTCGCCTACCTCTATGACATCAATACCAAAATTGTGGATCCGGGGGAGGGTTCGGCGTTTGTGGATGGCGTCATGAGTGGTGTGTCGAAGATGGCGGAGCGGACTCGTCAGGCAGCCGAGCAAGCGCGCCAGGCAGCCCGCGAAGCCTCCCAGCGAGCAGCGGCTGCGCGCCCTGAGACTCCCGTATCGCCAGCAGAGCCGGTGAGTCCAAGCAACACGGCAGCAACCCATCCCACGTTCTGCCGTGGCTGCGGCGCCCCTTTGTCTGCCGACGACAAGTTCTGCGGCGAGTGTGGCCGACCGGTCTAAGCGCGCGTAAGCAACGCGATGGGGTGTACCTTGGCAACCGCCGCAATGACTGGCGCGGCAGGTTGCCCATCTCTCATCTTCGCACTCCACAGCATCTACCTGCACAACCGCAAAGAATCGACCCGGCAACCCTTTTGGTAGGATAATTGCGGCGTTACGCATGGCCGAAAAACTTGTCATGCGCCGCATCTGTGCTAATTAGCCAAGGAGTGCATCGTGAAGAGGGGAATGCAGTTGTTGCCGGAGTCTTCCAAACCCTTTCTGCTGGACGCCATCCACGCCTGGTGTGTGGCCCAGGGCTATTCGCCATTCGTGGTGGTCAAGGTAGACTACCCTGGTGTCGAGGTTCCGCCGGGCTATGATCGCGATGGTCGTATCGTGCTGGACCTTTCGCCATCGGCAGTGCACGGGCTGCAGATGGTAGACGCTTGGATCCATTTTCAGGCCCGCTTTGGCGGCGTGGCACGGCGTATTTCCGTGCCCATGGCGGCGGTAGTAGCCATCTATGCCGCCGAAACCCAAGAGGGAATGGGCTTTCCCGAACCCATCCTGCCCGTCGACCCCGATCCCAAGACGGAGAAGGGACAGACTACCGAGCCGCAGCGACCCAGCCTGCGAGTCGTCAAATGAAGCACCGGTGTCTGCCCCTGCTCGCCGTACTGGCTTGCTCCTTGGCACCCGTTGCCCAGGCAGACATCTACGAATATACCGACAGTAATGGGGTGGTACACCTAACCAATCTGCCCCAGCACAAGCAGCAATACCACTTGGTGATGCATACCCCAAGAATGCCGACGCAATTGGCGCGGGCGGATTTCAATCCGGCGGCGCGCAAGACCTTGCAACCCCTAGTCAAGGCCGCTGCCGCCCAGTATGGGCTGAGCCCGGCGCTGCTGAATGCGGTCATTCGCGTCGAATCGGGCTTCAATCCCGGCGCGGTATCCAACAAAGGGGCGATAGGGCTCATGCAGTTGATGCCGGCCACGGCAAGCCGATTTGGGGTGCAGAATGCCTTCAGTCCCGAGCAAAATATCCGCGGCGGGGCGGCCTACCTAGCGGAGCTGTTGCATCGTTTCAGCGGCGACCTGCGCTTGGCCCTTGCCGCCTACAATGCCGGCAGTCAGGCGGTGATACAGGCGGGCTATCACATTCCGCCCTTTCAGGAGACGCAGAATTACGTGCCCAAGGTACTGGCCTACTACCAGCATTTTCAATCGGAAGCTGGCAGTGACGGGCAGAGCAAGGCCTTGGTTCAGACGTCCAATCCGTAACGCTGGATCTTTTTGCTCAGGGTATTGCGATTGATACCCAACCACTGGGCGGCATCGCCGCGCCGACCTTCGCTGTGGCGCAACACCGTCTCCAGCAAAGCGCGTTCGACTTCTTCCATGACCTTGGTATGCAGCTCGCGGGGAACCTCACCGCCGAGGTCGGCAAAATAGCGCGTCACCTCGCTATCGACGCATTCGCGCAGGCTGGGCATTTGCTCGCGCTCGGACATCAGGGCTGCCTCAGGATAGTGACTTGATATCCTGGCACCGCCTGCAGTTTGGGCCCCTGCAAAACAAAATCTACGCGGCTCTCGGGTGAGAAACCCTCAGAGGGTTGGATGCCTTTGGGCAAATAGGCACTTGGGGCAAATTGCAGGGTCGCAATGGTCGACCCATAGGCATTACTGAGAACCACTTGAATCTGCGGGTAGGTCTGCACCATTCCCGAAGTATTCTCGAGGGTGCCACGAATCACTGCCAGATGATTAGGCAAGGGCGTGACGGTGCTGTGGCCGATATGGATTTCCGCATTGGGACCGGGCCAAGGCATGGTCACCCCAAAACGCTGGGCCGACTGCAGCAAAAAACTGCGCACCGGCGCAGCACTTGCCAGATAGGCGTAACTGCGCGTCCACCACAGCACCTGCACGATCAACACCAAGACCAGCATGAGGATGACGGCCAAGAGAAGCCAGCGTCCCAGGCCGCCGTTTCGGGGTGGGGAGGAGTCCCGGGATTTGCTCATTGCTGCTCCCGCCACCGGCACCCGAAAGGTCTCGCCGCAGACACTACACTGCAGCGCACCCTGGTGCGCGCGCAGCACCATGGAGTCTACCGCAAAGGTCGATTCACAACGTGGACATTGGACTTCCATTTTCTTCTCCCACGAAACGTTCGCCCATCAGCAATGACCAACCGTCCCTTCTCTGGGCCGGTCGTAGAGAAAAATACGGTGCATAGGCGGCCAGCAGCAAGGGCTCCTGCTCCACCAGCAGTCCAGACAGGGCGATCTTCCCACCCGCCTGCACCCGCCGCGCCAACAGCGGCGCCAACTCGACGAGAGGTGCGGCGAGGATATTGGCAACCACTACAGGATACCGTTGCTCTTTCTCGACCGCGGGGAGGGCGAGGGACAATAGCGACGCAACCCCATTCTGTTCAGCATTCTCCCGCGCCACTTCGAGGGCGACGGGGTCCGTATCGACCCCCAGCGCTGTCTTCGCGCCGAGGAGCAGCGCGGCGATGGCGAGAATGCCCGAGCCGCAGCCATAATCGAGAACGGCCTCGCCGCCCTGAATTGCCTCGCTCAAAAACTCGAGGCAGAGGGCGGTGGTGGCGTGCGAGCCGGTGCCGAAGGCACGCCCCGGGTCGAGGCGCAGGGTCAGGGCATCGACCGGCGCCTGTGCCCAATGCGGCACGACCCAGAGGCGACCGAATTGCTGCGCCGGAAAGGCGGCCTGGGTCTCGGCCACCCAGTCTTGCTCGGCAAGCGCCTCGACTTGGGGCTGGTACTGCGGCCACGGTTCCTGCGCCAGCAACACATCGATGCGCTGCCGTGCCGCCGCCGTGCC